>JAZKBR010000002.1:765317-1065317 GCA_040388535.1 Gemmatimonadota bacterium | reverse complement strand
GCAACTTCCTGGTCCCGCCGGTGGTGCAGCAGATCCCGGGGCCCGTGGGCACAATCGAGGAAGTGCGCAGCCGATCGATCCAGATCGGTCGTGCCACCTCGCTGATTCGTCAGTACGAAGTCGAGTATCACAAGAAGTTCTCGATTCCCCTGGCGTCCTTCTGTTTCGTGCTGCTCGGCGTCGCACTGGCGCTTCGTTTCCCGCGGAGCGGAATCGGCCTGGTCATCGGGGCGTCGCTGGTGATCTTCATGGCGTTCTATGTCCTGCTCATCGGCGGCGAGAATGTCGCCAACAAGGGGTACATCTCGCCGATCACTGCGATGCACGGCCCGGTCGTGCTCTTCACCATCCTCGGCCTCGTCGGCGTGATCGTGGCCAATCGCGAGATGGGGACGGCACGCACCGGCGGCATTCTCGACGGATTGCTCTCGATCATCCGCTGGCCGTTCCGGAGGAAGACGTGAAGGTCTTCGGCATCCTCGACCGCTACGTGCTGCGGCAGTGGACCGGCATCTTCCTGCTGTCGGCGATCGGGATCCCGGCGATCTCGGTGCTGATCAATACCGCCGACCGCTTCGGCAAGCTCACCGACCGTCACATCCCGATTCCCGACATCTTCCTCGGCCAGCTCTATCTCTTCCCGTGGCAGATGGCGCAGTACCTCCCGGCCGCCGTGCTCTTCGCCACCGTCTTTACCATCAACGGGATGGGCCGTCACAGCGAACTGACGGCCGCGAAAGCGGGCGGCGTTTCGTTCTACCGGCTGATCGCGCCGATGCTCCTGCTCGCCCTGCTTGCGGTGCCACTGACCTTCGGGCTGCAGGAGGCCGCCGCCGTGAGCACCTCGCGCCAGCGCACCCTGCAAGGCGACCGGACCTCACCAAAGGATGTGCAGCGCTTCCAGTTCGGTTACAGCTCGCCCACGAAGTGGACCTGGGTCATCAAGGAGATGACGCGGGTACCCGCTCGCGCGCAGGGCGGGCTCCTGATCGAAGGACCGATCGTGGCGCACCAGCCGCACTGGACCATCGCCGCCGACAGCGCTCTCTGGCTCGGCCCCCGTGCGAGCTGGCGCTTCTTCTCCGGCGTCAGCGTGGTGACCGACAGTGCCGGGGCCACCACAAGCTTCCGCTATCTCTCCCTGCGGCATCGCCAGCTGGTCGAGACGCCGAACACGCTGCTCGACCAGGAGAAGAAGGCCGAAGAAATGACGATGGAGGAATTCCGCGGCTATCTGGCGCAATTGAGCCGCTCGGGGAAGCCGCCCGGATCGCTCGCGGTGGACCTGCCACTCAAGTACGCGGTGCCGTTCGCCTGCATCGTGATCGCCCTGTTTGGTGCACCACTCGCCCTCACCGCGCCGCGCGCTGGCGCCGCGCTCGGTCTCGCCTTCGCCCTCGGTACGACGCTGGTGTACCTCACCGGCACCCAGATCATGAAAGCGCTCGGTGGCAAGGAGATCATCTCGCCCGAACTCGCGGCGTGGTCAATGAACGGACTCTTCCTGCTGCTGGCGCTGGTGCTGCTGAAACGCGTCCGCTCCTGACCAGCGGGGGCACCTCCACAATGAGTTCCTGCGACCCCCAGAGCTGATCGGCGCTGGTGAGCCACCCGTGCGCCACAGCCCGGCGCGCGGCTTCTCCTCGCACCCGGCCGACGCACGCAAGCGTGGACACCAGCGGGGCGGCTGTCGCTCGGCAGGTCAGCACGATCACCAGCTCCAGGCGACGTAGCAGCAGCCGCTCCATCACGATGCCATGACAGTGGCTCACGCTGACGTGCAGCTGATTGCGGAGCCAGCGGCCGAAGGGGGTCAGGACCAGGGCGGCATCGGGACAGTGGTGCGTGAGGAGTGCCGGCGCACTCCTCGCGAGGGTGAGGCGAATCAGGGCACGCGCCATCGTCATTCCGGATCGGGATGACGAAGGAGTGCGCCAGGTGAGTCAACGCTGGCTCAAACAGCAAGGCCGCCTCCCCGACGGGGAGGCGGCCTCTTTTGCTGCAGCAGCGGCGACTAGTTGAAGGTGTAGCGCGCGCCGAGCTGAATGCGCCAGACGTCGCTGTTGCCAGCGGTCTTTTCGAGCGAGTGATCCATCAGGACGTTGCTGATGGCGCGGAGACGGTAGAGCGCCTTGCCGTCGGCGCCGGTGGTCTGCGCCAGCAGCGGCGAGTTGGAGACGAGGCGCTGCGAGAGGCCCCAATCCTTGTTGATCATGTTGCCGACGTTCAGGATGTCGAGGCGGAACGAGACGGTGTTCTTCTTCCCGAAACCGCGCCCGAAGGCTTCCTGCACCACGCTGAGGTCAGTGCGCCAGACCATCGGCAGCCAGACCGCGCCACGCTTGGCATACTCGCCGCGGTGGGCCGAGAGGTACTTGTCCTGATTGATGTACGCTTCCCAGGCAGCGTTCTGGTCGGCCACGGTGAAGGTCTTGGTGACGCCGTTCACCGTGCTGTTGTACTGCTGGAAGTTCATCTCCGACACGTCCTTGGGAATGTAGATCAGGTCGTTGGTCGAAGCGCCGTCGCCGTTGAGGTCGCCGGAGAAGACGTAGCTCGAGTTGCCGATGGTGCGGCCTTCGAAGTAGAGCGACAGCGTCGTCGCGCCGAAGTTGAAGTATTCCGCACGGTAGGACAGCGCCGCGAACAGACGCTTGCCCGGCGAGTTGGCCGAGAACGCTGCCTCAGGCTTGTTCGGGTTGCTGGAGATCGGATTGCCGTTCCAGCTGCCCAGCGCGACCGAACCCGGGTCGATGGTGTTCTTCGACTCGCCATAGCTGTACGCCGCCTTGGCGTAGAAGCCGTTCCTGAACGCCCGCTCGAGGGATGCAGCGGCATTCCACGAATGGCCCACGGCTTCGTTGCCGAGGACCATCGCGCCCGTGATGCTGCTGTTGAGCTTGTTGCTGGTGTAGCGCGGGCGGTTATCGGCGCCGACGAAGTTGGTCTGCGACGCAGGCAGGTTGGCGTTGATGTACGACGCGCCATTCACGTCCTTGTCGTAGATGAACTCGGCGGTGCCGACGAGGTTCCACGGCAGCCGCTTGTCGATCGCGATGTCGGTGCGCCAGAGCTGCGAGAACTTGTAGTTGTCGCTGGTGATGTCGAGCTCGTAGCTCGCCGCCGGGGCGCCGGTGACGTTGGTCGGCTTGTAGGCAGCCGGGCTCGGGTTGAACGGCCGGGCCTTGGTGTTGCTCTGCTGGTCGAAGCCCGTCAGGATGCCGTTCTGGCCGATCTGGTTCGAGATCCAGACGTACGGCGGCGTGCCGGAGAAGACGCCGGTACCACCGCGGATCTGCGTGCTGCGGTCACCCTTCACGTCCCAGTTGAAGCCGAAACGCGGCGACCAGAGCGGCGACGCCTTCGGCATCTTGCTCGTGGAGTACTGCACCGGGTTGCCATCGGCATCGCGGAACGTCATCGCCGCGGCAACCGGGTTTTCGAGGCCGGTTTCGTCGAAGTGGTGCACGTCGGCGCGGAGACCGAGGGTGAAGCGCCAGCGATCATTCGGACGCCACGAATCCTGGAGGTAGCCACCGTACGACTTCACGTCGAGCGGCTGCAACGGCTTCTCCTGGCCCGGGATGTTGTTGTAGCGGACCTGGAAACGGTTCAGTGTGACCGGCGATGCCGTGCGCGCCGGATTCGCGAGGAAGTCGTTCGCGTCGGTGTAGAAGTCTTCGAGCGAGTTGTAGACGTAGACGCTCTGCGACCCCGAGTAGAAGACGTTGTCGGAGTGGTACTTCTCGGCCGTGACGCCGAAGGTCAGGTCGTGCTTGTTGCCGTAGATCGTGAAGTTGTTCTGCAGCTGATAGCTGTTGTAACGGAGTTCGTTGTTCGGGGTGAACGGCTCCGACCCGGCCGACATGTAGGTGAGGCCGTCCTTCTGGATGTCGATGAGCGGGAAAATCGTCTGCAGCGCGGCGCGGCTCTCATCGCTCTTGGTGTAGCCGATGATGAGGTCGTTGGCCATGTTGCCGCCGAACGTCGACGTCCACTCGGTGCCGAACGAGCGGTTGTTTTCGAGAATGTTGTAGCCGCTGTTCTGGAACGACATCGAGTTCGCGTTGTCGCGGCGGTTGCCGAGGTTGCCGAGCGAGTTCGAGTTCGAGACCGCCTGCCCGGACGACGAATTCAGCAGGTTGTAGCGGACCGCGATCTTGTTGTGCTCGTTCAGGTTGTAGTCGAGCTTGCCGAGGAAGCGGCGCGACGGCACCTCGAGGTTCCAGCCGGTGTACGGGCCGGTGTCGTAGCCGAAGTTGGTCTTGAGGTAGGTCGAGAAGGTCTCGAGGTCTGACTTGAGCACGCGCGTCGTGTTGCCCGCAACGGTCTCGCCGCCGTTGTTCGCCACGAAGGTCGTGGCCGGCTGGGTCTGGGCGTCGTCTTCGTAGCTGCCGAAGAAGAAGAGCTTGTTCTTGATGATCGGGCCACCCAGCGACGCACCGAACTGGTGGAAGTTGAACGTGCCCGGATTGAAGATCAGCGCGCCCGCCTTGGTGCCGACCAGGTCCTGGTTACGGCCGAGGTAGTAGAGCGAACCGCTGAACGAGTTGGTGCCCGACTTGGTCACGGTGTTGACGCCGGCGCCGGCAAAGTTGCCCTGGCGGACGTCGAACGGCGCCACGTTGACCTGCACCTGCTCGATGGCATCGATCGAGATCGGGGCCACGCCAGTACGGCCGCCCGGCTGCGATCCGAGACCGAAGGAGTTGTTGAAGTAGGAGCCGTCAACCGTGATGTTGTTGAGGCGGTTGTCCTGACCCACGAACGACGTGCCGCTCGACTGCGGCGACAGACGCGTGAAGTTCTCGAGGCCGCGCGAGATCGTCGGCAGGGCCGCGAAGACTTCCTTGTCGACTGACGTGGCGGCGCCGGTGCGGTCCGAAGAGAACACCTGGTCCTTTTGCGCCGTGACCGTCAGCTCACCCAGCGTGACGGCCTGGCGACTGGCGACGAGCGCCACATCGGAGGCGACACCGAGCTGCAGGTAGATGTTGTCCTTCGACGTCGGCGTGAAGCCGATGGCGGTGGAGGTGACCTTGTACGGTCCACCGACGCGCATGCCCGGGATCGTCGCACGGCCATCGGCGCGCGTGATCGCGGAGTAGGACGTGCCCGACTCGGTGTGCACGGCAGTGACGCGCGCCCCGGCCACTGGCGCGCCCGACGGATCGGTGACGACCGCGTGGATCGAGGACGTCGTCACGCCCTGTGCCGCGACGACCGCTGGCAATGCCAGCATCGTCACGAGGACGCTCGACACCGTGAGTGCCAAACGCACAAATCGCTTCATTGCAACTCCTGTGATTCCGTGGTGAGGGGTGCCCCGAGACTGGCAGCGGCACAAATGTCGTCCCCGAGAGTGAGGTACGCAAGCAACCAGCCTGGAACTGCTGGAAAATTCCTGGGGAAGGTCACGGGGGAGCGACGGTTGGGTACGAATCAGACGGGGACGGGGGAAGGGGGAGGGGGGAAGGGGGAAGGGGGAAGGGCATGTCATCCTGAGCGAAGCAGCCCGCAGGGCTGCGAAGTCGAGGGAGACGGAGCTCCGCCCCCTCGCTTCGCTCAGGGTGACAAGGTGGTCCCGCTTCCCCCTTCCCCATTCCCCCGTTTCACCCTGCTACCCGACTCCGCTTCTCCCACCACTGCCAGGCGTAATACACCGGCAATCCAGCCAGAATCACCCCGAAGGTGAAGCCGTTCTCCTTGGGGTGGGCAATCAGCGCATTGCCGACCATCCCGACCGACGCGAGCAGGAAGATCGCCGGCACCACCGGGTACCCCAACGTGCGGTAGGGGCGCACCGCGTCGGGGTCGCGCTTCCTGAGGGTGAAGACCGCCATCACGGCCATCGCGTAGAAGGGCCACGCCCCCAGCACGAAGCGGTCGGCGAGGGCGGCGAAGTCGTTCTGGAGCACGTAGGTGACGCCCAGCGCCGCCGCGAGCCAGATCGCGGTCGATGGCGTCTTGAATCGCGGCGAGACCCGGGCAATCGCGGGGAAGAAGAGCCGCTGCTCGGCCATGGCGAAGAAGATCCTTGGGCCGGTGAGGATCGAGCCGTTGACCGACCCGAAGCAGGAGACCATCACCACCCCAGAGATGATTGCCGCGCCGGCGGTGCCGAAGATCGAGATCTTCTTGGCGGCCTCGGAGGCCACCCGGGCCGCGCCGGCCATCTCGGTGATCGGCAGCAGGTAGAGGTAGGCCGCGTTGACCAGCAGGTAGATCACCACGATCGCCGAGGTCCCGAGGATCAGGGCGCGCGGGAGGTTCCGGCCCGGATCCTTCACCTCACCACCCACAAAGGAGAGGTTTGACCAGCCGTCGTAGGTCCACATGATCGGCACCAGGGCCGTCAGCATCAGCGAGACCGTGACCGTGGCCCCCGGCGCCGGGGTCGAGAAGTTGGCGAAGCTCCCCCCCACCCCGAAGGTGAAGGCGAAGAGCCCCAGCCCGAGCATCGCACCGTACTTGAGGATGGTGGTGACATTCATCAGCGCCGAGGCGTAGGCGACGCCGAGATAGTTGAGCAGCGCGATGAGGACGATCACCACGGCTGCCACGTAGCGCTCGGTCTGGGGGGTGAGGGCGATGAACTCCCCCAGGTAGGAGGCGAAGACCAGCGAGATCCCGCCGATGGCCGCGGCGCGGATCACCGTGAGCTCGGCCCAGCCGTAGAGAAACGCCGGCAGCGGCCCGTACGCCTCGAGGATATAGGCGAAGATCCCCCCCGACCGCGGATACGCCGCCGCCAATTCGGCGATGGTGAGCGCCCCGGTGAGGGTGATGACCCCGCCGATCACCCAGAGCAGGAGCATCGGCCCGGGTTCGCCGAGGGCGGCAGCTACCTCACGGGGGACCCGGAAAATTCCGCTCCCGATGGTCGTCCCTACCAGGACGGCAGCGGCACTCCAGAGGCCCAGGTTGCGGGGCAGGCGCTCTTCCATTGGCAATTCCTTGAGGGGGGTGTCCGGCGCTGGTATGTTGCGGCTCTGGAAAACTGACACCACTCGGCCGTCCCGCCTAGGGGCGCGGCCTGCGAGGCAATATTCTGGATGTCTGACGCGACCCCCGCAGCGGCCGTTGCCGTGCGTGCCCCATCGCTTGCCGCCGACCTGGTCACGCTGACCAAGCCGCGGATCATCTCGCTGCTACTGGTTACCACCATCGCGCCGATGTTCATCACGCCGGCGGGGATGCCATCGTGGGGGCTGATCGGCTGGGTCGCCCTCGCGGGCTACCTGATGGCCGGCGGCGCGAACGCGATCAACATGTGGTTCGACCGGGACATCGACGACAAGATGGCTCGCACCAAGCTGCGGCCGATTCCGTCGGGCCGGATGACGCCCGGCGCCGTGTTGCTCTTCGGCATCACCCTCGGCGCAGTGGCCTTCACTCTCTTCTGGCATTTCGTGAATCCGCTCGCGGCGTGGCTCGCGCTCAGCGGGCTGCTCTTCTACGTCTTCATCTATACCATCTGGTTGAAGCGGATCTCGCCGCAGAACATCGTCATCGGTGGCGCGGCCGGCGCCTTCCCGCCGCTGGTGGGCTGGGCGGCGATGACCGGCTCGATCGATCTCGGCGCGCTCTACCTCTTCGCGATCATCTTCTTCTGGACGCCGCCGCACTTCTGGGCGCTGGCACTCAACAAGCAGCGCGATTACGGCAACGCCGGCGTGCCGATGATGCCGAACGTACACGGCGTGCCCGAGACCAAGCGGCAGATGCTGCTCTACACCCTGATGCTGATTCCGCTCACCATCATGCCCACGGTGGTCGGCATCTCCGGGCTCCTCTATGGTGTCGCGGCACTCCTTCTCGGCGTGCGCTTCCTGCAGTTCTGCTGGATGATCCTGCGCGAAGAGGGCGTGACGCCCACGACGTGGCGGATGTACAAGTACTCGCTCTCGTATCTGGCGCTGCTCTTCGTGGCGATGGCTGTCGATCGCTGGATTCCGTTCGGTCACCGCGCACCGCCGCCGCAGATGCTGATTCTCGACTCACCCGAAGTGGCCACGACAACGCCGCATGCGCACTGACCACCGGGCAGGAGCCCTCCTCTCCCGCCCCGTCAGGCCGACTTGCTGAAGACCACCCGCCGCACCTCCGCCAGACCGCTCTTGCGGCTCTGGCCGCGGATCAAGCCGTATCGCGGCGGGCTCATCATTGCTGCGATCACGCTGATCCTGGCATCGGTGATTTCGCTCGCCTTCCCGCTGGTGGTGCGCTACCTGCTCGACGCTGCCTTCCAGCAGCACGACAAGGCGCTGCTCGACCGAATCGCCGTCGGTCTGCTGGTGCTCTTCGCGACGCAGGCGATCCTCAACTACATCCAGACCTACTACCTCTCGGCCACCGGTGAACGTGCCGTGGCGGGGCTCCGGCGCGAACTCTTCGCCAAGCTGCTCGAGATGCCGCCGGGATTCTTCGCCGACCGACGCACCGGCGAGCTGACCTCGCGGCTCACCACCGACATCACCCAGCTGCAAGGGATGATGAGCCACCAGCTCGCCGAGTTCTCGCGGCAGGCGCTGGCACTGGTGGGGAGCATCGTGATGCTCTTCCTGATGCAGCCGAAGCTGATGCTCACGGCGATTGGCGTGATGCCGGTGATCATCGGCTCGGCGCTCTTCTTCGGCATCCGGTTGCGTCGGATCTCGACCAAAGTGCAGGACCAGGTGGCCGAGGCCACAGCTACGGCGGAAGAGGCCTTCTCACAGATCCGGGTGGTCCAGGGCTTTGCGCAGGAGCCGCACGAGATCGCGAGGTTCGGCTCGCGCATCGCCGAAGTGGTGGAGAAGGCGCTCAAGCGGGCACGAGTGCGGGCGCTTTTCTTTGGCGTGATCACCTTCACGACTTTCGGCGGCATCACGGCAGTGCTCTGGGAGGGTGGCCGGATGGTGCTCTCGGGCCAGGTGACGGCGGGGCAGCTGGTGTCGTTCCTGTTATACACGGTGACGATCGCCGCGTCGATTGGTGCGATCGCGACCTTCTTCTCGGCGTTCCAGGAATCGATCGGCGCGGCCGAGCGGGTGTTCGAGCTGCTCGAGAGCGCGTCACCGATTGCCGACCCGCCGGTGCCGAAGGCGTTGCCGTTGCCGATTCGCGGCGAGGTGGAGTTCCGCAACGTCTCGTTCCGCTATCGGCTGATTGACGACGCGACACCGACGCTTGAGGGGCTCTCGCTCCACATCGCGCCGGGCGAAATCGTCGCCATCGTCGGGCCGTCGGGTGCCGGCAAGACCACCATTGCGTCGCTGTTGCCGCGCTTCTGGGACGTGGAAGACGGCACCGTGCTGCTAGACGGCATCGATGTCCGCGACCTCGCGTTGCACGATCTGCGGCGCGCGATCGGGGTGGTGCCGCAGGAGCCGACGCTCTTCAGCGGCTCGGTGAAGGAGAACATCGCCTACGCGCGCCCCGAGGCGTCGGATGCCGATGTCGAGGCGGCCGCGAAGGTGGCAAACGCGCACGAGTTCATCGAGCGCCTCCCCGAGGGCTATGACACGCTGGTGGGCGAACGCGGCGTGAAGCTCTCGGGCGGCCAGCGTCAGCGGATCGCGATTGCCCGGGCGGTGCTCAAGAATCCGGCGGTGCTGGTCCTCGACGAGGCCACCAGTTCACTCGACAACGAGAGTGAGCGACTGGTAGAGGCCGCGCTCGAGCGGCTGCTGGTGGGGCGCACCACGCTGATCATCGCGCACCGGCTCAGTACGGTGCAGCGCGCCGACCGGCTGGTGGTGCTCGAGAAGGGGAAGATCGTGGAACAGGGGACCCACGCGGAATTGCTGCGCCGGGGTGGTGTGTACGCCAAGCTGTTCCAGATGCAATGGCGCGATGGCGAGGATCTCGCCACCGCGCTGAGTGCGCTGCAGGGGGTGGGGCAGCCTGGTTGATTCTCGCTCAATCAGTCCTACGATTTCTGATCGACCACCAGCATACTCTCAACCTCACCCATCTCACCTCTGAGGCGAGTATGCTCAACAGAATTGGCAGGACCGGAGTCGCGGGAATTTTTCTTGCGGGGCTGATCGGGACTTCGGCATTCACGGGGCGCTCGCCGATCAAGCACCCGGCGGAATTCACGTCATTCTCGATGACGGCGTGTGAGCATACCGTACACGGTTACAACCAGTATACTTTCGGCTGGACTGGTTGGACTCACACCGGGAACGTTTGGGAGGTCCGGAGCACTTCCGGAGCAACGGATAACCCTGCGACGGGGACCTACTTGGCGGGTGGCACTTTTTCGGCGGGTGCAAATGTTGGGAGCGTTGATGTACCGATCGACTACGCGGGCGCGCCCTACTCTATGTACATCTGGATTCGTGCGGTTGGGGAAGATGAAGATACGGGTTGGTTTCCATTCGAAGGGAACGCCTTCACCAATACGAATGCCTGCGCCGGTGGCTTGAACTAGCCATGTCCCTGTCAGACCAGCGGCGCCTGGATCGCATGGGGCGCCGCTGGCCTGCAGCAGTGTCAAGAATCTGTCCGAATTTATGCTCGGCTGAGCAGCACCCTTCCGCCAGGATTCGAAAGCCGGATACTTAAGGGGACAGCCTTCTCATCCCCCAATGAGGAATCCGTGCAGCCCCCCCTGCGACGTGGTTCTGACCCGAACGACTCCGACCCTGGACGCAATCAGCCCGATGAGAACCGGCGCAGCTCGTTGCTTGCGGCAGTGCTCGCCAATCCGCACGCGTTCCATTCAGCTGATGGCTTCGCGCGTAAGCTCGGGCTGCGTAATCGACATCACCTAAATCGATTGCTGCGCGAAGCCGGCTTGCCACCATTTCGGACGCTGGCGACGGCGGTCCGGCTGACTTCGCTGCTCGCCGATGCAGGAGCGATTCGTGGCTCACTCTGCTCGGCGTCACAACGCGCTGGCTTCGACCCGGCGTGGGTCTACCGGTCGCTCAAGCGATTGACGGGTCGAGGCTGGAAGGAACTCAGGGGCCTGAGCTCCTATGAAGTGGTGCGGATGACCTGCGCGCGCTGTGACCGCGCGCGGAGCGGTGACTAGGGCCTCCCATTCCCCCCATCGGAAATGAACCGCACGCTGCCGTTCGCGTCACGCCGCCAGAGCGTGAGGTACTTCGACTTGCTCGAGCGATCCTTTCCCGCGATCACTGCCTGACCCACGGTCCAGCCCAGGGTGCCGTCGGTAGACGCGCCTGCGGCCACCGCACCCCACGACCAGTGATTCGCATCCCCATCGAAGCCGGCGGCGATCGATCGGGGCCCCATGGTGAGTTCGCCGCTCGCGGAGAAGGTGACGGCATCCGGTGTTGCCCAGTAGCCGAAGGCTTTCCCCGCTCCTTCCTTCCCCGCCAGCGCCGCAAAGGATGAATCGGCGGCGATGAACTTGGCTGCCGCGCCCGTTGAGGGAAGCAGCGGCCACTCCTTCACCCCGAGCGAATCGCCCCACACGGTCTCGGCGCCATTGAGGAGCCCGCTGAACGCGAGCGCGCTGATGCGCCAGGCGCCGTTCACCGGCTTCCAGGCCGCGAGGAAGCGGGCGATCCGGTGCGACCCGGGCAGCCCGGCTCCGGCCGCCCGATCGATGATCGCGACACCCCAAGCGAGGCCGAGCGACGAATCGCGCGACACTTCGAGATGCTGGGTCTGCCAGGAGATCTTCGCGCCGACAACCGCCTTCTGCAGCCCCAGGAAACGGGTGACCGCCGGTGCCCCCTTGAGCACAGCCGCTCCTGGCCAGACCAGGACTGCGTCGTCGGTGAGCGCTGCGGGCAGCGCCGCTGCGGCACCCGTGGTGTAGACCGCGTCGGAGGTGGCGTGATCGGCTTCGAGGAGCCGTTCGTGGGCCGAGGGAGACTGGGCGGCGAGTGGTGCAGCGAGAAGCAGGAGGGCGAGGCGGCGCATTCGTGGTCCGGGTGTGAGTCGGCCGAACATACGCAGCTGGTACCCTTGAGTGTCAGTCGGTCAGCGGCTCCCTTACCAAAAGCAAACCACCCCCGCCCGGAATCCCGGACGGGGGTGGTTCGTTTACCTGCTGTCCAGCGGTTACCGGATCGTGAACGCGATCTGCAGGCTCGAGATTGCGTTGAGCCCACTGTAGTTCGCGACCAGGAAGTAGTAGGTGCCCGCCGCGAAAGCGACTGCGGCCGACACTTCCGGACCATCGGTCTGCGGCCCGAACTGGTCTGGAATGTTGGCGCCCGAGCTGATGTTCGACGCAGTCGTACCGGCTGCGTTGATCAAGTAGAGCCCAAGGTCGGCCGAACCCTTCCAGTAAAGCTTCATGTCCAGGGTTGCGGCGACCGGCAGGACCATCTTGTAGATCTTGCAGCTGTTCTCGCCGGCGTGGGTGCAGGCGCCACCGACGTTGAACGTGCCGCCATTACCGATGTCAGTCAGCACAACCGTCCTGCCGAGCTTGGCGGGAACGAAGATGGACGGGGCGGTGGCCGGCGAGCCGGTCCCGGCGAGCGTCGGCCCGGCGTAGGTGTTGGTGACCGCAACATTCTTGTCGCCATCCACAGCCAGCTTCACGACGTTCAGGTACTTCAGGGCGATGTTGGTGTAGGTGACCTTACCGGTCGAATTGCGCACCGGGATGACCATCGCCACGGAGCTGTCAGCGTTTACGCTGGCAATGCCTGCCTCGGTTCCGCCGATCAGCACCTTGGAATCCGCGAGGAAACGCAGGTTCCCACCAAGCGTCACGGCAATCGTGTCGCCGATGTTCGGCGCCGCATTGGAGACCGTGGTCGGGGCAACGGTGATGGCCGGTGTGCTAGCGACCGCGTTGGTGGTGGTATAGGTCTTCACTGCGAGCGTCGGAGCGTAGTTCAGGAAGACGTTGGTCACCGTGGCGATTCCGCCGGTGCCAGGCCCGAGAATGACGCTGATGCTGCTCGAGTCTGCCGCCCGGGATGCGATGGCATTCGCGCCAGTCGCAAAGGAGACCGCCGAGGTCGGCGTGAACTTGAGCCCTGCAGGTGCATTGATGATTACCGTATCGCCGGCAACGAGGTTCGCGGTCTTGTTCAGTGCGGCCTCAAGCGTCTTCGGCAACACCACCACGGTGATCGTGCTGGTGAAGCCGCCAGCGGTCGCGGTGAACGTCGACGTCCCATTGTTCGTGCCCAGCGCGAAGTAGCGCTGCTGCGGCTTCACGGCAGGCGGTACCAATTCGCCCGAGGTGTAGTCGGGGCGGTACTTGTCGTCATAGTGGATCGTAAGCGCCGGTCCGGCGTTGCCGACCGTGAACTCGGTCGGAATCGACTGGTTCCGGTCGTTCACGAGGCGGAGCAGGATCGCCACGGAGTCGCCCTTGGTGGTAAATGCCGAGATCGGAGTCGCTTGAACGCCGGTCGGCGCACCCATCAGGTCGATGGTTTCGTCCTTGCTGCAGGCCGACATTGCCAACACGACGGCGAGTCCTGCGGCCCCACGAATCAGTCCCTTCATACGCTGCTCCTCACGAAATGTGATGGATTGCTGCACTTTCGAATGCCGGCCGCAGGCGACCGGTGGGTCACTACTTGTACTGGTCCTATTGCGGCGGCGACGTGGTTCCCCCGCCGGAGCCAGGAATGGCACCGGAGAAGTTGACCCCGAGGTAGGTACCCAGATCGTGGGCCGCTTCGTAGGTCACGATCTCTCTCCAGTCGGAGAGGCCCTGCTCCTTGAGATCGTTCGAATTCATCAGCTGATACTGGCTCAGCCCGTTGCGATCGGCGAAGATGTAGTAGCGCATCCGCCCGCGGGTGTAGCGCCAGACTTCGATATTGGGCGCCCGACCTTCCTGCGCCCGCTTGTAGTTGTCATCCGGTGCACCGTTGCGAGCCCAGATCCGGCCACGATCGGTCTTCCAGCCTGGCCGGGCCGCGCGACCGCGCTCACCGTAGGTCTTGTTGACGTAATCGACCGCGTCGTAGAAGGCGATCCGGTTTTCGTTCTCCGGCGTCGCCTTGTTCTGGTCTCGTTCGGCCCAGAAGGAGACGAGGAACGCCCGCTTGGCCGTGGGGGAAAGTTTGTCGGCCCCGGTCTTCTTGTAGACGGCGAGTTGCTTGTTGGTCGCGATCAGCTGCAAGACTTCGGCAGCTTCGTCGAGCTGCTCTTCGGTCATGCCGCCGAAGTAGGCTTCGTCGAGCCCGCGTGACGCCGACCGAGTCGCGATGTCCCGCGCCAATGACGCCTGCAGCCCGCCGACGGCGAAGTCGCCGCTCCGTTCGATGGTCCGGCCGCCAAGCGCCACGGAAACCACGAACTTGTAGTTCCCTTCGCCCAGACCTTCCAGCGGCAGCTGACCGGCGATGACTCCGCCGCCAGCCGGGATCATCTGCCGGGTAGCCGGCAGCTTGTAGATGCTCTTGCCCGCAGCGTCACGCACGTCAATCGTGGTGGCCGCCGACGCCTCGGCATCGGTATATGCCTCGAGCAGATACGACAGCACGGGATTGGCACCATCGAGCTTCAGGTCGGGCGCGGTGATGAAGCGATACGAACCGCGACCGAATTCCCCGATGCCGGAGGTGCTGTCGCCCGGCGCAGCGCGGCGCATGGCACTGGCGAGCAACAGGTCGGAAACTCCTGGTGACGTCGCGAATGCCTCGACCGCCGTTTGTGTCGTGGCGGTCTTGCCGCTGACACTGTCTTTCACCGTGACCTGCACCAGATAAGACCCCGGTGCCATCGGTGGGAAGCGCAGCGGTTCCATCCCCATGGCGTCGGCGGAACGAGCTGCCGCCGGTGCGCCCGACCACCAGCTCTGGCTGCCGAGCGTGGTGCCGGCAGCATCCTTGATGACCAGAGAGACTTGCCAGGCGATCCGGTTACCGGCGGGTTCCGTCAGCGAATAGGGCACCTGAAGGAACCCGATCACCTGCGTCTGCTTCACCGACGGCACGTAATACCGGATGGCCTGCACTGCCAGACGCGGCGGTGCGGGAACGGTGGCACCCAGGGCGCCGAACGAGAGAAGCAGACCGTAAAGCATTGCTTACCAGCCCAGCGACACGGTGAAGAAGTTCGTCGTGCCGAGCAGGCCCATCTTGCGATAGGCGTAGTCGAAGCCGAGCGAGAAGTTGGCACTGCTGTAGTTCAGGCCGCCACCAAAGGCGAGGCCCTGGGTCTTCTCGGCGCTGGCCTTCTCGACGCCGACTCCGAAGAAGTCGGAATTGTACGAGTTGGCAGGCGTTGAGGAGTACGATCCGCGAACCGCGACGCCGAAGCCCGAGCCGCCGAGCTTGTTGGCCGCGAACTCACCGGCAAAGCCGAAGGCGGCCTTGTTGGAGCGCTGCTGGTTGAACTCACCCATGAGGGTGAAGCGATTGTTCCCCGCGGCGAGGATATCGTATGCCAGACCCACGCGGAACGTGGTCGGCAGCGAGAACCCGCTGGTGCGGAGAGTCGCCGGCTGCGGCAGCGTGGCGATCGGGTCGACGCCTTCGATCGAGTCGCGCGGCGCCGTGGTGCGAATGGCGTCGCCTTCGTACTTGAGCGAGGTACCGAGGTTGGTCAGCGTGAAGGCGAAGCGGATCGGCTTGCCATTCAGGTTCGAATGGAAGTGCGTGCCGAAGTCGAGTGCGAACGCCGTTCCCGAGGCCTGGCCGAGCTGGTCGAAGACGCCCTTGGCCGTGATACCGACCGAGAAGCGATCCGAGAAGTTCTGGGCGAAGGTCAGTGCCGCGAACGTTTCGGAGACGTCGTACAGCTCGCCGTTCCCTTCCGGGTTGGACGGGGTGTACACCGGCTGGTCGTGGAACCCGAAGGTCCCGATCTGCATGCCGAACGCCTTCGACCCGCCGCCGAACGGGAACGCGACTGCGCCCCAATTGAGCTTGGTGTCGGCGACGTAGTTGAACTGCGAGAATTGCACGCCGGGCCGGGTCATCAGTGCGATGGCCGAGGGGTTGGCGTTGACACCACCGACATCAGTGGCGACGGCAACGTAGGATCCGCCGAGAGCGGTGCCGCGGGCGTTGGCACCGAGGAGCAGGAACTCCGCGGAAGTCGTCCCGTAGCCCACGTTGTCGGCGTTGGATTCCTGGGCCACGGCAACCGCCGGCGCGAAGCCGACGAGGGCGAGGGCAAAGATCCAGCGAGACTTGGTGAAGCGCATCATGCGTCGTTCTCCTGAGGTGGGGCGGCGCGTCGCAAGCGGCGCGCCGTCCCGGCTCCGTGGACTACTGGGCGTAGTTGACGATAGTCATGCGGCCAACGGTGGTTTCACCGTTCTCCGCCGTGACGTGGTAGAAGTACACACCGCTGGCGACGAACTGGTTGTTCCGGTTACGGACGTCCCAGGTGAGTTCGCCACCGAAGATCCCCGAGTCCTGCTTCAGAACACGGGTCAGCACACCGCTCGACGTGTAGATGCGGACGGTGGCCTTCTCCGGCAGGTTCACGAAGCGGATGATCTTGCTCGTGGTTGTTGCCTCGAAGGCGCTGGTCACGTAGTACGGGTCCGGCACCGTGTGCACCTTCGCCAGCGAGGCCGCCGTGGAGGCTCCCACAGTGTTCTCGACCGCGTAGGAGACCACGACCTCGGCTCCGACCGCTGTGAACGGGCGAACACCCGCGACGAAGCGATATGGACCAGCATTACCCGACCCACCCGTTCCCTTGCCGCCGGCGATGATGCCACCAGCGTAGTCGCGCAGCGCCCAGACCGTCCCCTGCGCCGGCAGTGCCGCCATTTCGAACATCGAGATGACACCGGCAACGATCATCGAGAAACCGGGATTGGCCTGCAGGTTGGCCGGGTTACGGACCGACTGGCCCGTGGTGGCCTGGTTGTCGCCGGCACCGAAGGCAATCGGACCGAGCGTCGCCGTCTGGCTCAGCGGAACTGCCGGAGCCGTGCACGAGAAGAACGTGTTGGTCGGCTGCGAAATCTTGCTGCGGAACGGTTCGACACAGACCCAGTCGGTCGGCGTGAGGACGCCGGGACGGTTGTCGAAGAAGCCCGCCGCGTTGGTTGCAGCCTGGTTCAGGATGCCCCAGCCAGCCGTCACGGTGTTGGCCTGGAACGGCACCACGACGTTGTGCGTCACGTCGATGACCGAGTCGACCTTGCCCGCGGCGCCCCAGTAGATGTTGTAGTCGGCGGCACGACGGACAGTCGAGAGCGGCGACTCCATGTTGCGCCACTCACGGTTGAACATCGTGTACGCCATCGGCTGGTACACCGTGGTCACGCCGGTCAGCTTGCCGGCATTGGCGAACGAGGTTGTGGAGGAGCACGCGGCCGTCAGACCAGTGCCACCACAGGAGCCGTTGATTGGATCAGCGGTGACTTCGTTCTTGGTGATCGAAGGACCGTCGAACCAGCGGGCACCGTTGTACCGGAAGTTGGTCGTTCCGGCCGGCAGGTCGCCCGCGGCGAAGCCAGGCTCGGCCAGCGCAGCGCCAAGGCTCCAGGCGCCGGTCTTCGGCCCCTCAGGCATCGTGATCGCGAACGAACCCTTCGCCTTGAAGGCCGTGTTGGCGCCGAACTTGGCCGCCAGCACCGGATCGACCGTGAGTGCGTCGAAGAACTGAGCCGACGTGACGTCGAACTCGAGACGGTTGGTGACCGGGATCTTCACCTTCGTGGTCGCGCCATCGGCCGTGAGCGAGACGTAGAAGTTCTGCGCGATCGCCGGTGAACCACCACCGCAGCAGCCAGAGAGATCCATCTGGCCCATGTCAATCGAGTCGAGCTTGACGCGGAGTGCGCCGCCAGTCTTGACCACTTCCTTCGCCAGGTCACCCACGAAGCCGAGCACACCAGCGTTCATCGGCTGCTGCGGACCGGAGAAGATGCCGGTCGTGCCGTCGAGCGTCGGAGCGGTCGGGAACTTCGCGGTCTGATTCACGCCGCGGCCTTCAATCGTCGTGGTCAGCGTGGCGCTGGAGACGTAGTTCGCCGAGTTGGTGTTCGGTGTCACACGCCGCGTGATGCGCGGCGATTCGAGGCTGGACGGACCAGACTGAATCGAGTTGACGTCGAACGCCGTGACGGCGTAGTAGTAGACCAGGCCGTTATGGACGTCATGGTCGTGGTAGACGAACGGGACACCGGTGTTGGCCAGCGCGGGGAAGCCGCTGTTCTTGCCGGTGATGAGCGTGTCGGTCGTCAGGTTCAGGATGTCGCCCGAGATGAGCTGGACGCGGTTACCGAACTTGACCTGGAAGAACTCGCCACTGATGTCGTACGAACGGAACTTGGTGCGACCCACACCCGAGACGATCGGGTCGAAGACACCAGCGCACGACGTGGTGACGCTGATTTCAGGGGCGCAGGCCGAGCCGAGCGGCACCTGGCCGCCGAAGTCCTTGAACTCGGTACCGGCATAGTCGTACTGGGCGATCAGCTTGAGTGAGTTCGGCGAGTCGATGCGGCCGCGATAGATGCGGTAGCCTTCGACGTCGAACTTGCGGTAGTTCGGATCGTAGAGCGGATTCGGTACCGGCGCGCCGCCGCCCGGAGGCGTGACGGTCGGAGTGCTCGCGATCTGGAAGTACGCGTCGCCCTGCGCTTCCGATGCCGACGGCTTCCAGAGCACGGTGACCTGTTCGTCGCCCGGGATCAGGAAGAATTCAGGCACTTCCGGGGAGAACGGGAGCAGGAACTTGGCATCGAACACGGCCTGCGCCGTGAGGCCCTTGTTGAGCAGCGAGCCCGGGATCGTCTTGATTTCCGACTGCTGCACGATGCCGTCGTTGTTGGCGTCGGTGTAGCCGTTGAAACCGGTCAGCGAGTCGATCTTGTTGGCGCCGGCAACGAGGAGGCCCGGGTTGCTGAGGCGGGTCGGATCGCCCGGCGGCACGAACGGCGCGCCACCCTGGTAGGCCGCAAGAGCCACCGGAGCCGCGTGGATGTACGCCACCACGATCGACTTCGATTCGCCCGGCTTCAGCGAGTCGGCCGAGGCCGACTGCAGGATGCGGACGTCCGAACCGGCGTCGGACTTGACGTAGCAGATGTGGGTGACCTGCACGACGCCCTGGTTACAGGCGACGCCAAGGTCCGGTCCGACATCGCCCGACATGTAGCGGAAGAGGCGAGTGGTGTTGGCCGGGTCCGGGAACGAGCCGCCGTTGGTCGTCAGCGAGAAGAGCTGAATCTGACCAGCGCCGCTCGGCGCCTTGAGGTACTTCACGCCGACGAAGCCTGAGCCGGCGAAGAACGGCTTGCCGAAGATGGCCGGGTCGAACTGCCAGCCGGCCGGCTTCGAGAAGGTACCGTCGTAGACGTAACCCATCGCGAACGGCAGGTTCACCGAGGCGAAGTTGGCGCCGGCTGCAGCGACGTCGGCGTCGGCAGCGAAGGCGGCATAGAACGGATTGATGGTGTAGCCCGCAGTCGGCAGCGTGATGCCGAACTTCGCGTTGTTGAGGCGCTGGAAGTTTCCTGCCGCTTCGACCAGCTTCTCGCGGAGCCCGTCACGGACATTCGCGTAGTCCGCCGGATTGACCGACGTGACGTTGTAGAAGGTGATGATGAAGTAGAGGATGTCTTCGTTACCGGCTGGATAGTTCCAGCCCAGACCGCGGTACTCGGCAACGATGCCGAGCGGGTGTGGACGGCCGGCGTTGACGCCCGGATCGCCTTCCCAGGTCAGGAACCAGACGTCGCCCTGCGAACCGGAGAGCCGGCCGCGGAGCAGCGGGTCGAAGAGCACTTCGCTGGTGTCGCCCTGCGGCACGAAGCCGTAGGAGGGCCAGTTCGCTACGTCGCCAGGATTGCCAGCGTTGTAGAGGTCGGTGAGGCCGATACCGTGCTCGGTGGTTCCCTTCGGATCGAAGAAGAAGCCGCCGGTGGTGTCGCCACCCCACGGGTTGGAAGCCGACTTGGCGCCCTTGATGATGCCGGACACCTGCAGACCGGAATTGAACATGTACTGGTCGCCCGTGCCCTTCGGCCAGAAACCGCCGCCGATGGTGGACGAGTTGGTGGAGTCAACGCCGACGAGACCGCCGGTGCTGAGACCGTAGTACACGCGGTTGATGGTCATGGCGCCGAGGGAACCGGCCAGGAGCCGGAACCGTGACCCAGACTTGGCGCCTGGCTCCGGACCTGCTGCAGCCGGGCTCGGCAGTGCCGTTGCCGCCGCGAGCGCGAACAAAAGCGTCGCGATCCTGCCCCGCTTACCACGCAGTGAATGCATTGCGACCTCTCGAGAATGGAAACTGGCGACCGGAGTGGAGCGGATGGGCCGGAAGGCCCATCCGTTCTACCCAGGGCGAAGCGTGGATCAGAAATTCACTTCCATACCGAAGCGTACCGTCCGACCAGCGAAGGCAAACCGCGACACGTGGTAGTTACCGAGCTGGTTGTTGTCCGACGCGCGGCGCTGTTCTGCCAGCGTGTAGACGCCATCGCCGTTACCGAAGCGCTGTTCCGACTTGCGGTAGTAGTAGCAGCTCGGTCCGGCAGAGTTGCCCGAGGCGTCGGCGTAGTTGGCGCAGCCGGCGTTGGACGTCGGCAGCGAAATGGTGCCGCTGGCGTTGTTGTAGGCGCCGTTGCCCTTCGCAAAGTTCGCGAAGGTCGTGGAGTCGCCCGTCCAGGCGCGGTCCTGCGAGGTCACGTTCTGGATCGAGCCAGTGGTCGTGAACACGGTGCCGATGTTCTTCAGGTTCAGGATGTTCCGGCCGTCGGCATAGGCAGTGAAGTCGAGCTTGCCGACCGCGAAGCCCTTGGTCACGCGGAGGTTGAACTCCTTGTAGGCCGGGAGCCGCGCCGCGTTGAAGTCGCCGGCGAGTTCACGTCCGCAGGGGTTGCCCGAGGTGACGTTGATCGAGGCTTCTTCGGTCGCCGGGCAGCGCGTGTACGGCGTGCCGGCCGCGTAACGGAAGGTGCTGAAGATGCCGACGCGCTTCATGATGGAGCCAACCAGCGAGCCGGACTTGTAGTCGGCCGGGAAGTTGAACGCCGCCTGACCCGCGATGTTGTGCGGACGCGAGGTGCCGACCGGCTGGGCCTGCTGCGGCGGCGAGGCGTTGGTGCCGCCCAGGCCGGAGAGGATGCGCGAACCGTAGTTGATGTACGAGTACGGATCGGAGCCGGTGTTCTTGGCATCCTGGAACGAGTAGCTGATGGTGCCGTTGAAGATGTTGCCGAAGCGACGATCGAGGCGCAGGTCGAGTCCGCGGGTGTTACCGAAGTCCTGGTTCACCGTGAGGCGGATGTCGTTGCGGTCGTTGCCGATCGGGTCGGTCAGCGGAATCAGACGACCGGCCGGGTTGGCCAGGTTGTCCTTGTTGTACACGGTCAGGTCGAGGACCATGTCATCGCTGAACGCGTGCGAGACGCCGAACTCGAACAGGATCGACTTGCCGAAGTCGAGGTCCGATCCGTAGTTGTTGTTCGTGTTGGTGATCGAGAGGTCGGTGTTCGACCCGAAGAGCACCACCGAGAAGTCCGGCTGCTGCACCTGCTGCGCGTACGAGAGGCGGAAGTTGGTCCGCTCGGTCACCGGGAAGGCGACCTGGATGTGCGGCGACAGGTAGTTGTGGCTCTTGAACGGCGTCAGGTAATTGTCGACGGTCTCGGGCGTGAAGCCCGGCGCCGACGAGATCCGCGGGAAGTCCTTCCAGTGGCTCGCGCCGACATCGAAATAGTCGTAGCGCAGGCCGCCGACGAGGACGACGTCACCGAGGTCGAGACGATCTTCGGCGAAGACGTTGTAGCGAATCGGCTTGGCCAGCCAGATGTCGGAGAACGACTGACCGGTGGCGCCGATGTTGTAGGTGCTCGTGGTGTACTTGGTGTACTCGCCGCCGAACTTCACGCGGTTGTAGCGGTCGAGCTGCCAGTCGAGGTTGGCCTTGCCGACGAGGCGGTTTTCCGAGGCCGTGCTCAGGACGCCCGGCGCGGTACCGCCGCCGCCAGCGCCCATACCGACGCCGTCCGGCGCGCCGCCCCAGCCCGTGTTGCCGTTGTACTGGGAGGTATTGAAGCGGTCGTAGACCGTGATCGGCGTCCCGGCCTGCTGGATGCGGTAGTTGCGCACGAGTTCATCGGTGACCGGGAAGGTCTTCATGTCATAGATGAAATCGAAGTTCTTGAGCAGCCAGCCGTTGAACGGATTGCGGGTGCTCTCTTCCGACGCCGCAGTGAGCGTCGAGTTGATCGAGCGATCCCACTGATACGAGAGGTAGGCATCGAGCGCGATGGCGCGCGATGCATTCTTGCTCAGCGTCTGGGTCCAGTTCAGCGTCGCCACGTTGTTGCGCGTGAGCGTGCCGGCCGTTCCGTCCGCGCCACGCTGGCCACGGTTCTGGTTGCTGCTCGTGATGTACGAGAGCGACACCCGCGAACCCTGACCGAACGAGTAGTTCAGCTTGCTGGTCAGCTGGATGTTCGTGGTCGGTGCGTACGCGCTGCGGTTGCCGTGGCACTCGTAGCCGTAGTTATCGCGCATGTCCGGGTCGGAGGCATTCGCCACGACCGCGTTGTCGCACTCACCGCGGAACATCGCATACTTGTAGACCGGGACCTGGAAGGTGTCGGAGGTCGCCGAGTTACGCGTGCGCGGCACCGCGTAGGTGGTGTCGACCGTGGTACGGACGAAGTTCGGCACTTCCCAGCCGTTGTAGCCGCGGAGACCGGACTTCGCGCCTTCGAGGACGCCACCGACGAAGAAGGTGAAGTCCTTCATGATCGGGCCGCCGAGCGAGGCCTGCAGGCGGTTGTAGCCCTGGCCGTAGCGCTGACCGGCGAGTTCGTCGGTTTCGTAGCCGACGTTGCCGGCGAAGCGCGAACCACCGGTCTTGGTGGTGATCGAGATCACGCCGCCCTGCGCGCCACCGAACTCGGCCGAGGAGGCGCCGGTGGTGACCGAGGCGTCTTCGAAGGAGTTGGTGCCGACGCCGACGGTGCCGGTGCCGGTGCTCGGCGCGTTCAGGTTGCCCTGCTGGCTTCCGGTGGCGGTAAGGCCACGACCGGCGCCCGTGCCGCGGTTACCCTGGGCGACCGGGACACCGTCGATGTACGTGGCGTTTTCGTCGCCACGGCCACCGCGCACGGAGAGCGTGCCGCCGCCAGGCGAAGAAGCGACGCCCGGCTGCAAGGCCAGGACGCTACCGATGCGGTCGACCGGCAGCTTGTCGGTGTAGGACCCGTCGACGAGCTGCTTCGAGGTGACCTTGTCGCGAGGCACCAGCGCGTTCTGCGCGGCGACGACGGTGATTTCCTGCACCGTCACGGCCGTCTGCGTCAGCGTGATGTCCTGGGTGATGGTCTGACCGGAGAGCATCTTCACGTTCGAGACTTCCACCGGCTTGTAGCCGACGTAAGAGACCCGGATCGAGAAGTCGCCCGCAGGTACGTTGTTGATGAAGTAGTACCCTTGCGGGTTTGCCACGGCAGATGCCGCACTACCGACGATGGCGACGCGCGCATTGGCGACGGGCTGACCGCCCGGGTCGCGAACACGTCCCTCGAGCTTGCCGGTGGACTGGGCAACGAGCGCCGTAGCGCCGAGCCCGGATACCACCGCCGCCAGCGCGACTGCGCGCGCCGAACGTGCGAGGGCCTTCACAACAGTTTGCTTCATGGAACCGTCCTCCGAAGGCGAGATCACAGAGAGACTTCCTTCACCAGCAGGTACTGAGGTATTCCTCGGAAACCCACGCCCCGCCTGGCCTGCAACGGGAATAATGCTGCGTAGGAGAGCGCCCGAGGAGGCGCCCATGGCGACACGAACGCCGCGAGATTCGCGACGACCGGTCACGAAAACCGTGTGTTCCGGTCTACAGTCGGTCAGTTGTATTAACGAAAGGAAAATCCCAGCGGGTTGCCGGGCTGGGAAGAATATGCCCGCCCTTCGTACGAGTGTCAAGCAACTGTCACCGAACCGCTTCCGACCCGGTACCTGGCTGTAACTGGGTGGAACGCAATGAGATGACCCACTCCCCCCTGCCCTGCAACCCCCCGGGTTACCCCCGGGGGACTATGCCGTCACCAGCTCGCGTTGTGGCTCCCGGGGGGTCACGACCAGTCCTGACGGGCCCCAGTACAGGTTGACCTCGCTACGCAACCCGAAGTCACCTGGCAGATAGATCCCCGGTTCGACCGAAAAACCGCTTCCCTGCAGCAGGAGCCGGTCGTCGTGGGTCTCGTAATCGTCGAGGTGCGGTCCACTGCCGTGGAGATCCCGATCGATGCTGTGACCGGTCCGATGGACGAACCACTCGCCGAAACCCGCGCGCTCAATGACTTCCCGGGCCGCCCGGTCGCCGCGATAGCCCGGCACCGGCTCACCCGCCGCGACCAGCGCCTGCAGAGTATGGATCGCGGCATCCCGCGCGTCGCGGACCGTTTCCCAGACCTGCTGGACCCGGGCCGGCACCGCCGTTCCGCTGAACCCCATCCACGTCTGGTCGGCGAAGATCGCCCCCTCGCGCATGCCGCCCCAGAGATCGAGCAGAATGACCTCATCGTTCGCCAGCGTGCGATCGGCGCCCGGATGCGGCTCGTAATGCGGGTTGGCGGCGTTCGGCCCGAACCCCACGATCGGGTGGGTCGTGAGGTACATCCCCGCCCCCTCCATCGCCCGCACGACCTCCTGCTGCATCGCGCTTTCGCTGTAGCCGGTGCCCCCCAGCGTGACCGCCCGGGCCAGCGCCTTGAGGGCGATGTCACGCAGCAGTTCGGCCGCGGTCTGGTGCTCCGCCGTCTCCGCCGCCGACCAGGTCGACACGAACTCGGTCACCAGCCGCGCGCTCGGCACCACCTTCACGCCGAGCGACTGCAGCAGGTCGATCACCCCCCACGGAATCCGGTCGAGATACGGCACCGCATCGCGTGCCGAAATTTCCATCGCCGCGATCTTGCCGCCGACCACTTGCGTGAGTGCCGCGTGCAATTCGGCGTGACGCGAGAATGGAATGATGGTGCCGGGAAAGCCGTCGAACGGCTGCATCTCGATGCGGTGCACAATCGCTGTCATCGGCCCCTCGCGCGGGATCCAGACGAAAACGCGGCGCGTCCCCATCCCACCGGGCAAGAGCTGTTGCGCCACCGGATTGCAGCCGTGGAAGTCGAACAACAACCAGCCATCGGCGTTGATCTGCTCCAGTGATGCCGTGAGGCGAGCACGATCGATTGCGGTGAGACCCTTCATTCGTAACCCTCTCCCCTGGCGGCGAGCCAGCGACAGGTGCGATCGCCGCGTCCGCGGCACGATTCGTGGACCATCGACCCTTCAAAGCCCGCAACGAGCCGCAGCAGCTCGGCCAGGGCCACCGAGTAGAACTGACAGCCGACGCCATCTTCACGCGCCCTGAGCCCGAGCGAATCGGCGGCTTCGGCACGCGCGACGCCGGCCTCGGAACTCATCTCGATCAATAGCCAGCGTCGGGCAAGCTTTGCCGACGCTCGCAGGCCGAGTCGGGTCCCGAGCTTCCCCGGTGCGGCGGCGATCAGCCCGCGCGTCGCGATGCCGAGGCGGCGCGCGGCATAGCGCGCCGCACGGCGGCCCGCGTCGGCATAGACCAGCGCGGCATCGGGCCGTCGGCCAACCAGCCGGAAAACGGCGAGCGCTTCATCTTCGGGAAGGTCGCCACCGGCGGCGGCGCGTTCGCGATAGCGGGCGACCTGTGCCGCCACCGTGGGCGAGAGGCCGAGACGCTTGGCCGCGAGCTCGTGTTCGAGGGCGCCCAGGCCGTCATCGGGCGGGGTATCGATGTTCTGCACGGCCTCGAGCAGGGCGAGGGGCAGGATGGCTGGCGTTAATGACATTGGGGGGAACAACGTAACCCGGAGCGATCGTGACCGGGTAGCAGTGCTTACCTTCCGGGATGTCCGATACCCTCGCCCCGGCCGCCTTCGAAGACGAAGCGCTGCCCCATCTCGATACCCTGTATCGAGTGGCCCTCCGGCTCACCGGCGACCCCGCCGCCGCCGAAGATCTGGTGCAGGACACCATGCTGCGCGCCCTCCGCGGGTGGAGCTCCTTCCGCCCCGGCTCGAACGCCCGGGCCTGGCTGGTCACCATTCTGCGCAACCAGTTCATCAACGGCTATCGCAGCCGGAAGCGGGCGCCTCAGGCCGTCGATATGGAAGCGATCCCCGAACCGGTCGACCTCAAGGACCCCGACCCGGAAGGGCGCTTCTTCCGCGAGCTCGTGGACGATGAGGTGCTGGCCGCGGTCGATGCCCTGCCCACCGATTTCCGGGAAGTGCTCGTGCTCAGTGACATGGAAGGCCTCCCCTACGCCGACGTGGCCGAGGCGCTGGGGATCCCGGTGGGAACCGTGAAATCGCGGCTCTTTCGTGCCCGGCGGATCCTTCAGGGGCGTCTCCGACGTTATGCCGAGGAGACGGGGATCCTCCCGTCGGGGGGAGGGGAGTCATGAGCGAGCTGTCTTTCGATTGCCAGGCCGTACTCGATCGCCTGGATGCCTACCGCCTCGGCGAGCTGAGCGCGTCGGAAACCGACGCCTTCTGCGCCCACCTGGCCGAGTGTCGCAAGTGCCTCTGCGAGGAGAAACAGCAGCAGGCGCTGCTCGAACGGCTCCGCGCCACCTGCCGCAACTGCTGCCCGGAAGAACTCCGGCGCCGCGTGATGCAGGCGTGTGGCTGCAAGGGTGACTGACGTGTTCGATGTGCTGGTGGTGGGCGGTGGTCCGGCGGGAAGTGCGACGGCACTCCGGCTCGCGCGCGCCAACCGGCGCGTGCTGCTGCTCGACAAGGCCGTCTTCCCGCGCGAAAAAGTCTGCTCCGAGTATCTCTCCCCCGAAAGCGTGCGCCATCTCGATCTGCTCGGCGTGCTCACCACGCTCGATCAGCATCACACCTCGGCTCCTCTCGTCGGCACCAACGTCACGGCCGCCTACGGCGCGGCACTCAGTGGCCGCTTCGCCGAGGCGGGTGGCGCACCGTTCCGGGCCACCGGGATTTCGCTGCCGCGCCGCGTGCTCGATGCGACGCTGCTCGACGCGGCAGGCGCGGCTGGCGTCACGGTGATGGAGCGACAGCAGGTCGTGGATCTGGTCCGCGGTCGCGACGGTGTTTGCGGTGTGCAACTGCGCGACGAAGGGGGCCAGCTGTCGACCGCGATGGCACGTGTGGTGGTGGGCGCCGACGGCCTCGGCAGCGTGGTCGCCCGGCGCACCGGTCTCCGGCGTCAGGGCTGGCTCAAGCGGATGGCGTTCGTCGCGCACGTGACGGATGTGCCCGGACTGGGTGGTGCGGCAGATATGCACGTGAGTCGCGATGGCTATGTCGGACTCAATCCTATGGGCGATGGCGTGACCAATGTGGCGCTGGTTGTTTCTGCGAAGGCCGCGGCAGGAGCACGGGGTGATGCCACGACATTCTTCCTCGAGGCGCTCGAGCGTTTCCCCGGAATTCGTGGCCGGATTCATCGCGAGCGGATCGTGCGCGAAGTGATGGTCACCGGACCGTTCGATGCGATGTCGCGGCGCAGCGTGACCGATGGCGCGCTGCTGGTGGGCGATGCCGCAGATTTTTTCGATCCCTTCACCGGCGAAGGGATCTGTGCCGCGCTCGCCGGAGCCGAGCTGGCCGCGGGCGTGCTCGATGAAGTACTCGCAAGCGATACGCCGCTGACCGCCGCACGACTCGCGCACTATCGCACCCTGCGTCGCCAGCGCTTTCTCGGCAAGTGGATCGTCGAGCGGCTGATTGGCTATTCGATGCTCACGCCGGCGCTCTTCGATCGCGCAGTGGGTCGGCTTGAGCGTCGCGGGATGGCGGACACGCTGATCGGTGTGACGGGAGATTTCGTTTCGCCGTGGCGGGTGCTGAATCCGGGTTTCTTGACGAGGATGCTGGTTTGACGTTGTCGCCCTGAGCGCAGCGAGCCGAAGGGTTGTCACCCTGAGCGGAGTCCGCGAAGCGGACGAAGTCGAGGGGGCGGAGCGCCGCTCCTTCGACTACGCGAGCCTGCGGCTCGCTCCGCTCAGGATGACAGCACGGAGCTTCGCCCCCTCGCTTCGCTCAGGGTGACAGCACGAAGCTCCGCCCCCTCGCTGCGCTCAGGGTGACAACACAACACGAAGGAACGATGGACCCATTCGAATTCCGACAACTCTGCGGTCGCTTCGCCACCGGTGTCACCGTCGTGACCGCGCTGGACAGCAGCGGCGTGCCGGTGGGAATGACGGCGAACTCGTTTGCGTCGGTGTCGCTCGACCCGCCGCTGGTGTCGATTGCGATTGAACTGAGCGCGTCAGTGCACGAGGTGCTGCTCACCGCGCCGCGCTTCGCCATCAACATCCTCGAGTCGCACCAGGAGGCGCTGTCGCGTCGCTTCGCCAGCGGCGTCGCCGACCGCTTCGAGGGTGTCGGCTGGCATCGTGGCCCCGACGATCAGGTGCTGCTCGATGGGGCGCTCGCGCACATCATCTGTGAACCGTTGACGACGCTTCCGGCGGGCGATCATACCATCTTGATCGGCACGGTCGTCGGCGGGAGTGCTGCCGACCACGGCCGGCCGCTGCTCTACTATCGCGGCGGCTACGCCGATCTCGAGCCGATGTGATCGGGTGACCGGCATCGCGCTGTCGCGCATCGGGGTGGAAGCACTCGACGACCCCGCCACCGACCCGGCGCTGGTGGTGCGGATGCTGCGCGACATCGCGCGGGCCAATCGCTGGTTTGGCGGCACCGCCGCAGTGCACACGGGCCTCGCGTGGCTGCTCACTCCCGCCGACCAGGGGCAGACCCTCTCGCTCTTCGATGTCGGCACCGGCGCCGGCGATCTCCCGCGCGATGCGGCTGCGTGGGCTGCCCGACGGGGCGTGACGCTGCGACCCTGCGGCCTCGAGCGGATTCCGGCGGCGGCAGCCCTCGCGCGCGACAACGGAGTCCCCACCCTGCTCGGCTGTGCCAGTGCACTACCGCTCGCGAACCGGAGTGTCGATGTCGTGCTGGTGAGCCAGGTTGCGCATCACCTCGACGATGAGGGAATCGTCCAGCTCTTCACCGAGTGCCATCGCGTCGCCCGTCGCGGCGTGATCATCGCCGACCTGCGGCCATCGCGCCTTGCGGCTGTCGCCTTCCGCGTTGGCGGCGCGCTGCTCGGCCTGCACGCGACCACGGTGCTCGACGGCGTGACGTCGCTGCAGCGGGGCTTGACCGCTGAACGACTCCGGGCGCTCGCCGCGCGGGCACATTCGGCACCGATCCACCTCCAGGCGCTCCCCTTCGCCCGGATTCTCCTCTGCTGGCGGACCTCGCCGTGATGCGCATTGTCGATCGCCTGCTGATTCGCGCCACCCCCGATGCGGTCTGGCCGCACGCCGTCATGGTGGAACAGTGGCCGGCGATCCTGCCGCACTATCGCTTCGTGAAACGCCGCGAAGGCGCGCCCGGCGGCGATGGTATCGTGGAGATGTCGGCGAATCGCCCCTTCGGACCGCTCCAGTGGCCCACCTGGTGGCTGTCGCAGATGTGGGTGAACACCGAGGCCAAAGAGATCCGATATCGCCACATCGGTGGTATCACCACGGGGATGGACGTCCTCTGGACCATGACACCGACTGCCGAAGGATTGAGTGACGTGATAATCGTGCACGAATGGTCCGGCCCGCCCTGGTCGCTGTTGCGCGTGCCGGCGGCCGAGCTGGTGATCGGCCCCGTCTTCGTGCATGGCATCGCCGCGCGCACGCTCGCTGGTGTCGCCCGCGCGGCGGAGCGTGCCGGGTGAAGCGTCGCGTTGTCATCACCGGCGTCGGTCTGGTGACCCCGATCGGCATCGGCAAGGAGGCGGTGTGGCAGCGACTGCACACGCGGCAATCTGCTGTGACCACCATCTCCCGTTTCGATTCGACGCCGTTTCGTTCGCACATCGCCGCCGAGGTCAATGACTTCGACGCCGTGGCGATGCTCTCGGCCAAACAGGCGCGCCGCACCGACCGCTGTTCGCAGCTCGGCCTCGCCGCAGCACGGCTGGCACTCGAGGACGCCGATCTCTCGCTTGCCGATGAGACACCCGATCGCGTCGGCGTGATGATGGGCACCGCGCTCGGCGGCATCGGCTTCGCTGAACAGGAAAACACCAAGTACGTGCAGGGCGGCCCACGCGAAGTCGACCCGTTGCTCGCGCTCACGGTGTTCGCTGGCGCGCTCTCGTGCAACATCGCCATCACCCACGGTGTCTCCGGCGTCAACGCCACCAACGCCATGAGCTGCGCCTCGGGAACGCTCGCGATCGGTGAAGCATTCCGCGCGATTGCGAGTGGCCAGGCCGATGTGGTACTCGCCGGTGGCAGCGAAGCACCGCTCTACCCGCTCTGCTACGGCTCCTTCTCGCTCATCCGCGCGATGAGCACCCGCAACGACGACCCGGCCACGGCGTCGCGTCCGTTCGACATCGGCCGCGACGGTTTCGTGATGGCCGAGGGCGCCGCGATCCTGGTGATCGAATCGCTGGAGCACGCGGTGGCGCGGGGCGCTCCGATCTACGCCGAGATCGCCGGTTTCGGACTCACCAACGATGCCTTCCATATGACGCAGCCCCGCCCCGACGGTCGTGAGGCCGTGCGCGCGATGCGGCTCGCGCTGGCCGAGGCCGAGTGCGCGCCCGAGGATGTCGAGTGGGTGAACGCGCACGGGTCATCGACCACGCTCAACGACAGCACCGAAGCGCGATCGATCCGGGAGGTCTTTGGCGAGCATACCGACCGGCTCCCGGTCAGCGGCACCAAGGGGTGGCACGCCCACGCCCTCGGCGCGAGCGGCGCGATCGAGACCGCGATCGCTGCGCTCTCGATCTCGCGGGGCTGGATTCCGGACACGCTCAACTGTGCCGAGCCCGAGCCGGCAGGCGGGCTCAGCTTTGTCCCCGCGGGCGGACTCGCCCTGCGGCCGCGAGCGGTTCTCAAGAATTCATTCGGCTTCGGCGGCAGTAACGCGACGCTCCTGCTCCGCGCCCCGGCGTAGTAGATTGGGCGCGTGGCCGCCCGGTGCGGCCGCTCCCCCGTCCTCAACCCCAGGGTTCCAGCGATGCCGTCACTCGCTCGCCGCGCCGTCGCCGAAGTCTACGGCACCTTCGCCCTCATCTTCTTCGGGTGCGGTGCCGTGGTAATGGAGTCGTTCCCGACGGCGCACTACGGCCTGATGGGGATCGCTCTCGTCCACGCCGTGGTGCTCTCGGTCGCCATCTCGTCGACGATGGCCATCTCGGGCGGTCATCTGAATCCAGCAGTGAGCATCGGGCTCTGGGCGACCGGCCGGCTCAAGGCGCAGGACACCTTCATCTATGTGCTGTCGCAGCTCGCCGGTGGCCTGCTCGGCGCGCTGGTGCTCAAGATGGTGGTGCCGGGGAGTGTCGCGAAGTTCGTGCTGTACGGCACGCCGACGATCTACAACGGCATCTCGTTCACCACGGCCGTCGCGATTGAAGCGCTGCTGACCTTCTTCCTGATGTCGGCGGTGATGGGCACGGCCGTCTCGACCGCCGCACCGAGGATCGCCGGATTCGGCATCGGCCTCACGCTCTTCTTCGCGATCATGTTCGGTGGACCCTTCACCGGTGCCGCACTGAATCCGGCGCGCGCGTTCGGCCCCGCGGTGATCAGTGGCAACCTCGATTCGCTCGGCGCGTATTTCATCGGGCCGATTGTGGGAGCGGTGATTGCGGCGCTTCTATGGGATAAGGTGCTCTTGAAGGAATGACCGTTGGTGCCGCGCTTGCGCGGCACCGGTTTCAAAGACTCGCAAAGGCCCCGAGGAATTGCTCCTTGGGGCCTTTGGCGTTCGGACAGACCGGTGCCGCGCGAGCGCGGCACCACCGGGTGCAGGGCCGCTATCCGCGCGGCTTTCCAGATCTCCGGAAGAGCGACGCTGTATAGCCGAGTAAGATCACCGCCGCCACGACATACGCCGCAATCGCGTAGCTGCCATTATCCGGCATCGGTAAGCTCCTGCGCGACGCGACGCGCGCCAATACCGTAGCGGGTCATCACGAAGCCCAGATACATCACCGTGAAGACGCCGAACGAGGTGAGGAAAGTGCGCAGCATTTCCCACGGCAGTGAGGGCTTGTCGGTCTTGACCACCACCGGCTGCGGATGGGTGGTGTTGAAGAGGTAGACCGTGAGATGGATGAAGGGAACCAGCAGCATTCCCATGATCGCGACGACGGCCGCGTAGCGCGCCCGCTCGGCCGGATCACGCACGGCAGAGCGCAGCGCGAAGTAGCTGCAGAAGAGGAGGAACTCGATCAGCGAGAAGGTCAGTCGCGCGTCCCAGGTCCACCAGGCGCCCCAGATCGGCTTGGCCCAGATCGGACCGGTCGTGAGGAGCACCAGCGCGAAGGCGAGCCCCACCTCGGCCGACGCCTCGGCGAAGGTATCGAAGCGATCGTCCTTCAGCAGCAGGTAGAGCAGCGACGCGATGCCGGCGAAGACGAATGCCATCTCCGAGGCGTAGGCCGACGGCGGATGGATGTAGAAGATCTTCTGGGCCAGCCCCTGGAAACGTTCGGCCGGCGTGAACCGCCAGGCCATCAGATAGATGCCGGCGAGGCCCAGCAATCCGACGAACGCGATGATGCGGCCGCGACGGATATGGGCTTGGGCGTTTTCCAGGGCAGTCGTCATTCGTCCACCACCACCGGGAAGAGCAGGTTGGCGAGCACGAGGAAGGCAACATCGTAGAGCGTCAGCAATCTAAGCCATCCCCAGAGTTCACTCATCGGGCGATGCGCGAGCAGGCGGAGGGTGGCTTCACTCGCCGCAAAGACCGGTGGGATCATGAACGGAAGCAGCAGCACCGGCAGGAGCAGCTCGGCGAAGCGGGTGCGGACGGCCATGGCCGAGAAGAGTGTGCCGACGGCGGTGAAGCCGATCGCCGCGAGAATCGCGACGCCGGCCACCGCCAGCAGCGACAGCGTCGGCGTGACATTGAAGAAGAGAATCCAGAGCGGGAAGGCCACCGCCTGGACCGTGAGCACGAAGGTGAGATTGGCGAGCCACTTTCCCCAGAAGATCGCCTGACGCGGCACTGGCGCGAGGAGAATTCCTTCGAGGGCGGCGTGTTCGCGTTCGAGCAGGAAGGCGCGATTGAGCGCGACCAATGCCGAGAGGGCGAGCGTCACCCAGAGCACACTCGGCGCGACGTCGGCGAGCGAGAGGGTCGCCGGGTCGCGGGCAAAGACGAAGATCAGCAAGACCAGAATGGCGAAGAGGGTCGCCGTGAGCAGCGCCGTCTTGTGGCGCCACTCGATGCGCAGGTCCTTGGCCGCGATCGCGCGGGTGGCGCGCCAGAGACTCACGTGGCCACCGCCCGGGCATAGGCGACCCGGAATTCCTCGAGCGAATCAGGACGCGGAATGTCGAGCACCACCCGGCCGGCCACGAGAACCACGACGCGCGTCGCCGGGAGCCAGGCTTCACCGGGCTCGTGGGTCACGCAGACCACGCCCCGGCCGGCGCTCCGCTCGGCAGCGATCCGGTGACGGAGGTCGTTGGCGGAGCTGGCATCGAGCCCGGTGAACGGTTCGTCGAGGAGGAGGAGAGCCGGGTGGTGGAGGGTCGCCCGGGCGATGGCCAGCCGCTGCAGCATCCCCCGCGAGAAGCCGCCGACCGTGGTGTCGGCACCTCGCGACAATCCGACACCATCGAGCGCATCCTGGACACGGCGTTCGGCCCCGTCGAGCCCGTGCAACGCCGCCGCGAAACGCAGGTTCTCACGCGCCGTGAGGTCGTCGTAGACGAAGGCCTGATGGGAGAGGAAGCCGAGCTGGGCGCGGGCCTCCGGGTCGGCGTGGACGTCGCGGCCCGACACCAGCACGGAGCCGCGGAGCGGTCGGGCGAGCCCGGCGATGCAACGCAACAAGGTGCTCTTCCCCGCCCCGTTGGGTCCTAACAGGAGCACCACTTCGCCGGCCTGGATCTCGAGGGTCACGGTCGCGAGTGCGACCACGCGGCCGAAGCGTCGCTCGACACCACGTACCGCCACGAGCGGTACCAGATCCTGGGTCATCGCAACGTCTGGTAGATGGGCATCGCCGGAAGATACGGCGGGACGGGCAGCAGGGAGAGGGGCGACGAGCCGGAGGAACGGGAAAGCCGCGCCGGGCGCGGCTTCAGTGGCGGCGAATCAGCGTCCGCTGGGCGCGAAGACGAAGAGGTCGTCGAGCTTGGTGAGCACCAGCAGGAATTCGAGTTCGGCGCCGACGCCGCGGAGGACGACATCCTGACGACGGTCGGCGGCGTGCCGCTGGACCATCACCAGCGCGCCCAGCCCCGACGAGTCGACCTCGCGGGTACCGCCGAGGTCGACCACGAGCTGGCCGGCGCCTTCCGACATTTCGTCGAGCAAGGCATTGGCCGACACGCGAAATGCTTCGCGGGTCGCCAGACCCAGACTCTCGGGAGCTTGCAGCACCCGCATCGGCGGTTGCGCGGTGGACACGGTCAAAGGGCCTCCAGCCCGGAAATTCTTCGGGGGCTAGAATCAGCAAGGGCCTTGCCACCGCCCTTCTACAGCCGCTCGTCAAGGAATTGGTCGGCCGGAGTGTGGCGCCATAGCCGCAGTAGATTGAGAGAATCTCCTTCCGGAATCCCGGCACCGATGACCGATCAGCTCGATACCCTGCTCAGTGAGGAGCGCCGTTTCCCACCGCCAGCGGGCTTTGTGGCCAAGGCGGTGGCGACCCCCGCCCTCTACCAGGCCGCGGCCGCCGACCGGCTCGGATTCTGGGCCGAACAGGCCCGGGCACTGGAGTGGTCGCGGCCGTGGGACAGCGTGCTGGAGTGGACCCTGCCGCACGCGAAATGGTTCTCCGGCGGGCAGCTCAACGTGTCGGTGAATTGCCTCGATCGCCACGTCCGGAGCGGGAAGCGGAATCAGGCGGCGTTGCTCTGGGAGGGTGAACCAGGCGACCGCAGGGTACTCACCTACTGGGAGTTGTATCGCGAGGTCGGTCGCGCCGCGAACGCCCTCAAGGCCCTCGGTGTGAAGCGCGGCGACCGGGTCGCGATCTATCTGCCGATGGTCCCGGAAGCCGCGATTGCGATGCTCGCCTGTGCGCGAATCGGTGCAATCCACTCCGTAGTATTCGGGGGGTTCTCGGCCGAATCGCTGCGCGATCGCATCAACGACGCCGAGGCGGTGTGCTGCATCACTGCAGACGGTGGCTACCGTCGCGGCTCGGTGGTGCCACTCAAGCGTTTCGCCGACGAAGCCCTCGCGGAATGCCCGACCATTCGCTCCTGCCTCGTGGTCCACCGCGGCGCTGGCATCGATGCGACCCACTGTCCGATGACCGAGGGGCGCGATCACTGGTGGCACCGCGCGCTCGAGGCGCAGCCGGCCGATTGCCCGCCCGAGGCGATGGACGCCGAAGACCTGCTCTTCATCCTCTACACCTCGGGCACCACCGGCAAGCCGAAAGGAATCGTGCACAGCACCGGCGGCTATCTCACCCAGGCGGTGGCCACCACGAAGTACGTCTTCGACCTGCAGGGCGATGATGTCTTCTGGTGTACTGCCGACATCGGCTGGGTCACCGGCCACTCCTACGTGGTGTATGGTCCGCTCGCGAACGGCACCACCATCGTGATGTACGAAGGGGCACCCGACTGGCCCGAGCGCGATCGGTTCTGGGAGATCTGCGAGCGCTACGGCGTTACGGTGTTCTACACCGCCCCGACGGCGATTCGCGCTTTCATGAAGTGGGGGACCTCACACCCGGCGAAGCACGATCTCTCGCGCCTGCGGCTGCTAGGCACGGTGGGTGAGCCGATAAACCCCGAGGCGTGGATCTGGTACCACGAGCAGATCGGCGCGAAGCGCTGCCCGATTGTCGACACCTGGTGGCAGACCGAGACCGGCGGGATCATGATGACGCCGCTCCCCGGGGTGGTGACTACCAAGCCCGGCTCGGCGACGATTCCCTTCCCCGGAATGGAGATCGAGCTGGTGGACGTGACCGGCAAACCGGTGGCCGAGGGTGGCGGCTTCCTTACCATCAAGTCGCCGTGGCCGGGGATGCTCCGGACCATCTACAAGGATGACGCCCGCTACCAGGAGACCTACTGGAGTCGCTTCCCCGGCCGCTACTTCGCCGGTGACGGTGCCAAGGTCGACGCCGACGGCTACTGGTGGATCCTCGGCCGGGTCGACGACGTGCTCAATGTCGCTGGCCACCGCATCGGCACGATGGAAGTCGAGAGCGCGCTGGTCGATCATCCCTTTGTGGCCGAGGCTGCGGTGGTCGGCAAGGCGCACGAGCTCAAGGGTCAGGGAATCGCGGCGTTCGTGACGCTCAAGGAGGGCCACTCGCCGAGCAGCGAACTGCGCGATGAGCTGCGGGAGCATGTGGCCAAGAAGATCGGGGCGATTGCGAAGCCGGATGACATTCTCTTCTCGGCCGACCTGCCGAAGACCAGAAGCGGGAAGATCATGCGGAGATTGCTCAGGGATATTGCCGAGGGGCGGGCGCTGGGGGATACGACGACCCTTGCCGACCCGGGCGTGGTGGCGAAGTTGAAGGAGCAGTACGAGGCGACGGAGGGGTGATGGGTGATGGATGACAGATGACAGATGACAGATGACAGATGACAGATGATTGATGACAGATGATTGATGGTTGTCGTCCTGAGCGAAAGCCGCGAAGCGCCTGTTGTCGAAGGAGCTGGTCTCGACGGCAAGTGGGTACTCCTTCGACTGCGCTCGCCTGCGGCTCGCTTCGCTCAGGATGACAACGCCGGCCATCTGTCATCTGTCATCTATCATCCATCATCGTCCCATCACCTGCACATTCCCGAAGCTGATCGCATCCGGCGTCACCGGCGTCGGCGCTGCGCCGGTATCACAGAAGGCCTGCGCGGTGCCCGGTGCGGAGTTGCGGAAGGCACGGAGGTTGGACGTCGCATCCTCTGCATTCTGCCCCTCGCCGTTATCGACGACGTACCACGCCACATCGGTTCCAACCAGGAAGAGCGAAAATTTCGATTGCTCGACCACGCCACCGACGCGCGCCGTGTTCCCCTCGATGGAGAGGCAGGTGAGGCGGCCGTGCATGATCGTGGCGCCTGCCACGAGTTGCCATTCCCCATCGACAGAGCCGTCGTCGTGTCGCCGCACCGAGAAGGCGAGGCGACGACGCAGGCCATCGGGGGTGATCCAGTGACCGCCGCCCGAGGCAGAGCCAACGACCGGGCCGGCGACTGATGCGCGAATGGCGGGGGCCTGGTCGGGCAGGGTCGCCTGCTCGGTGGCACACGCGGTGGAGACGACGAGGGCGAGGGCGACTGCGAATTGACGGGTCTGCATAGCATGCTCCGTGGAAGTGGTGACCATTGTGCCACCAAGCTGTGGAGCCCAATAGCACCCGGCTACCACGTCATTGCTCGTCAGGCGATGAGCCGTTCCTGCAGGCGGGAGGGAGTGTCGCCGAATCGACGACGACACCAGAGCACGAGATGGCTGTGACTCGAGAATCCGCATGCGTGGGCCACCCGTGAAATGGCACCAGGTGCACCTTCGAGCTGCTCGAGCGCAGCCCGCAGCCGGAGGTCCATCTGCCAGGCGTGCATCGTCGCACCGGTGACGGCGCGGAAGACCCGGCAGAGATGAAAGGGGGAAACCCCAAGCTCCGCCGACAGTTGCGCGAGGTCAGAGGTCCCGAATGAATCCCGGGCGATCAGCATTCGCGCGTTCATTGCGAGGTCGCGATGCCGAGCAGTGACACGGCGCTTCGACATGCGGCGCCCTTCGGTCGACGCCGCCGAGATCACGTCGTTGACGATTGACACGATCGTCTCTTCGGCGGCGAGGCCAGTAAGTGCCCCTGATGTCAGGAGTCTGTAAATGGTGCGCTGACGGAGGTACAAGGCCGGTGAACACGCCGCGGATTCGACCGTGAATGGCCGATCATCGGTGATGCGATCGAGCGGCAAGCAGCGCACTGCGATTTCGGATGCCAGGGCCGGCGTGACGCCGAACCATTCGCAGCGGTCGCCGGCCGGCGAGAGAACGCGTCGCGAATATTCCTGGCCACGGTTGTAGATCGTCGCAATGTTCGGATCGGCAACGAACGGCCGCGAATCCGCGTGCTGGATCCATACGCCGGTGCGCGGGAAGACGACGATGTGCCCTGTTATCGGGCCACTGTCACGAAAGGCCGGGTGGCCCGGCTCGCACCGAAAGCGGCCCGCGCGGACGGTCGCGGTGGAGAAGATCAGGTCGTCGATATGAACAGGCATCACTACGAGACCCAGAGAGCGTCGGGGAGGTCACGGGGTGATGGGTGAGGGGTGATGGGTCACGGATGACTGATGACAGATGACAGATAACTGGGGTTGTCACCCTGAGCAGCCTGCCCTGAGCTTGCCGAAGGGAAGCGAGGGGGCGGAGGTCAGGGCAGCACTCTTTCCAGGGCGAAAATCGCGATCACCGCCGATTTTATGCAACTTCACGCCGATTTTATGGTGGCTGACGGCCGAGAGATGGTCGTGAACGTTGCCGAGTTGCTGTTGCACGCGACAGAAATGCTGTCTGAGGTCGCCGATATGCCGGCGATTTTTCTGTTTATGCCCCTGAGAGCTGCCGAGATGGGGCTCGCGCCTCGACTTCTGCCGCTGAACGGCGGCGAGATGCTGGTGAACAGCCGCGATATGGTGGTGATTGCCGGCGAGATGGAGCTGAATGGTCGCGATATGGTGTCGTCAGTCGAGTTTCTGGAGACTGACGGCCGCGAGATGGAGCGTGATGATGGCGATATGGTGCTGAACGGCCGTGATATGGTCCTGATCGGTCGCGATATGGTCGTGAATACCCGCGCACTGAGGGTGTGCGCCGAGTTTATGCAGGCGAAAATGCATACGATGGTCGTGATTGAGATTTTCTGCCTGTGAATGCGGGTTTGCGGGGGGTGCCGCCGGCGCGGCGTTGGAAAGTTGCGGCAAAGCAGAGGCCCCCCGCCCCGGGATGAGACCGGTGCGGGGGGCTCTGTCATTCGGATCTCCTCAGCGAATTACAAATCGCACAGCGTTGGCGCCGCGACCGACACGGGCATCACATTGAGTGGGAACCAGCTCGTGCTGTCGGTCGCACTCTTGTAGCGCAGCCAGTAATAGCGATTGTCGGTAATCCCGCCGTTCTGGAGGATCCCGAAGCCTTCAAGGAGCGAACTCGTGCCGGGCTTGGCACTGGCCTTCAGTGTGCCCGGGCTTGGTGGTGAGCTCGAACCAGATTCACTCACTTCCCAGACGAAGGCAGCGGAGGTGCCGCTCACAGTCCAGCTGCCCCACAGCTCGTTATACCAATGCACACCGGACTGCACCTTGTTGCACGAGAATGTGAACGAACTGATCTCGGGCACCGCAGGCGGTGGTGGTGGCGGTGGCGGTGGCGGCGGTGGGGGTGGCGGCGGTGGCGGTGGCGGCGGTGGGGGTGGCGGCGGTGGCGGAGGTGGCGGTGGCGGTGGCGGTGGCGGCGGGAGAATCTCGCAGTCACGCACCACGTTGATGGTACGATAGTACGACGGATGACCGCTGGTAATTGGCAGCTCATCAGGGCGCATCACTTCCAACCCAATGTCGTATTGCGCGCCGCCGCAGGGCGCGGAAAAGGTGAACGCCCGGATAAGCGATGGATCTGGCTGATAGAATTCAGTAAGATGATCCCAAGTTGACGTCCCCACTTGGTGCACCCACAGCCTTGTCAAATACAGTCCGCGCCCGTTCATGTGACCGGTGTCCGGATCGGTCGGATACCAGTTGGTCGCTGTATTCGAAACCTTGAATCGGAAGTTCATTGAGCGTTCGCCGGACGGTGAGCCGGTGATGTTGCTAAACCCGGAGCCCATTGCGACGGTCGCAGTGTCGATTTCCAGCGCTGGCGTCTCGGTGAATGCCGACCCTCCAATGTCACTGTTAATGACTAGATCGACGTAGCCAGCCGCGCCATAGCTTTCATCCGCAATACCGTCTGTGCTGCTACCAGGCAGGAAGCCGAGGCTGCTCAGGTAGTCGACCTGGAAGGTGCGAGTACCGCCATACGTCGGACCGGTGAACTGATACCGCCCAGGGATCGCGCAGTGCCCACGCGCATCGCCTGGATTCGGCGCGACGCTGCGACACGGTCCGTCCCATGCACCCGGATCCCAGAATTCCCACATCAGGGGATAGGCCCCGTCGGTCTCGACCGTGGCGCTGTACCCACCGGGGGCGGAATAAGAAAGCGGGGTCAGCGTGATTTCTTCGCCGCCACACGTTCTTAGCCCACCGTCATAGACGGAACCAAACACCTCACCCTCATCGCCATACGGTGACGTATGTCCACTCGACCCGGGTCCGTAATTGGCAGCAGGGGTCGAACAGAGAACGGCGTTTGCGACTGGGGCATGGCTCACTTCTGTTGACGACACCGGCGCTTCGCTGCCGCAACCAAACGTCAGCGCCGCAAACGCCGCGAGCGCAACGGACCAGCCAACGCGTGTTGGGGGGGATCTCAACATGGGTACCTCGAACTAGGGGGTGATGATGCACAACCTTCAGGGGTATCGCGCCCTGTGATCGGTGGGAGGCGCGATAGTCTGTATATCGATGCGATTACGGATCTGCGCAATACATCGTGTGCGCCACACCGGCCTTGTTCAGGAAGATGACAAAAGTGGTGCGCGGTTGCGGCAGGGAAAAAGGAAAGCCCCGGAGGTGTTTTTCCGGGGCTTTCGCGTCCTGAGAGAGTATCATCCTGAGCGGCCTGCCCTGAGCTTGTCGAAGGGAAGCCCGCGAAGCGGGCGAAGTCGAGGGAGCCAGAGCTCCGCCCCCTCGCTTCGCTCAGGGTGACAAGCTCTCTAGTCTCGAGTCTCGAGTCTCTCGCTACACCTGGATCTGCGCCCCCAGCTCGATGACTCGATTGGGTGGGAGTCCGAAGTAGGCGGTCGCGCTCTGCGCGTTGCGGCTCATCACGCCGAAGAGCTTCGCGCGCCACCCCGGCATCGCGTCGGCGGCGCGGGGTGCGCCGCGCGCACGTGGCGTGACGATGAGGGTTTCGCGGCCGAGGAAGAAGGAGATCTCGCTCATCCGGAGGGAGGGCATGCCGTCTTCGCGATCCTCGTGGAGGCGATCGGTGACGAGCGCGAGAATTTCCGGCACGTCAGGCGATTCGAGGAAACCGTAGTGCGCCATCACCTGGTAGAAGCCTTCGCCCTTCGACTCCACGCTGACGCGATCGGCCGCGGCGACCTGCGGGATCTCGGCCGAGAGCACCGTCATGAGTACCACTTTCTGGTGCAGCACCTTGTTGTGCTTGAGGTGGTGCAGCAGCACCGGTGGCGCCACGTCGGGGATCGAGGTCATGAAGACCGCGATGCCGGGGACACGATGTGGCTGCCGGCGCGCGATGTCGGGCACGAAGAGCTCGAGCGGGAGCGAGGTCTCCTTGAGCAGCGCGGTGACCTGACTCCGCCCTTTCTTCCAGGTGCTCATCAGCAGGTAGAGCAGCGCACCGGCCGCGAGCGGAACCCAGCCACCGTGCGGGATCTTGAGCACATTCGCGGAGAGCAAGGCGACATCAACGCCCACGAACAGGGTCGTGACCGTGACGACCCGCCAGAGCGGCCACTTCCAGATGTTCGACATCACCGCCGCGAAGAGAATCGAGGTGATGAGCATCGTCCCCGTAACTGCCACGCCGTACGTGCCGGCGAGTGCCTGCGGCGTCTTGAAGGCGACCACCAGCGCGATGCACGCGAGCCAGAGTGCGGTGTTGACCCCCGGCATGTAGATCTGACCCATCTCGGTGTGCGAAGTATGAATGATCCGCATCCGCGGGATGAAGCCGAGTTGCATTCCCTGCTGCGTGAGCGAGTACGCGCCCGACACCAGGGCTTGTGACGCCACGACGGCGGCGGCCGTCGCGATGACGACCATCGGATAGAGCGCCCACCCCGGCACCAGCGCGTAGAACGGATTGTAGTCGACCGGCAGCACGCCACTCTGCAGATGATCGAGCAGCAGCGCACCCTGGCCGAAGTAGTTCAGCACGAGAGCCGGCAGCACCAGTGCGAACCAGGCGAGGCGAATCGGCTTGGGTCCGAAGTGCCCCATGTCGGCGTAGAGCGCTTCGCCGCCGGTGATCACCAGCACCACCGCGCCGAGGACTTCGAGTCCGACGAGGCCGTTCTGCATGAAATACTTGACGGCATACCATGGGTTCAGCGCCGCGAGCACTTCGGGATGCGCGCCGATGCCGCGCGCGCCGAGAATCGCAATGGCAATGAACCAGACGGTCGTGAGCGGCCCGAAGATCTTGCCGATGCCGGCAGTTCCGCGCTTCTGCACGAAGAAGAGCGCGGTGATGATCACCACGGACATCGGAACGAGCCACGCCTGGGTAAAGATCGGCGACGCCATCTTGAGGCCGTCGACGGCGCCGAGCACCGAGATGGCCGGCGTGATGACGCCGTCGGCATAGAGCAAGGCGGCGCCGAAGAGTCCGAGGATCAGCAAGGTCGAGCGCTTGCCCACGGACTTGGACTTGCCGCCCGGCCGCACCAGCGCAAGCAGGGCGAGAATGCCGCCCTCGCCGCGGTTGTCGGCGCGCATCACCATCGAGATGTACTTGAACGAGACGACGAAGTTCAGCGCCCAGAAGACCAGCGACAGGACGCCGAGCAGATTGTCGCGAGTGAGGGCAATCGCGTGCGGGCCGGAGAAGCATTCGGCCAGCGCGTAGAGCGGTGAGGTGCCGATGTCGCCGTAGACGACACCGAGGGCGGCGAAGGAGAGGGCGGCGAGCGCCTTCCCCTTCGGCTCGCTGCGAGTGTGGCTCACGGCTTCGGCGGAGTCGCCGGCGCGGTGGCCTTTGCCGCCACGATCGAGTCGACGATGCGCACCATCTCGTCGCCGCTCATCCCTTCATAGAGCCGACCCGCGATGAGGAAGGTCGGGGTCGAACCGACGCCAACCTTGGCCGACTCCTGCGAGGAGGCCTCGATCCGGCCGGCATACTTCGCCGATTCCATGCAGGTCTGCCAGGTATCGGTGTTCACCCCGGCTGCCGCGGCCGCCGACTTGAGCAGACTGAGCGGATTCTTCTGCCCGAAGCGCTCCGTCTGGGTCGCGAAGATATGGTCCTTCATCTCCCAGAACTTCCCCTGGTCGTTGGCGCACGCAGCCGCGTGGGCTACGAGCCGTGAGTTGGGGTGGACCGGGAGCGGCGTGTCGCGGTAGCGGTAGCGGATCTTGCCGGTGTCGATGAGCCGGGCCTTCACATCGGGCCAGGAAACGGCCTCGAAGTTGGCACAGCCAGGGCATTCGAAGTCGGCATATTCGGTCACCTCGACCGGCGCCGAGTCGGAGCCGAGGATGTAGCCCCGGAAGCCGGTCGTGTCGGCCGAGGAGACCACCACGTTGGCCGGAATCGAGACGGTTTTGCCACCGAGGACCCGGTAGCCGACCACGGCGACACCCACCAGGGCGATCCCGCCGAGGAGGTAATAGAAGGACTTCTGGCCCTGAGCCATGCTGCCTCTGGCGCGGCGATCGGTGAGCGCGGGGCCCGGTGGGCCGGCACAACCGCCGCGCGGGAACTGGGATGTACCGCGCTCGACCCGGGGCTTGAACGCCTCCGGAGCCGGGGGCAATCTAACGAACGACGGGCCGGAGAGGGTCAAATCCGGTCGGGTCCTCAAGCCCTTTGCCAAGGCGCCCGATAACCCCGGAATTGCCCCGGGATGAACGGAATCCCTATATTGCGCGTATACAGTGATATCAGTCGCGGGGGAAGCTCCCCGTTAACGCCCAAAGGAAGGTCCATTGACGAAGAAGAAGCCAGCCCCCCGCCCCCCTGCCATGCCAACCGCTTTTGATCAGGGCCGGGACGAGCTGTTCAGCCACATCCTGCGCTGCGGAGTGCTCGAAGCCGCACCAGAGCATCAGAAGGAATGGATGGACGATACGATGCAGTACATCGCCGATCGGTACACCGATCTGAAGCCGGAGGAGCTGACCCAGCTCCGCGTGCTCGGCGAGCGGTTCTGTCAGCCCGTCGTCCGCCGCGCCCCGGCGAACGAAGCCCCGAGCGAAGCAATCGTCGCGACGGAAGAAGAGACCGCAGAGATCTCTGCGTAAAGCAGATGACAGATGACAGATGACAGATGACAGATGACAGTTGACTGATGACGGTTGACTGATGATCGATCGAAGGGCCGACATCTCAATGAGGTGCCGGCCCTTCGCTTTATCTGTCATCTGTCATCTGTCATCTGTCATCTGTCATCTGTCATCCTTCGACAATGACTTCCGTCGTAATCGGAATATCCGGATTCAACGACAGCACCACCGAGCAATACTTGCTCACGGAAAGCTCCACCGCCCGATCGGCCTTGGCCTGCGTCAGCCCTTCGCCGGCGAGGCGGAAGACGAGGGTGAGCGCGTTGTAGCGGCGCGGCATCTCTTCGTTGCGGCGGCCGGTGACATCCACGGTGAACGACTTCAGCTTCACCTGCATCTTCTCGAGAATGCTTACCACGTCGGAGCCGCTGCAGGCGCCGGCCGCGAGGAGCAGCGTGACCATCGGGCCGGGGCCCTCCTTGCCGTTGCCATCGATGACGATGCTGGGCCAGCTCTCCGAGCTCGCCGTGAACGACATGCCGCTGGTCCAGTCGAGATGGCCAAAGCGCAGATTGGGATCAGTCATCGAGTGCTCAGCTTCCGGAAGAAGGGCTTGTTGTAATCGTACAGAGCATAGAGAGCGACCGCTGCCGTGGCCCAGGCGAGCCGCCGCAAGAGCGGCGATCCGAGCACGAAGGCGAGCAGGGTCATCAGTTGCAGCAAGGTCACCGCTTTCCCACCAGCGCGGGCGGGCACCGTCGTGGCGCGACCAGTGGCCACGGTGATGAAGAAGGCGACCGACGCGATGATGTCGCGAATCAGTAGCGCAAACACTTCGTACCAGCTCAGGGTTCCCGAGAAGAGCACCACACCGAACGCCGATGCCATGAAGAGCTTGTCGACGATCGGGTCGAGCATCACCCCGATGCGCGACCCGCCGAAACGGCGCGCCCACCAGCCGTCACCAAAATCAGTGGCCGCCGCGAGCGCCAGCAGGGTGAGCCGAGCCGGAACGCTCGGGAGGAACGGAAAGGCCACCGCCAGCGGAATGCGCACCAGCGTGATGGCATCCGCCACCGCAAACGCAACCCGACGTGATGGACCCTCGGCGCCAGTCATACCGGTAAGCTACCCCGGCAGCCCTGCCGCGACGACGCCCTCGGCCCGGCGCGCCGGATCGAGCGAGGCTGCCGCCACTTCGTGAACCGCCTCCGCCGTCACGCTGCGGTAGGGCGCGCCCGGGTCGTCGAGTTCGATCAACCCTTCTCCTAGGAGCCAGGCATCGGCGATCTCGCCGGCCAGTGCCCCCGCGCCCTGCCGCGCGATCTCGGCCTGCCCCGCGAGCATCGCAACGGAACGCTGCAGTTCATCGGCCGTGGGCGGTGCGTCGCGGAATGCCGCGAGTTCCTCCAGCATCGCGTCGCGCGCCTCGTCGAGACGTTCGGGAGCCATCGCGATGTAGGTCAGCAACGCACCCGCTTCGCGCCGCTGCCACGACGATGCCATCACGGTGTACGCCAGCGAGCGCGCGCTCCGCAACGATTCGAAGAGCCGCCCGCCGAGTCCGCCGGCGACCGCCGACCAGACTTCGGCCGCGAAGCGCCGCGGGTCGGTGCGCGCGGGGCCGGGGAAAATCATCGCGAGGGCCGATTGCTGGCGATCGCGATGTTCGAGACGCTGCCCCGACGCGATCAGCGCGGGCATCCCGGGCGGTGCATCGGGCGCGTCGGTGCCGATGCCGCTGAAGACGGCGGCGAGCTGATCGGCGAGCGCCTCCGGATCTGCATCGCCGACCGCGACCACGGTGGTGGGTCCCTTCGCGATGGCGCGCTGATGCCAGTTGCGCACGTCCTGCAAGGTGAGCGCGGCGAGCGACTCGGCGGTGCCGAGCGCTGGCGCGCCGTAGCCGGCGTCGGAGAACGCCTGCCCCAGCGCGAGCTGGAACGGGAAGCGGCCCATGTCGTCCGCGACGGCCCGGGCATCGTCGAGCAACAGCGCCCGCTCGATCTCGACCGATGCCGGGTCGAAGCGCGGCGAGGTCAGCACATCGCGCAGCAACTCCGCCGCGTGCGCCACGCGCTCCGCTACGACCGACGCGCCAAAGGCGACGACATCGCCGCCGAGTGATGGCGAGAGCACGCCACCGAGAGACTCCATCGCGAGAGCGAGCTGTGCAGCGTCACGATCGGTGGTGCCCCGCACCATCGATCGGACGGCGAGTGCAGCAAGTCCGGCGTTGTCGAGCTGCTCGCGTTCGGTTCGCCGGCGATAGATGGCGAGCGACACCTGCGGCACGTCGCCGTGCCGTGCCGTGAGCAGATCGAGACCCGGCAGCGCCAGATGATGCACGCCGTGCGCCGTCCGACGAGTAATTCGCACGGGGAGCGTCGCGGGCCGGGTGCGCCAGGCGACTTCCTCACTGGGCCGCGGCGCCGCGGCCGGTGCATTGCGCGCCGCCATCAGATCGTTCAGATCGAACGGCGTCGAGTCCTGCTGCGGCAGGTAGGCCACCGCCGAGAGGGCGCCGGTGTCGAGATAGCGTGCCGCGACTTCGCGCAGCTGGGCGGGCGTCACGTCGAGCAACTCCGCCTCTTCGCGATCGAGGTGGGCCACATCGCCATCGGCCTCGGCGCCGGCAAGCGCCGTCGCACGACTCTCGTAGCGTTCGAGCCGGCGACGCAACCGCATCAGCAACAGCGTGCGCACCCGGTCGAGTTCACCGTCGGAGACTTCGCGTTCCGCGAGGTCGCGCACCGCACCGAGCGCGAGCGGCAATGCCTCGGCCAGCCGCGCCGAGTCGAGTTCGGCTCCGAGTGCAAAGACGCCGACATCCTCGGCACCGTAATGTGAGGCACCAACGCCAGCGACAATTCCGGGTTCGCGCAGCAGCCGCTGCAGGCGCGACCCGCGCCCGCCGGTGAGAAGCGCCGAGACGAGCTCGAGTGCCGGTGCGTCGGGGGCGAGGGGGCCAGTGCCGCGCCAGCCGAGGACGACTTCGGCCTGGGTCACATCGCCGCTGAGTCGCAGGGCGCGCATCGTGGCCGCAGAACCTTCTGCAGGCCCGGCAGGAATCGGCGCGTCGGGGCGCGACCAGTCGCCCCACTTCGCGCGAAGTGCTGCGAGTGCTTCCTCTTCGTCGAGATCGCCCACGAGGGTGACGATCACGCGCCCGGGCGTGTAGCGCGACTCGTGGTATGCAGCGACGTGCTCGCGACGAAAGCCTTCGAGCACCGACTCGGTGCCGATGCGCCAGCGCCGGATGCGATGGTTGTCGAAGAGGAGTTCGTGCAGCCGCTCGCCGGCGACGGCCGATGGCGTGTCGAGCTTGCGACGCGCTTCCTGGATGATGACACCGAGTTCACGGCGGAGTTCATCGGGATCGAAGAGCGGATTGCGCACCTGATCGGCCTGCAGTGCCACCGCTTCGATGGCGTGCCGGGCGGGTACAGTCGCGTAGTAGACGGTGCGGTCGTAGGAGGTGTAGGCGTTGAGCGAGCCACCGAGCGCCTTGGTGCGGCGGGCGAGTTCGCCCGGGCCGAGTGACGGCGTCCCCTTGAAGAGCATATGCTCGAGGACGTGCGAGATCCCGGCGACGTCGTCGGCTTCGTCGAGAAAGCCGGCGCGGACGTGGGTGACCAGGGCGGCGGCAGGTGCCGAACGGCGCCGCTGCACCAGCAGCGTCACGCCATTCGGCAACCGCTCTCTGCGCAGCCCCTCGGTGGGATGCGCGCTCACGCGCGCCCGCCGCTCCCCAGTGGCCGCCGCTGCACGATCACGAGCGCCAGCACCAGCATGGCGACGCCGTAGCCGAGCACGTGCAGCAAGTCGTTCCCGTGAATCATTGGCTTCAGCGGGTTGATCAGGTGGAATGGCGGCAGCGCCTTGTAGACCCAGACGAGCCACTCCGGCAGCTTGAGGCCGAAGTTGGCGCCGGCGGTGACGATGGCGGCGAGTCGTCCTTGCAGGAACGAGATCAGGAACACCACCAGCCAGTCCTTGGAGGTGAAGTTCGACATCAGCAGGCAGGCGGAACCGATCAGCAGGAAGCCAAGTGCCACGGTGCCCATCAGATCAACAGTCAGTCCGCTGCCGTTTCGCAGCACCAGCGCGAGCATGCCGCCGAGCATCAGCGGCGCGAGCAGGACGGTGACTCCGGCCAGGAACCAGCGCTGGAAGTAGAACCACGCCGGCGTCATCGGCTTGCTGAACCAGGCGCGGTAATAGCCGCCCTGCAGGTCTCCGCCGATGGATCCGCCGATCGTCATCAGAACCGCGATCGTCAACGTGGCCATGAAGGTGCCGCTCAGGATCGCTTCGGGCTCGGGCGGGGCGCCCATGTTCTTCGACAACCGCAGGACGATCAGCGGCAGCGCGACCGAGACGATCGCAAAGAGCGCCAGCTGCACCTTGATCAGGTCGAGCGCGAGCCACTGGGTGTAGCGGAACGGCGACTTGTCGCGTGTCATGATCCCACCGCCGCGCGGAATTCGGTTTCGAGGCGACTCTCTTCGGGCGAGCACTCGATCAGGATGGCGCCGCCGCTCAGCAGCACACCGAGTCCGGCGCTGAGTCCGGAACGCGTGGCGGTGATCCGCCAGGTCCCCGGACGTCCGGCCACTTCAGTGGCGCCCGCCAGCACTGACGCCACGTCGGGCGCGCCTTCGAAGGTGACCCGCCACACCATCAGCGCAGCACCCGTCGACGCGGTGCCGTGTTCGACAATGCGCTGCAGCCGGCCGTGATTGAGAATCGCGACGCGATCGGCGAGGAGTTCGAGTTCGTCGAGATTGTGCGAGGCGATGACGACCAGTCGGTCGGGACGGCGCAACTCCGCGACGACATCACGGAATCGCTGGGTCCAGACCGGATCGAGACCGTGGGTTGGTTCGTCGAGCACCACGATGTCGAAATCGCCGAGCAGCGCCTGGCCGAGGCCGAGGCGCTGGAGGTTTCCCTTGGAGAGTTGCCGGACCTGCTTCGCCGCGTGCTCTTCGAGGCCGAGGCGCGCCATCATTCCCTGCACCGCGGATTCGCGCTGCGCCGACGGCACGCCCGAGAGTGAGGCCATCCGATGCAGCGTGTGGGGCACCTTCCAGCGGGGCGGCAGGTTGACGAGTTCGGTGAGGTAACCGACGCCCTCGCTGGCCACATAGGTGCGGGGACTCATGCCGTTGACGGTGACCGACCCCGACGTAGGGTGGAGGAAGCCCATCATCAGCGAGATCAGTGTTGACTTGCCAGCCCCGTTGGGGCCGGCAATGCCGACGACTTCACCGCGCTGCATCTCGATCGAGAAATCGGCGAGCGCATCGACGCGGCGACGACGGATGAGCGACACATAGCTTTTACTGGCAGCTTCGAATCGAATCACTGCAGGATCCGGAGGACGCCGGCATCGGCGGAGCCTCGGATGAAGGCTTCGGCACTGGTCACAGGAATACTGACTCCGGTTTCGGCGGTGCCGCGCTGGGCAAACGCCTGCATGAATTCGAGCAAGGTGCCGTCGGCCCACGCGCCTTCGACGGTCTGCAGGTGCATCAGCAGATCATCCCAGGAGCCGCGCAGCGTCAGTCCGGCGAGTGTTTCGATGACGTGGACGCCGGCGTCGGCGGCTGGTCGCTTGAGCATTTCGGGCACATCGCGCATCAGGGTGCCGAAGAGCTCGAGCTGATTCGGGTCGCGCGGCGTGCCGTCGGGCTGCATCGACTCGATCTCGGCGAGCAGCATATCCTCGGCCGACGCTTCACCGCCGAGTTCGGCGAGACGCGCGAGCCAGAGCTGCACATCGGGATCATCATCGCCGACACCGCGGGCGACCTTGAGCAGTTCGATGGTGCGCCAGACGCCGAGATCGTCGAAGTGATCATCGGGCTTGATGCGCGCGAAGTGATGCAACGCGGGGCCGGTCTCGCCACGATCGTAGAGCACGTTGGCGAGGTAGATCCGCGGCTCGGGATATTCGGGTTCGAGTTCGAGCGCGCGACGCAGCCAGTAGAACGCATCGGCATCGAGGCCGAGCCGGTGCGCCGTGTAGCCCAGCGATGCCGCGATTTCCGGCGAGTCGGGATGATGCGAATGCGCGCGATCGAAGAAGAGACGCGCCTCCACGAAATAGCCTTCGCGGAAGAGGGCGCGGCCGACCTGCAACATCAGTTCGTGGTCGTCGTCGAAGCCGAGTTCGATGATGCGATGGAAGGAGCGGAGCGCGCCTTCGATCTGGCCCAGCACCAGTTGCGTCTCACCCAGTCCGGCGAGGGCATCCTCGTGTTCCCCGTCCATCACCAGCGCGAGATCGAACGCCCCACGGGCCCACGCGTATTCCTCGCGCGCGAGTTGGGCGTAGCCTATCCCGACATGGAGTTCGACTGACTGGGGGTACCGGAGGAGCCCCTCGCGGAGGAGGGCGAGGGCATCGTCGTAGCGACCTTCGTTGTACAACTGGTGGGCCTGCTCATCATACTCGTCGGAGCTGAGGTAGGGCTCCGTCATGTGCGATCGGCCTCCAGGCGGGGTCGACTGCAAGATTGGCGGAACTCCATGTAAGTGCAAGAGCTAGAAAAGGATGACGGATGACAGATGACAGATGACAGATGGCGGATGGCGGATGGCGGATGGTGGATGGTGGAGGTCTGTCACCCTGAGCGTAGCGAGGGGGCGGAGGATAGAACCGCAGCGACGCCTTGCCCCCTCACTTCGTTCAGGGCGACCGCCCCTCATCTGTCATCTGTCATCCGTCATCCTTCCCCCCTTGTGCCCCGCGACGCGTTTCCTATCTTACTGACCAGTCAGTTAGTAAAAAGGAGCCGTACCGATGTCTGCAGCCCCGAAAACCGCCCAGCGATTCCAGCGCCGACCCGAGGCCCGACCTGAGGAACTCCTCGATTCGGCCCTCACCGTCTTCGGCGAGCGCGGCTACCGGGCGACCACCCTGGAAGAGGTCGCCAAGCACGCCGGCGTTTCAAAGGGCACGGTCTACCTCTACTTCGCCTCCAAGGACGACCTCTTCAGGGCGATGGTCGAGAAGAACGTCATCGCGATGATCGAATCGGCCGAGGCGCGGGTGCGGGAGCACACCGGCTCGGCGGCCGAGTTGCTGGAGACGATGATGCGGACGATGTGGGCCAAGCTGTCGAAGTCCCAGATGGTCTGCGTCACTCGTCTGGTACAGAGTGAGCTGCCGCAATTTCCCGAGATTCAACGCTACTACTGGGAAAACGTGATCGTGCGGCACCGCCGGCTGCTGCGGGCTATCGTCGATCGCGGCATCGCCAGCGGCGAATTCCGCCCCGAGGCGGTCGCGATGGTGCCGACGATGGTGCCGGCGCTGATCGTCCAGCTCAACCACGTTCGCGCGCTCTTCGGCGGGCTCGACCCCGACGGACCGACGCCCGAGGATCAGATCGAGTCGATCCTGTCACTCGTCTTCGATGGCATCCGTCAGCGCCCGGCGCTGGCGCAGGAATAGAGGGGATACATGCGGTCCACGTTCAAGTTCATTGCCGGTGCAATTGCCGCGATCTCCCTGCTGGGGACGCCGGCACCCGCCGCCGCACAGTCCACTGCCATCACGCTCGCCGACGCGATCGCCCGTGGCCGCAGCAACGGCATCCAGGGATCGCTCGCGCGTCTCTCTGCTCGCGCTGTGGATGTGCGCCGTACGCAGCGGGGCGCCGATTTCCTGCCGAGCATCACGGGCAATGCGGTCGCGATCCGCCAGACCGTGAACCTGACCGAGTTCGGGCTCTCCTTCCCGGGTGTGCCGGAAGTGACCGACCCGTTCACGGTTTATCGCTTCAAGCTCGGGGCCGAGCAGCTGCTCTTCTCGCAGGCAACAATCCAGCGGCTGCACGCGGCAAGAGACACGGCACTCGCCGCGAACCTCGATGCGGCGCGCGTCGGTGAAATCAGCGCTGCCACCGCCGGCGTCGCGTGGCTGCGGCTTGCCGCTGCCGAAGGTCGAGTGCACGGCAGCGAGACCGATTCGGTGACGGCGGCAGCGCTGCTCGAGATCGCGCGCTCGCAGGTCGATGCCGGCACGGCACCGCGAATCGATCGGACCCGCACCGAAACGCAGCTCGCGGCCACGCGCAGCCGACTCGCTGTCGCGCGCAACGAGCGCGACCGGGCCGAGCTCGATCTGGCCCGCGCGCTCGACCTGCCGGTAAGCACACAGGTAACCACCGCGGGCGATCCTACGGTCGCGATCAACGGCCTGCCGAGCAACATCGACTCGGCCGTGGCGATGGCGAAAGCGCGGCGTCAGGACCTCGCCGCAGAACGGCAGCGGACCGCCTTGGCGGAACGGAACCTCAGCGCCATCAAGGCGGAGTTCATTCCGGCGCTCGGCCTGAGCGGAGGCGTCGGTACCTCGGGTGTCGGGCTCGACAAGCTCGCCGGCACCTGGAACGTCGGCATCGGTCTCTCGTGGCCGATCTTCGATGGCTTCCGGCGCGAACGGCGGGCCGATGAACAGCGCCTGAAAATCGATGCGCAGAAGCTCCGCCTCCACGATCTCGAGTCGCAGATCGAGGCCGATGCGCGTCAGGCCGCGCTCGACATCGCCTCTGCCAACAGCCAGATCGTGATTGCCCAGGATCATCTCCGGCTCGCCGAGCAGGAGTTGCAGGAAGCACGCGAACGTTTCGCTGCCGGTGTCACCGGGAGCGTGGAGACCACGAACGCGCAGGCTGATGTAGCCAATGCCCGCGACGTCCTCATCCAGGCCCGCATTGCTGCGGGCGCTGCGCAGGTGAGTGCCGCCAAGGCGCTCGGCTTGCTCGACCAGGTGCACTGACCGGCGCTGCGCCGGAGGATTCGAAGAATGGCAAATCGTACCCCCGTCATCGTGCTCTCATTGGTCGCGCTCGGCGCGGCCGCCTGGGGCGGCAAGAACCTGCTCTACTCGCGCACGCACGTCGTGACCGACAATGCGCAGGTGGATGGCCGCCTGCTGCCGATCGCGAGCAAGGTGCAGGGCTTCATCAGCCGGGTGCCGGTTGAAGACAATCAGGTGGTCAAGGCCGGCGACACGCTGCTGGTGCTCGACGCGCGCGATCTCGATGCTCGCATCGATCAGGCGAAGGCCGACCTCGACGCGGCTCTCGCGATGGCCGGCAACGGCAAGCACGGCGGGCAGCTCTCGGCGCAGCTCGCCGCGGCGCAGGCCACGGCTGCGGGTTCGGGCGCCACGGTGCAGAGCGCCGAGGTCAACGTGCGGAAGGCAAAGGCCGACCTGGAGCGCATTCGCGGACTTGCGGCCAAGCAGATCGTGGCGGCCCAGCAGCTCGATGCCGCGCAGGCCGCCTATGATGCTGCCGCCGCGACGCTCGAGGCCACCAAGCGCGGGCAGTCGGCGACGCAGGCGCAGGTCGGCGTGGCGAGTGCCGCGCTCACTGGTGCCGATGCGCGAGTCGCTTCGGCGCGCGCCGCGCTCGAAACGGCGCAGGTGCAGCGGGGCTGGGCGGTGATCGTGTCGCCGATGGCCGCGATCGTCACCAAGCGCAGTGTCGAGCCGGGTGCACTGCTGCAGCCGGGGCAGACCGCGATGATGCTGGTGCCGATCGAGGACATCTGGGTCACGGCCAACGTGAAGGAGACCAAGCTGGGTCACGTGGCGGTGGGCGATACGGTGGAGTTCACGGTCGACAGCTATGGCGATCATCAGTTCCGCGGCACGGTCGAGAGTCTCTCGCCGGCCACCGGCGCGAAGTTCGCGCTGCTGCCGCCCGACAACGCGACGGGCAACTTCACCAAGGTGGTGCAGAACGTCCCGGTGCGGATCGCGATCGTGGGCCCGCGTGACCCGAAGTATCCGCTCCGCCCGGGGATGTCGGTCGACGTGTCGATCCGGATCGCGAAGTAAGCCGTGGCGTCCATCGCATTGCCGCAGGCCGAGCCACGCAGCCGGGAAGCGATCTACAAGGCGCGCTTCCTGATTGCCTTCGCCGTGACGCTGGCGTCGGTCCTCGAACTGGTCGACACCAGCATCGTCAACGTCGCGATTCCGCACATGATGGGGAATCTCGGCGCGACGCTGCACGAGATCGCCTGGGTCAGCACGGCGTACATCGTGGCCAACGTCATCGTGCTGCCGATGACGTCATTTCTCTCTGACACCTTTGGTCGCAGGAACTATTACACCGGTTCGATCGTGCTGTTCACGGTCGCCTCGTTCTTCTGCGGCCACGCCGGCTCGCTCGAGGGACTGGTCTTCTGGCGCGTGATTCAGGGACTCGGCGGCGGTGCACTGATCTCCACGGCCCAGGCGATTCTCTTCGACGTCTTCCCCAAGGAAGAGCGCGGCACCTCGACGGCGATCTTCGGCGTCGGCGTGATGGTGGGGCCGCTCCTTGGGCCGACACTCGGCGGCTGGCTCACCGAGAACTATTCGTGGCCGTGGATCTTCTACATCAATCTCCCGCTGGGCGTGATCGCGGGATACCTCTGCTGGCGCCACGTGCCGGAACCGTCGGTCACGGTGGAGCGGCACGGCATCGACTGGTACGGCCTGCTCTTCCTCGCCCTCGGCGTCGGCTCCTTGCAGATCATGCTCGAGCGCGGGGAACAGAACGACTGGTTCGCCTCGCGCGAGACGGTGATCGAGGCGATCCTCGCAGCGTTCGGCCTGATCTCGTTCGTCTGGCGCGAACTGGCCACCGAACATCCGATGGTCGACATCCGGATTCTCAAGAACCGGCAGCTCGCCGTGGGCGTCTTCTTCGGGCTGGTGCTCGGCTTTGCGCTCTACGCCTCAACGTTTGCGCTACCGGTGTTCCTGCAGGGGCTGCTGCACTACTCGGCGTGGGATACCGGCAAGGTGATGTTCCCGGGAGCGATTGCGAGCGCGATCACGATGGCCGTCGTCGGGAAGATGGCGCCCAAGATCGACGTGCGACCGCTGGTGGTCACCGGCGTGCTGCTCTATCTCTGGTCGATGGCGCTGCACTGGCAGTTCACGATGGAGATCGGGCTGCACGACACGCTGTTCCCGATCATCATCCGCGGGATCGGGATGGGGCTGGTGTTCGTGCCGCTCACCGGACTCACGGTGGCACAGCTCAAGCCGCAGCAGATGGCGCAGGGGACGGGGCTGTTCAACCTCGCACGCCAGCTGGGTGGCTCGATGGGAATCGCCGTGGCCGCGACGCTGGTCACGCGTTTCACCGAGCATGCGCGCGACGGGCTGCTGCCACACCTCGACGCCTCGAACCCGATCGTCGCGAACTGGCTGTCGGGGGTCACCCAGGCGATGAGTCACGCCGGCGCGTCGATGCAGGAGGCGCAGGCCCGCGCCTATCAGCTGCTCGCGATGAAGGTACAGCAGCAGGCGTCGCTGCTGGCGTACGACAAGCTGTACCTGACGATGGGGCTGGTGTTCACGGCGGCGCTGCCGTTACTGCTGGCGTTCAAGACGGGAAGGGTGACGGGGAAGGTGGAGACGCACTGAGGAGAAGGGAGAAGGGAGAAGGGAGAAGGGCACCGGAGGGTGTCACCCTGAGCGTAGCGAGGGGGCGAAGCGTCGGCTTGGGCCGGGACTCCGCCCCCTCACTTCGTTCAGGGCGATAGCCCATCCCCCGTCCCTCTCGCTGCCAGCTCGCGCGGCGCTAGCGAGAGATCGCTGCGGCTTGGATCAGCGCCGTCGCGAAGGTCACGCCCTCCGCGAAGGACTTCGCTGGTATCCTCTCATCTTTCCCGTGCATCCGTGATTCGCCGGTCGGCATTGCGATGCCGGTGAGGCCGTAGACCGGGATCCCGGCGTTGCGGAAGAAGAGGCCGTCGGTGGCGCCGTTCTCCTGCACCGGGAAGAATGGGAGGGCGTGACCCCACGTTTCGATGGCTGCGCTGTTGATGAGCTCGAGGCGGCTCGGCAGCAGTGGTGACGGCGGCGAGGGTTTCGCGTCGGTCACGATGTCGAACGTGACGGCCGTGTCGTGCACCACGCGCTTGAGCGTGGCCAGCGCCGCGACAGCGCTCTCCCCTGGAATCAACCGACAGTTCACCGTTGCGCGGGCCAGCGCCGGGAGCGCGTTCTCAGCGTGGCCCCCGGCGAGCATCGTCGGGATGCAGGTGGTCCGCAGAATGGCGTTGTAGCCGGGGGAGCGGGCGGCGAGTCGCTCAGCCGCCGCCTGGTTCAGCGGAAGGGCGATGGCCGCCCGGATGGCTGAGGCTTCGGCGGCAGACACGTACTTCGCCTGCGCGGCGAGCTGCGCCCGGGTGACCTCGGAGAGGTGAATCGGAAAACGATATGCCTGCAACCGGCCGAGGGCGGTGGCGAGGCGATAGATGGCGTTGTCGGCACGAGGGAGCGAAGAGTGGCCGCCGGCGTTGTGCACGCTCAATGAGACCGTGTAGTAGACCTTCTCGGAACTCTGCAATTCCAGCCACTTCAATGCCCCGCCATCGATGACCGGCCCGCCGGCGTCGAAGTTGAAGACAAATTCGGCGTCGACGAGTTCACGGTGATTGGTGACGAGCCAGGACGCACCGGGTACGTCGCCGTTCTCCTCTCCCGACGTCAGCGCGAGAATGATGTCCCGCTCGGGCTTCTGCGGGCTCCGCGCCAGTGCGAGCATCCCCGCGATCAGCGTGGCGCCGGGACCCTTGTCGTCGGCGGTCCCGCGACCGTAGAGCCAGCCATCCTGCTCCGTCAGCGTGAAGGGGTCGAGCGACCAGTCTTCGCGCAGCGCATCGACGACATCGAGGTGCGACAGGAAGAGCACCGGCTTCGCCTTGCCGGTGCCGCGGATGCGCACCACGAGGTTGCGATGCCGCTCGGCCGCGCCGATGACGATCACGTCGGCCGCAGGGATGCCGGCGGCGCGGAAGCGCGCGGCGAGTTTCTCGGCGAGCGGGGTGACGTCGCCGCGGACTTCCGAGGTGTTCATCCCGACCATTTCGGCGAGGATCTCGCGGGCTTCGCGCTGGGCCGGGGTGGGTTGCTGGGCGAGCAGCGGCGTGGCGCAGAGGACGAGGAGCGTGGTCGGAAGGAAGCGCATGCGGAGGTGCTCCGGTACTCGAGGTGTCATCCTGAGCGAAGCCCGCGAGGCGGGCGGAGCGAGGGAGCGGAGCTTCGCTTGAAGGTGCGATCTGCGCCACGCGAGGCGCGGCGCGAGCAGGCCCGTCGGGAAGGTGGGATCGGTGCCGCGCGAGCGCGGCACCACCAACTCACCGGGTCCGTCGGACGTCGATGCGTTGCACTACACTCGCCATGATGGTCTGGCCGCGCAAGCGGGTGGTGATGTCGGATTCGATCCGGCGGGTCCAGGCCAAGGGGCCGCGCGTCGGGCTCCAGGCCATCGCGCCGGACTCGCGACTCTCACCGGCGATGGTGGCCGGAACCGAGTCGCCCACGGCCTCGGTGCGATCCTGCGAGAGACGAAGGCTCCAGCGAAAGCGGCGCATGCCACTCGAATCGGCAGTCCGATGCCACGTGCGCCCGCCTGCATCGATGCTGCCATCGATGGCAAGCTCCGGCGGCAACGGCGGCAGGAAGTCGTCCATCGCGCGGCTCAGATCACTCACCTCGACAATGTCGTCGGGAACGAAGGGTCGCTCGATGAGGGTGGAGCGGCCGATCGAATCGACCAGGAGGCGGTAAAGCCCGCCGACAAAGCCGTCGGTGTCGAGGGTGCGACTGTGACCATCGGCGAGTTCGCTCAGCGTGACGCTGTCGGCACTCACCACCAGCGTGTCACCGTGCAGTGTGCTCGAGAAGTGCGCTTCGCGCGCCACGAGGCGGCGGCGCGAGCTGTTCGAAATCCTTGTGATCGCTTCGGTCCGGATCGATTCGGTGAACGAAGCGCCATCGAGTGCGCGGACGGGATAGCGCGGGGCGAAGAGGAGGGCGAGCAGCCCCCACTTGCCCAAGGCCACGAATTGCGCAAGCGGGGTTGTCTCCCTGAGCGCAGCGAGGGGGCCGAGCATCGCGGTACAGCCGAGCTCCGCCCCCTCACTGCGTTCAGGGTGACAACGACTCATCCCAGGTACGGGTACCGCCAATCCACCGGCGGGTTGCCGAGTTCCTTGATGGTCCGGGCCGAGGTCCAGCGGTAGAGATTGAGGATCGAGCCGGCCTTGTCGTTGGTGCCGCTCGCGCGACCACCGCCAAAGGGCTGCTGACCGACCACTGCTCCGGTGCACTTGTCGTTGACGTAGAAGTTGCCCGCCGCGTGGCGCAGCGCCTCGTTGGCCTGCAACACTGCGCGACGATCCTGCGCGAAGACGGCGCCGGTGAGGGCGTAGTCGGTGGCCGAGTCGACCAGCTGCAGCACCTCATCCCACTTGGCGTCGTCGTAGACATAGGCAGTGAGGATCGGCCCGAAGAACTCTTCCTGCATGAAGCGATGCTTCGGATCGTCGACGCGCAGCAGCGTCGGGTTGATGAACCAGCCGGTGCTACGATCGGAAGTGCCACCTGCAACCACTTCAACGCCGGCATCACTCTTCGCGGCGGTCAGCACGCCATCGAGCTTGGTGAAGGCGCGCTCATCGATCACGGCGCCTACGAAGACCGAGAAGTCGGCCGGGTCGCCGACCTTGATCTTCGCGATCTCTTCCTGCATCCGCTGCTTCACCTTCGGCCAGAGCGACTTGGGGATGTAGCAGCGCGAGGCCGCCGAGCACTTCTGCCCCTGATACTCGAAGGCGCCACGGATGAGGCCGGTAACCAGCGCTTCGACGTCGGCGCTCTGGTGGGCGAGGATGAAGTCCTTGCCACCGGTCTCGCCGACAATGCGCGGGTACGAACGGTACTTGCCGAGCCGCTCGGCGACACCGAGCCAGAGTCCGCGGAAGACCGCCGTGGAGCCAGTGAAGTGGATGCCGGCGAGACGGCGATCATCGAGGAGCGCGGCCGAGGTCTGGACTGAGTCACCCGGGATGAACTGGATCACGCCGGGTGGCAGCCCTGCCTCGCGCAGCATGTCGTAGATCAGCCAGTTCGAGAGAGCGGCCGTGGCCGAAGGCTTCCAGAGCACCACGTTGCCGAGAATCGCCGGCGCGGTCGGGAGGTTGCCTCCGATGGCGGTGAAGTTGAACGGCGTCACCGCGTAGATGAAGCCTTCGAGGGCGCGATGCTCGAGTCGATTCCAGACGCCCGGCACCGAGATCGGCTGCTCGTGCAGCAGGCGCTCGGCGTAGTGGACGTTGAAGCGGAAGAAGTCGGCGAGTTCGCAGGCGGCGTCGATCTCGGCCTGGTGCGGGGTCTTCCCCTGCCCCAGCAGCGTCGCCGCGTTGATCCGGGCGCGCCACGGACCGGCGAGCAGGTCGGCGGCCTTGAGGAAGATCGCGGCGCGATCGACGAAGGGCATCCGCTCCCAGTCACGCTGGGCCGCGACCGCGCCATCCATCGCCTGCTGCAACAGCTCGGGCGTGGTCTGGTGGGTGTTGGCGAGATGATGCTGGTGGTTCTGCGGCGAGGTGACCCGGACCGTCTTGCCGGGACGATGCTCGACGCCGTTGATGACTACCGGGATATCGGTCACGCTGCTGCCCAGGGTCTTGACCGCGGCCTGCAGTGCGGCGCGCTCGGCCGTGCCCGGGGCATAGCTGAGGACCGGTTCGTTGACGGGATTGGGAATGTTGCCGATGGCGCTCATGGGGCTACTCCTGCGGGGTTCTGGTCGGCGGGAAGGGTAGGCCGCCCCCCCGGCCCGAGCAAGGATGCTCATTGGCCCTTCGATCGTTACCTTTGGGGCCGTCACCCAGCTCGACTTCGTCCGGAGAACGACCCGATGCGCCGTCTTGTTCCCTTGCTCGCCCTGACTCTCGGTGTAGCCGCCTGCCCGACCTACGACCGCTACAAGTACGTCGCGGGCCAGGACGGCCTGATGTCGGCCGATGAATACGCCAAGTACGGCCCGGAGCAGGCGATCGCGATGGCCGTCGGCCGGGAGTTCGGCAAGGCCCACGGCGCCGACACCCCCGAGGGCTTCGCCAAGCAGGCCGATGCTGCCCTGGCCTACGCCAAGAAGTTCCCCGAGATCAAGAGCACGGTTCCCGACACGCTCGGCCACCGACTCACGGTGACCTTCGCCAGCGGCTGGGTCTCGCAGGTCTCGCCGATTACCGACGGCAAGTCGGGCGACGAGACCGCAGGACTGCCGAAGCACTAGCACCGCACCCCGGAGGGCCCGCTCGTGTCTGTCCCTCCAGGTCTTACCCCGGAATTCCTCTACCTCCTCAGCGGCGACGAAGAAGATTTCGTCGCCGCCTGCGCTGACCTCCGTCCAGTCGATCTCGCCGAGGCCGTCAACGCGCTGCCGCTCGAAGCGGCCGTGCGTGTCGTGGGGGCGTTGCCGTTCCATCGCGCCGTGCAGGTGCTCGACGAACCGGAGCTCGAACGCCGCGGTGAGATCTTCGAGGCGCTCGACGAGTCGACCTCGGCCGCGCTGCTCGATGGCCTCTCGGCCGACCAGCAGGTCGACCTCTACCGCGAGTTGTCGGATGCCGGCCGCGCGCGGCTGCTGCACTTCCTCCCTGCCCCGACCCGGGACACGCTCCGCACCCTGATGAACTACCCGCCGACATCGGCGGGCGGTCTGATGACGACGGAGTTCGTGGGGGTGCCGAGCACCTGGACCGCGGACGAAGTGAAGAAGCACATCGCCGAGGTCGGCAACGCGAAGGAGACGGTGTACGCCATCTATGTGCTCGAGCCGGGGAGCAACACGCTCGAGCGGGTGATCTCGCTGCGCGAGGTGATGATGGTGCCGGGGCCGACGCGAGTCGCAGGCATCGGCGAGGGACGGAAGCCGCTCACCGTGGGGCCGCTGGTCGATCGAGAGGATGTCGCGCGCCTCATCGGCAAGTACAACCTGCTCGCGATTCCAGTGATCGACGAACGGAACCACGTGCTCGGCATCGTCACGGTTGACGACATCATCGACGCGCTGGTGTCGGAGCAGACCGAGGACGTCCAGAAGTTCGGCGGTATGGAGGCGATCGACGAGCCGTATCTGCAGATCTCGTTCGTCGAGATGCTGCGCAAGCGCGGCGGCTGGCTCGCGGTGCTCTTCGTGGGCGAAACGCTCACGGCGCAGGCGATGGGATATTTCGAGCACGAGATCGCCAAGGCCGCGGTGGTGGCGCTCTTCATCCCGCTGATCATCTCGTCGGGGGGCAATTCAGGATCGCAGGCCACCTCGCTCATCATCCGCGCGATGGCGCTCAAGGAAGTGACGCTGGCCGACTGGTGGCGTGTAGTGGTCCGCGAGCTGCCCTCGGGACTCACGCTGGGCACGATGCTCGGCGGCATAGGCTTCCTGCGGATTACGCTCTGGCAATTCCTCGGCTTCTACGACTACGGCCCGCATTACCTGCTGCTGGGCATGACGGTGTTTCTGTCGCTGATCGGGGTGGTGCTCTTCGGGTCACTCGCCGGATCGATGCTGCCGTTCGTGCTGCGGCGCTTCGGGCTCGACCCGGCGAGTGCGAGCGCGCCGTTCGTGGCGACGCTGGTGGACGTCACCGGACTGGTGATCTACTTCTCGGTGGCGTCGCTGATTCTGCGGGGGACGTTGCTGTAAGAACGAGAAGCGAGAAGGGAGAAGGGGGAAGGGAGATTGTCACCCTGAACGAAGTGAGGGGGCGGAACTCTGCTCCAGAACGATGCTCCGCCCCCTCGCTTCGCTCAGGGTGACACGTCGCTAGTCTCTAGTCCGGGTGCGCCTCGCCGCCCATCTTGTCGACTCCTCCCATCATCTCGCCCATCATCTTCCAGTGGTCCCACCCCATCAGCTTGTCCTTGGGATTCCGCATCTCGGCGAGCTGCTTGCGGATCTCGCTCCCCTTGGCGCTGCGTGACATCGTGGTCGAAGCGAGGATGTCGCTGATGATGTCGTGCGTCATATGGAGGTTGTCGAAGATCGCGGCGGCGCGCGGATGCGCGGCGCTGAAGCGTGGCGCCACTGCTGATGTCATCGGCATCACGGTCGGGAATCGCGCCGGATCGGCCACCATCTGCCGGAAGCGGCGCACCACTCCGTCGACGCCGGCACGGCGGTCGGCCGCGGTCTTGCCCGCAAGGAATGGCTCGTAGAGTCCGACCTGCAGCCAGTGATAGGCCCAGATCAGCCCGTTGAACTTCGGCTGCTCTTTACGGAAGCGTTGCGAGAAGGGCTGGTCATCCATCAACTCCATCGCCTTGGGCACGGCAGCGAAGGCGTAATCGGCATCGCTGAGATAGGCGTCGGTCACGCGCTCGATGAGCGAATCGCGCCGCGCGGGGGCAAGCCGTTCATCGGCATAGAGATCGTAGATCTGGCGATGCAGCAGGTGGGCCCAGTCGAAGGCCTGCTTCGCGGGCCACGCAAAGCGGGCGTAGTGCGGCATCACCGCTTCTTCGGCGATCGAGAACTTCGGCGGATGGACCAGCAGGTCGCGCGTGAGGAAGTCGAAGTCGGTCGCCAGCGCCGCGGTGGCCCGATCATTCGGCAGCGTGAGCAGCCGCTCGTAGAGGATCGCGTGGCCGTAGTCGAAGGCGTGGAAGAGCTTCGCCGCATCGGGATACTGCTTCAGGAACTGCCAGTTGAAGGAACCCGGGTAATACATCGATTCGTCGCGACCGTCTTGCGCCGCCAGCGTCAGCGGCGACGCGAGCAGCAGCGCGAGTGCGAGGGTGCGGATCATTTCGCACCTCGCGGCCAGAGGGCGGCGATGCCGAAGGCGTGCGACAGCCCCAGGGTGAGGGAGCGTTCATTGCCGTCGTCTCGGGAGATGGATGTCGCGACGCCCAGGTCAAAGACCAGAGTCGGCGCGAGCTGCGCGCGGAGGCCGGTCGCGGCCGCCCACTCGAAGGCGCCACCGACGACCGACTGGGCCGCGCGCACCTCAAGCAGGAAGAGGGTACTCCGGCGAATCGAGAGCAGGTCAGCGGCCAGCGAACCGCCCCAGCGCGGCGCGGCCTCGGCGGCGGGGAGTGAGCTGCCGTCGCCGAAACCATGCACAACGTTGAGGTGGGTTCGGAAGCGGCCCCAGCTGCGCGTCGCGATCGCCTTCAGTGCCACGGTGGCGCGATCCCCTGCAGCGGCGCCGCCGGGAAAGGCGACATCGGCTCGAAGCGCGAACCCGGGGAGGGCAGCGGTTTCGGAATTGAAGCTGTAGAAGGCGTAGGCGCGCGGCCCGGCGATGCCGCCGCCATCTCCGAGCAGCACCGGCAGCTTGCCGCCGATCATCGCGTTGCGGAAGATCCCCCACCCCAGCTCCGGCGTGACCACGCTCTCGCTGCGCCCCGCCACGCGAGAGATCGCCACGGGCACCATCAGCTCGAAGCCGCGATGCTCGATGGGCCAGGCATCCTCGGTCGCGATGGGTCGGCCATCGTCGAGGTTGCGGTAGTCGGTCTGGGCGGAGAGCGGAGCGGCGAGGAGGAGCGAGAGCAGGAGGGTAAGTCGCATGAGAGAGAAGATAGGGGAAGGGGGAAGGGGGAAGGGAGGAACAGATGTCACTCGATGATCGGGCCGTATCGCGCTCTTCCCCCTTCTCCCTTCCCCTCACCTTAGATTCCCCCCATGGCAAAACCCCGCACGCTCGGCTGGCTCGCCCTCATCGTCGCCTTCTTTGCGTTCCTCGCCTGGACCACGCTCTCGGCCCAGAAGGTGGAATGCGATGTCTGCGTGGAATTCAACGGCGGGAACAACTGCGCCAAGGCGTCGCACGAGACCGAGGCCGAGGCGACGCGGGCGGCGCATTCGACGGCGTGCGGCCCGCTGGCCCACGGGATGAACGAAACCATCGCCTGCGACAACCGGCCGGCGATCAGCACGCGGTGCCGGACGAAATAGTCCCGCTGGCCCCTTCCGCCCCGACTTTCGCCATTACATTAGACGACTGCTCAATCGGTGGGGGGCCCCTGCCCTCGATCCGGTTGCACCGATGGTCGTAAGGCGAAACCAGGAATGGACTTGCGATGGGTCTGACGGACGCGGATCGGGTCATGGGTCGAAAGGTCGAGGTCCTCAAGGATCTCGAGCCTCAGGTAAAGGGGTGGATGGCGGAGCACGAGGAGAAGCGGGAGCTCTGGTTCCCCCACGACCTCCTGTCCCCCGAAGCCGGCACCGACCCCGAAGAACATCGCCAGGTCCTGATCGAACGGGTCAAGGGCTTCCCCGATGCCTGCCGTGCCGCGCTCGCGCTGAATACGCTCACCGAAGAAGGGCTGCCGCACTTCCATCGTCTGCTTGCCGTGTACCTCGGCGACGACTCGCACTGGCGCCTCTGGAACGATCTCTGGACTGCCGAAGAGGATCGCCACGGGGCGGTGCTCTCCGACTACATGCGCGATACCGGCGCGGTCGATCAGCGCCGGATCGAAGAACTCAAGTTCGAATACATCAAGGCCGGCTTCCATCCCGAGTGGGACAAGGATCCGTACCGGGTCTTTGTCTACACCACGCTGCAGGAGCGGGCGACGCAGTATTCGCACGCCAACACCGGTCGCGTCATCGGCGAATACGAACCGGTGCTCGGCGGCATTCTCGCCAAGATCGCGATGGAAGAGGCACGCCACTTCACCTTCTATCGCAGGGTGTTCAGCGAAATTCTCAAGCGCGATCCGAGCGAGGCACTGCGCTCGGCGGCGCACATCATGCCGGCTATTGATATGCCCGGGATCACGATCCCCGGCTTCAAGGAATTCGCCGACGTGATCCGTCGTTCGGGCATCTACGGCCCGCGCGACTACCTGAAGATCGTGCAGGAACAGCTGGCGCACTGGCGGATCGAGACGCTCGAGGGGCTCGACGAGTGGGGCCGCAAGGCGCAGGAACGGCTGCTCGAAGTGCCGGCACGGCTGCTGCGCATCGCCGACCTGATGGAGACCCGCGCCCGCGCGAAGACCTTCGCCTTCGACGTGGCGTTCGCGCGCGAATTCGTGATGGAGTGAGCTGGTGAATCCTGGTATCGTCGCCGCCTACATCGATCTCGGCGTCCGCCTCTTCGTGGCGGGCGCCTTCGCCTTGTCGGCCGTGGTGGCGCTGACCCACTGGGCCGTGCGCAGCGGCAAGCTGCAGCCGTTCAGCGGCTGGCCCCGCTTCGTCCGCGGCTGGAGCGACCCGCTGCTCAAGCCGGTCGAGAAGCGGCTGGTCCGCGCGGGCGGCAACCCGCAGAGCGCGCCGCTCTGGCTGGTCGGCCTCACCGTGCTGGGCGGGCTCGCGCTGATCTCGCTGGTCCGCTGGCTCATCGGGTTCATTTTCGGGCTGCTGGCCCTGGCCTCGAACCCGGCCGGGCTGCTGCTCCCGACGATCGTGCATTACACCTTCTCGCTGCTGATCGGCGCCCTGATGGTCCGAGTGATCGGCTCCTGGTTTGGGCTGGGGCCGCACAACCGCTTCATGCGGATCTTCTACATCCTCACCGACTGGCTGGTGGAGCCACTCCAGCGGGTGCTCCCCAACGTCGGGATGTTCGATATCAGTCCCCTCGTGGCGTATCTCGTGCTATCATTGGCGAGGACGCTGGTGCTCAATGCGTTTTGGGGATAGCCCGCCCTATCGAGATGCCAGACCCGCGACCGGTGGTGCCGCGCTTGCGCGGCACCGGTTTCCGAAGCAAAGGGAGCTCAAGCTCCGATTGACGCGATGACCGGTGCCGCCCAAGGGCGGCACCAACAATTGATTCCCGTGGCGATTTCCCGCGACTTGCGGCCACGTTAAATAATTCGCTAAGACGCCGCCCGGGGGCGACCGTCTGACGCCCGCGGGCTCGTTGTATTCCGGGAGTGTGCGTGAGCGACCTCAACACGGCACGAGTGGCACGAAACGCCAGATTGCCTCAGCTGCTCGCCGAGCGAATTCTGCTGCTCGACGGTGCCATGGGGACGATGCTGCAACGCGCCAGCCTGGTGGAGGCGGACTATCGCGGCGAACACTTCGCCGACTGGCCACGTGACCTCAAGGGAAATCACGATCTCCTCTGCCTCACCCGCCCCGATGTGGTGGGTGGCATTCACAGCGCCTATCTCGACGCCGGCGCCGATATTGTCGAGACCAACTCCTTCAATGCCACCGCCATCTCGCAGGGCGAGTATGGCACCGAGGGATTCGCCCACGCACTGAACGTCGCGGCGGCCCGCGTGGCACGCGATGCGGCCGACCGGGCCGAGAGCGCCGCACGCCCGCGCTATGTCGCGGGTGTACTCGGACCAACATCACGTACTGCCTCGCTCTCGCCGTCGGTGGAAGATCCCGGCTTCCGCAATGTCACCTTCGATCAGCTCGCCGATGCCTATGCCGAAGCCACGGCAGGATTGCTCGAGGGCGGCGCCGACCTGATCCTGGTCGAGACGATCTTCGACACACTCAACGCGAAGGCCGCGCTCTTTGGTGTCGAGCGGACCTTTGACGCCGTGGGCTACCGCGTCCCGATCATGATCTCGGGTACGATCACCGACCGCAGCGGCCGCACCCTCTCGGGGCAGACGGCCGATGCCTTCTGGATTTCGGTGGCGCACTCGCGACCGCTGACCATCGGCCTCAACTGCGCCCTCGGCCCCGACCTGCTGCACGGCCACGTGCAGGACATCTCGCGCGCCGCGAACACGTTCGTCTCGGTCCACCCGAATGCCGGGCTGCCGAATGATCTCGGTGGCTACGATCTCGACGCCGAGTCGATGGCGGAGTCGATCGGGGCATGGGCGCGCGAAGGAATCGTGAACATCGTTGGTGGTTGCTGCGGCACCACACCAGAACACATTCGCGCGATGGCTTCTGCGGTCGCGGGGGTCACGCCCCGCCGCATCCCGACATTGCCGAGCCGCACGCGACTCTCCGGGCTCGAGCCGTTCGTGATCGGCCCCGACACCAACTTCGTGAATGTCGGCGAGCGCACCAACGTGACCGGTTCGCGTCGCTTTGCGAAGCTGATTGCCGAAGGGAGCTACGAAAAAGGACTCGAAGTCGCCCAGCAGCAGGTCGAGGCCGGCGCGCAGATCATCGACATCAACTTCGATGATGCGCTGCTCGAGGGCGAAGCGGCGATGGGGACCTTCCTCCGGCTCATCGCCTCCGAGCCCGCCATTGCGCGTGTGCCGGTGATGCTCGACTCCTCGAAGTGGAGCATCCTCGAGGCCGGGCTCAAGAATCTGCAGGGAAAGGGGATCGTCAATTCGCTCTCACTCAAGGAAGGCGAGGAGACGTTCCTGAAGCAGGCGCGGTTGGTGCGCCGCTATGGCGCGGCCGCTGTGGTGATGGCTTTCGACGAGCAGGGGCAAGCCGAGACGGTGGAGCAGAAGGCCACCATTCTCGAGCGCGCCTTCCGCCTGCTGGTGGACGAAGTGGGGTTCGCGCCGGAAGACGTGATTCTCGACCCCAACGTCTTTGCCGTCGGCACCGGCATCGAAGCGCACGCCGGCTATGGCAGCGCATTCGTGGATGCGGTGGCTGAAGTGAAGCGGCGCTGCCCGGGTGCCAAGACCAGCGGCGGCATCAGCAATGTCTCGTTCTCGTTCCGCGGCAATGACGGCGTGCGCGAAGCGATTCACGCGGTCTTCCTCGAACGCGCCATTCACGCTGGGCTCGACCTCGGCATCGTGAACGCGGGACAGCTCCCCGTGATTGACGATCTTGATCCGGAACTGCGCGAACGGGTTGCGGATGTACTCTGGAATCGTCGCGCCGACGCTACCGAACGGCTGCTCGAGATTGCCGATCGCGCCAAGGCCGGCGGCGCGGCGCCGGGTGCTGACCTGGCCTGGCGCGAACTCCCGGTTGTCGAGCGACTCTCACACGCGCTGGTCCACGGCTTTGCCGACTATATCGAAGCCGACGTGGAGGAGGCGCGCCTCGCCACCGGCAAGCCCCTCGGCGTCATCGAAGGGCCGCTGATGGACGGCATGAATCGCGTGGGCGACCTCTTCGCCGCGGGCAAGATGTTCCTGCCGCAGGTGGTGAAGAGTGCGCGAGTGATGAAGCGCGCCGTGGCGTGGCTGATTCCCTTCCTCGAGGCGGAGCGCGCCGGGCAGGCGCCGCGCAGCAAGGGAAAGATTCTGCTCGCAACGGTGAAGGGCGACGTCCATGATATCGGCAAGAACATTGTCGGCGTGGTGTTGCAGTGCAACGAATGGGAAGTGATCGACCTGGGCGTGATGGTACCGGTCGCGAAGATCCTCGAGACGGCGCAGCGTGAACGGGTCGATCTCGTGGGGCTCTCCGGCCTGATTACCCCGTCACTCGACGAGATGGCGTTCGTCGCTGCGGAGTTCGAACGGGCCGGGCTCAACATTCCGCTGCTCATCGGGGGCGCGACCACATCGCGACTGCATACCGCGCTCCGCATCGCGCCGGCCTACTCGGGCCCCGTGGTTCACGTGCTCGACGCCTCGCGGGCCGTGCCGGTGGCGAGCTCGCTGCGCGACCCGGGGAAGCGCGAGGCCTTCGCGAGCGAGATCACCACCGAGTATGCCCGGCTCCGCGCCGAGCGTGAGGGCGAGCACGAAGGCTCGATGATCTCGCTGGTGGCGGCCCGCGCGAAGCCGGCGCATATCGATCTTGCCGCCGCCGCACCGACGCCGGCCTTCATCGGCGTGCGCGCCTTCGATCATTGGCCACTCGCCGACCTGCGGCGCCGCATCGACTGGACGCCGTTCTTCCGGACCTGGGAGCTGAGCGGCTCGTACCCGACCATTCTCGACCATCCCGAACAGGGCGCCGTCGCGAGCGAGCTCTTTCGCGATGCGAACGCCGCGCTCGACGAACTCGAGGCATCGGGCGGCCTCGTGGCCCGCGGTGTGGTGGGCTTCTGGCCGGCCGACACGCACGGCGATGATATCACGCTCTACGCCGACGAGAGCCGGACCACCGTGAAGAGCGTGCTCCACACGCTGCGGCAGCAGGCGGCGCGCAACGATGATCGCCCTTCCCTTTCGCTCGCCGATTTCGTCGCACCGCGCGCCTCGGGTGCGCTCGACTACGTCGGTGCCTTTGCAGTGACGACTGGCCACGGCCTCGAAGCGCTGGTGGCCAAGGCGAAGGAAACGCACGATGACTATCGCGCGATTCTATTCTCGGCACTGGCTGACCGACTTGCGGAAGCGTTCGCCGAGCGGCTGCACGAAGAGGTGCGCCGGGTGCACTGGGGCTATGCGCCGGATGAACAGCTGGAGAACGCCGACCTGATTCGCGAGAAGTATCAGGGGATCCGGCCAGCGCCGGGATATCCCGCCGCGCCCGATCACACCGAGAAGGCCACGCTCGCGGTACTGCTCGACCTCGAGCAGACCACCGGCATCACGTTGACGGAATCGTTTGCGATGTGGCCCGGTGCCGCCGTGAGCGGGCTCTACTTCTGGCGCCCCGAAGCGCGCTACTTCGGTATCGGCAAGATCGATCGTGATCAGGTGGCCGACTATGCCCAACGCAAGGGATGGGACCTTGCCACGGCCGAGCGGTGGCTGTCACCCGTGCTTGGCTACCGGAGGAAGTAGGATGCCGACCCTGCGCGACCTGATCGACGATGGAGCAGTGCACGTTGTGGATGGTGCGATGGGCACGATGCTCTACCAGAAAGGCGTCTTCCTCAATGTCTGTTTTGATGAACTCGTGGTGCGGCAACCTGACCTGGTGGCCGAAGTGCACGCGGCGTATGCCACGGCCGGGGCCGAAATCATCGAGACCAACACCTTTGGCGCGAACCCGTTGAAGCTGGCGCAGTACGGGCTCTCAGCCGAGACCGAATCGCTCAACACGACGGCGGCGCGGCTGGCGCGGCGTGCGGCCGGGCCCGGGGTTGTTGTCGTTGGTGCGATCGGACCACTCGGCGTGCGGGTCGAGCCGTTCGGCGAACTCTCGCTCGCTGAGGCCGAGGCAGCGTTCGGCCGGCAGATCGACGGACTGCTCGCCGGTGGTGTCGACGGTTTCTGTCTGGAGACCTTTTCCGACACCACAGAAATGGAAGCGGCGATCCGCGCCGTGCGCGCACGCAGCGATCTTGCGGTCATCGCGCAGATGACCGTGGGGCAGGATGGTGCCACGGCGTTCGGCACGACGCCGGAAGTCTTTGGTCCTGCGCTCGAAGCGGCGGGTGCCGACATCATCGGCGTGAATTGCTCAATCGGGCCGCAGGTCGTGCTCGAGGTGATCGAACGGCTCGCCCGCGTGACGCACACACCACTCTCGGCGCAACCGAACGCCGGGCTGCCGCGCGACGTGGGCGATCGCCAGATGTACATGGCGAGTCCGGAGTATGTCGCTGAGTATGGCCGGCGAATGGTGGAAGCGGGCGCGCGCTTCGTGGGCGGTTGCTGCGGCACCACGCCTGAGCATATCAAGTCGATTCGTTCGTTCATCCGATCGGTCACCCCGCGCGGCACTGCATCGGCGGCAGTGGCGCACGATCGCACCGATGCACCGGCGGTGGTCGAGATTCCGTTGGCGGAGCGCTCTGCATTCGGGGCGAAACTCGCGGCGGGCACTTTTGTGACCAGCGTGGAAATCGTTCCGCCACGTGGCATCGACCCGGCGCCGATGCTGGCGCAGGCGCGTTCACTCCGCGCGGCGGGCGTCGACGCGGTAAACATCCCCGACGGGCCACGAGCGCAGAGCCGGATGGGCGCGCTCATCTCGGGACTGCTCATCGAGCGCGAGACTGGCCTCGAGGCGGTGGTCCACTATGCCTGCCGTGATCGCAACCTGCTCGGAATGCTCTCGGATCTGCTAGGTGCCGCGGCGGCCGGGCTGCGCAACCTGCTCATCGTGACGGGTGATCCCCCGAAGATGGGACCGTACCCCGATGCGACGGCGGTGTTCGACATCGACGCGATCGGCCTCACCAACCTGGTCGCGCGGCTCAATCGCGGCCTCGACCCGGGCGGCAACCCGATCGGGGCGCCGACGCGCTTCGTCCACGGCGTGGGCGTCAATCCGGCGTCGACCGACCTCGATCGCGAGCTGCGCCGCTTTGCCTGGAAGGCCGAGGCCGGGGCGTGCTTCGCGATCACCCAGCCGGTCTTCGATCTCCGGCAGCTCGAGGCGTTCCTGCCGCGGGTCGAGCAGTTCGGCGTCCCGGTGATCGCCGGCATCTGGCCGCTGGTCTCGCTCCGGAACGCGGAGTTCCTTGCCAACGAGGTGCCGGGGATCACGGTGCCGGATGAGGTGCTGGCCCGGATGCGTCGGGCGAGCGAGCGCGGCAAGGAAGCGGCCCTCGCCGAGGGGATCGCGATCGCGGCCGAGATGCTGGCGGCGGTGCGCGGGAGTGTGAAGGGGGCGCAGGTGGCGGCGCCGATGGGGAGGGTCGAGGTCGCGCTGGAGGTGCTGAGGTAGGAGAAGGGAGAAGGGAGAAGGGAGAAGGGAGAAGGGAGAAGGGAGAGGGGAGAAGGGAGAGGGGAGAAGGGGGGAGGGAAAGGGCATTATCTTCTCCCCCGAACACCGAACCGGGGTCCCTGGATGACCGTTACACTCGCCGCTGCGCCGCTCTCGATCCTCTCTGAAGAAGAGGAACTCTTCCGGCAGACCGTCCGGGAATTCGCCGAGACCGAGATCGGGCCGCACGTCTACGAAATGGATGAAGCGGCCGAAATCCGCCCCGACCTGATCAAGAAGTTCTTCGAGCTCGGGCTGATGGGGATCGAAGTGCCCGAGCAGTACGGCGGCGCCGGCGGCTCGATCTTCCTCGCCACGCTGGCGATCGAGGAGCTCGCCCGGGTCGATGCCTCGAGCGCGATCTACGTCGACGTCCACAACACCCTTGTCAACAACGCCATCATGCGGTGGGCTACCGAAGAGCAGCAGGCCCGGCTCTTCCCGCGGATGACGACCGACCTGCTCGGCGCCTTTGCCCTCTCGGAGCCGGCGTCGGGATCCGATGCCTTCGCGCTCGAGACCAAGGCCGTCCAGGACGGCGATGAGTGGGTCCTGACCGGTCGCAAGTTCTGGATCACCAGCGGCGCGGAAGCGGGGATCTTCATCGTCTTCGCGAACATCAATCACGAACTCGGCTACAAGGGGATCACTGCCTTTCTCGTCGAGAAGGATTTTCCGGGCTTCTCGATCGGCAAGCGGGAGAACAAGCTTGGCATTCGCGCTTCGAGCACGGTGGAGCTGATCCTCGAGAATTGCCGGGTTCCCGCCGCCAACGTGCTCGGGCCGATTGGTCAGGGCTACAAGATCTCGATCGAGACGCTCAACGAGGGGCGGATCGGCATCGGCGCGCAGATGGTTGGTGTAGCGCAGGGTGCCTACGAGGCCGCGACGAAGTACATCAAGGAGCGTAAGCAGTTCGGCAAGGCGATCGCCGACTTCCAGGGCGTGCAGTTCCAGGTGGCCGAGATGGCGACCGACCTGGAGGCGTCACGGATGCTGGTGTACAACGCGGCCCGGCTCAAGGATGCCGGGCTGCCGTTCACGCGTGAGGCAGCGATGGCGAAGCTCTTCTCGTCGAACGCGGCCGGCCGCATCACCTCGCAGGCGCTCGAACTCTTCGGTGGCTACGGCTACAGCAAGGAGTATCCGGCGGAGAAGTTCTTCCGTGATGCGAAGATTGGCGTCATTTACGAGGGCACCAGCAACATGCAGCTGCAGACCATCGCCAAGCTGATGCTGAAGTAGCTCTTCCCCTCCGCCACCAGCGTCCTGCAACTCCCGGCGGTTTCGGGGCGTACAGGTCTTTGATAGCTGGTGGCGGATCCGTTTCACAACGTGACCTTTCCCGATCCCGCACGCTCCTTGCAGAGCTTGAGGCCCATGACACGTCTGCCTGCCATCCTGGTTCTTGCCCTCCTCGCGCTTCCTGCGGCCCTTTCGGCACAGGACGGCGCGATCGGGCCTGAGCTCGATAGCTGGCTGACCCGGGCCCAGCGGTCGGCGCCCGGCAAGTGGGCGGTCGTGGTTGCCGATCAGGGCGGAAATATCCTCTGGTCGGTCAATGGCAGTGAGCCGATGGTTCCTGCCTCGACCGTCAAGTTGTTGACCACCGGCTTTGCCCGGACCGTGGTGGGGAGCGACGCCCGTCGCGCGACCCGGGTTGTGGGCACTGGCCGAGTGAACCCGCTCTCGGGGACCTGGGAAGGTCGCTGGGCCCTGGAACTCAATGGCGATGTGACGCTCGAGCGGCGCGACCGCACCGGGCCGTCGCTCTCGACCCTGGCAGAGCAGCTCAGCGCGCTGGGTGTTCGCCGCCTGGTCGGGCCGCTCACGGTCACGACGTCGGTGGGTGAGCCACGGTCGACCTACCCTGCAGCATGGAGCGACCGGCATCGTGGCCGGATCTTCGCCCCGCCAGTCGGGCCGATCACTCTCAATGAAAATCTGGTGGAATTCACCGTGGCACCGGGCTCACGCGCGGGTGCGCGGGCCGTGATAGTGGGCGATGCACCGGCGGGTGCCGGCTCGCTGGTTTCCGTCACGGCCACCACGGTTGCGGGTTCGCGCAGCTCGCTGCGGATCTCGGCGCAGAAGAACGGGCGCTGGGTCGTCTCGGGCCGGATTGGCAGCCGAGCGGGTGCGCGCCGTTTCACTTCGGTCGCGAGTGACCCGACGGCCGTGCTCGAGGCCGCGTGGGCACACGCTGTCGCCATCGCCGGCATTGAATGGGTCCACTCTCCCAGCATCGGCTCTGCCGATCCGGGCGAACGCCGCGTACTCGCCGAAATTGTCTCGCAGCCTTTCGATTCGATTGCCCACGAGATCAACACTCGCTCGCTCAACATCGGCGCGGAGCTGATGCTGTTGTGGGGTGGTGGCGTTGACCACGCGGCCGACCGACTCACGCAGCATGTGCGCGCAGTCACCGGACTCGCCGAGGGTGTCACGCTGCACGATGGCAGCGGGCTCTCGTCGGATGACCGAGTGTCGCCATTCGTGTTCACGAGCTATCTCGCGAAGTTCCCGCTCACGCCCGCGGGGAAGAACTTCCCGCTGCTCCTCCCCGCGAATGGCAGCGGCACGTTGCGCCGCCTCGCGGCCGGCCTTCCGGGCCCGGGTGTCGTTCGCGCCAAGACGGGTACGCTGGGCAACTCGTCGACGCTGGTGGGATATCTCGGCCGGAACACCGGGACGCTGCTGATTGCGGCGATGTACAACGGTGGGAGTGTCGGCGCCGCCAAACAGGCCGAGTGGACGCTGTTCCGGCTGCTCGGCGCCAACGGCATCGTGGTTCCGCTCGATATGGACCCCGCAGGGGCGCTGGGCAGCACGCCCGATGAGCCGCCACAGCACTAAGCCACGCCCGCGTCAGCCATCGCCCGCCCGGTCATAAACCATACTAGCGATCGCCGTTAGTATGGTTTAGCGAATACGCCATACTTAAGTCGAACTAGCGCTGTCCGAGTCGTTGCACTACATCCCAGCCAATCAATCTCAAATGCGGGCCAGAAGTCCACTGCGGTTCGATGTGGACACGCTGCGCCGCGCGCACCAGCTCGGTGACATAGAACGACGGATTGGTGACGTCCTGCACCCGATCGCTGGCCCAGAGAAAGCGATCATCCCGGACATACACCCCCAGCACGCCCTCACTCTGCGACCCACCGACCGCGAAGATCTGCACCGCACCGCCCGCGCGCGACTGGCTCGTGCTCACCGTGACGAACCTCGGCGAGACCCGTGCTCGTTGCCGTTCCAGGAGATCGGGAGCTGCCGTCCATCGCCGGGCGATGGCGCGCTTGAGTAGTGGCATCGTGGTCGGATGCGCGATGATGCCCGCACCGCTGGCGACCCAGAAGCGGAGTCCGGCGATATGGGGCCAGATGTCGGTCTGGGCGACGAAGACGACCGGGTGGTGCCCCGGAAAGAGGCGACCGATCCAGGCGGAGTCCTGACGGGCGCGCTGCTCACCTTGAGATGAGTCAAGGATGAACACGGTATCGGCGGCGAGCGCGACTGCGGATGTGAACGACGAATTCACCAGCAGGAAGGAGTGAGGCCCGACCCGGACGGTATCGGGCGCTGCCGTGCTCCAGAACGGTTGAGGCGGGACACGAATGGTGTCTCCCATTTCGAGCGTCGAGGTGATCTCGGGAAACCGGGGCGCACTGTCCCGCGATACCAGATCGGTTTCGCCCGGGCCCTGGCGGAGGGAGCGGAGGCGATCCTTCTGTCCGGCCACCAATCGCATCGTGCTTTGCGGGAAGAGCGCCGGGCCGATGCGGTCCCAGTTGTAGTAGCGATACTCCACCGATTCGGGACCGAAGAAAAAATTCGCTTCCGACCGACGCAACGCCACAGGAAGCCAATCGACTTCGTCAATCAGCAGTGATTCACCGCCACCGGAGGATGGGCGGTGCAGCACGAGGCGGACTTCGTCGCGATAGCGACAGCGCCCCGCCACGGTCACGCGCGCATCATTCGACCAATCGAACACGACCGCCCAGGCGTTGAAGGCTCGCTGCCAGCGGGTTGCGCCGTGCAGCGCGGGTGAGGCAGGGCCGGTCGAATCGGCGGCGCCTACCAGCGTGCTGCGAGCGCCACTCCATGAGGGCTGCCTGGAGAACGGTGCCGGTGCCCGCTCGATGCCGGTAGCCGGGTCGAACCAGAGGTCCTCTTCCGAGACGCCGGCGTCGAACGGCGGGTAGCTGCGATCCGAGAGGTCCCGGAACTCGCGGATCATCCGGGATCGAAGATGGAACATCCGCCCCCCGGCAGCATCGAGCCCGACAGCCTGTACGACCCGCTTCATCACAGCAGAGGCATCAACCGACGTGACCGTCTCGGGACGGCAGTCCAGTAGTTGTGCCGCCTTGCCGGGAGCGGATTGCGGGAGCGTTCCAAGAGCGAGGAGCACCGCGAGCGACGCAGATGGGAATGGCATTCGGTTCCTACGGGCCAATACGCAATCGGATTCGAGGCGTCAACCACATCGCTCGCCTGCCCGGGTCAGCGGCCTCGGCCCGCCCGCCATTCGCGCGGGGTGACGCCAAACTCGGCGCGGAAGGATTTGTTGAAGTTCGACAGGTCGCCAAAGCCCGCAGTGAACGCAATCTCGATCACCCTTGTGTCTTCGGCGTGCAGCTGGCGGGCGGCCTCGCGCAGGCGCGCCCGCAAGATGAACTGGTGCGGGGTCACGCCGGCGACCTGCTGGAAGATTCGCAGGTAATGATATGGGCTCTGCCCGGCGTCGGCGGCGAGTTGCTGCAAACGCCAGGGTTCGGCGGGGCTTGCTTCGATGCGACGAACACTCTCGGTCACGCGCGCGGTGGCCGCAGAGGTGAGAGCCACATTCGAGAGCGAGGTCACTGTGCTGTCACGCAGCGCTGTCGCCGCGAGTTCGACGGCGAGTTCTTCCCACGCGAGCGACGCCGGGTCGTCGGCCGCTGCTGCCGCGCGCACCGCGAGTGGAGAGATTCGCTTCGTGGGGGGCAACCGCGGCGTATGGAAGCGCCGCTCGCTCCGCTTCACGCCGGCATCGGCCGCAATCCGGTCGAAGAGTTCGGCCTCATAACGAAAGGCGATGCAGCGATCGCCCGCCGCGTGTTCGTGGCCGCACTCGAAACACTCACCCGCATTGCCAAGCAGCAGCGCGCCGGGCGTCATAAACGCGCGCCCTCGACCGGAGCGATACTGGAACGTGCCCGCAAGCGTGATCGCAATCGACATCCGCGTGTGCCGCTCCTCGAACGCGCGATCGTCCGGGCCGGCAGTGCAGATCACATCCGCAACCGACCATCCCTCACCCGTCGCGAGCGCGACACCAGTGGTTGCGGCCGGCGCGCCGTCACGCGCACGGCGCGCCAATGCGTGCGGCAACGCCCCCGCAATTTTCCCCAAGTTGCTCGCTCCCGTGGCCACTAGCATACCTCAACGTAGCGCGGCGGCTCGCGTCGCGCACCTGAACTTACGGACCACGAACAGGGAACGGAAACGCCATGAAAAGCTCGACAATTTCCCCGGCACAGAGCAGCGCGACGACGCTGCGCCGGCTCGCAGACGAAGGGTACGATGGGGAGGCGTGGCACGGCGCCAACCTGCGCACCGCACTGGCGGCTGTCAGCGCGGAGACGGCCTTCTGGCGGCCGGGGCCGGGGAGGCACAACATCGCCGAGCTCGCGCTGCATCACGCGTGGTGCGTGCGCGGTGCGGTAGCGCAGATACTCCAGGAGGATGGTGGGGCGTTTCCCGTTGATGGCGCCGACTGGTTCAAGCTTACGGCGGAGTGGCCGCTGAGCTGGAATGACATTCTCGCCACGGTTGCGGAGCAGCAGGCGGCACTGCGCGCGGCGATCGACCGTTACGAAGCGGGGACCGCAGCGGCGGCTCGCTCCAGCGCGGAGAACGCTGACCTGGTGCTCGGCGTCACCTGCCACGGCATCTATCATGCGGGACAGGTGCAGCTCATTGGCGTGCTGCATCAGGCCCAGACCGGCGTGGGGAGCTGAGACGGCGGTGTACTACATCGGCAGCTACGACATCATCGACGCGGTGGCGTTCCAGCGTTATCCACCGGCGGTGATGGCGTTGCTGCCGCGGTATGGTGGCGAGGTGCTGGCCTCGGACCTGGCTGCGCATGCGCTGGAGGGATCGGCGCGAACGATGCACGCGATCATCCGCTTTCCTTCCCGCGAAGCCGCGCTGGGGCTATACAACGATCCGGAGTATCAGGCGGCGAGGAATCTCCGGCCGTGATCTAGGGTCGCCAGATCGGGTTGCAGTCGCTGAAGTTCTGCGGGGTGATAGTCGTGCTGGCGCCCGTGGCGATATCGAGGATCCGAACCACGCTGCGCACATACTTGTCTTCGACGACCTCAGATTGGCAGTAGGCGATCCTGGTCCCATCCGGCGACCAGACCGGGCGTTGCGAGCGGCCCTGCCAGCCAAACGGCGCCCTGGTGATCTCCTGCCCGGTACGGTCCAGCACCAGCAACGCAATGTCATCGGGCCCGAACCCTGAAATCCGATCGCGCGCGATTACCGCAATACGCTCCCCCGTCGGTGCCCAGCTGGCGGGGCCGCCGATCGACCGATTCGCGGTCAGCGCGCTATTTGTCTTGCCATCGGGAGTGACGACATAGAGCGCCTCCGCGTCGGGTTGCAGGTAGAGAATCGACTTGCCGTCGGGGGACCATTCGGGGGTGCTCCGGCGGCGCGGAGTCTTTTGCAGGACCGGTTCGAGATTCTCTCCGTCCCGTCCCACCGTGATCATCTGCTGGTCGCCATCGTAATAGGTACGCAGGAAGACCAGGCGCGAACCGTCAGGCGAGAAGGTCGCCGGTCCGTCGTAGTTGTATTGCGGGGTCAGGAGTGTCGCACGACCCGAACCGACTCGCGAGACGAAGAGCTCCTGCGTCGGTCGATCAAGCGACTGGCAATAGTCAACAAACTGGTAGCACGGCGCCGAGGGGTCTCCCCGCGTCTGGATCCAGGCCATCCATTTGCCATCGCGCGAGAAATTGAGATCGTGCACTCCTTGATCCGGGTATCCGACTGGGAGCCATGTGGCGGGTGTCAGTGACGCCCCGCTCGACGGGTCAACCACAATCTGTCGCGGACCACCCAGCTGGTTGCCGAGAAAGAACTCAGTGCGCGCGACAACGAGTGAGCCAACATTCAACCCTGGTGGATTCACTCCGGCGAGCGTGGGGTTCTCGGTGCACCCGACCGAGAAGCCTGCCACCGCAAGCAGGGGGAGGAGTGACCTCAATCGCATTCGGAGCTCGGGGGTTGGAGACGTTCCAGAAATGTCACAGTTGGAACACTCATTGACCAGCGCAGACCTACTCGGGTCACATAGGATCCAAGCGGCCCCCGGCCTGTCACACCATGAAACGTCTCCCGTGCCGTCGGCGTATTCTTCCTGAATGCTCCCCGCCACAGCGCCAGACGATCTCTTTCTCGCCCTTCAGGCCGCCCTCGCCGGCCGCTATTCGCTCGAGCGTGAGCTCGGTCGTGGCGGGATGGGGATCGTCTACCTCGCGCGCGATGTCCGGCTCGACCGACCCGTAGCGCTCAAGCTGCTTCCTCCGGAGCGAGCGGCCGTGCCCGGGCTGCGCGAAAGCTTCCTGCGCGAAGCGCGAATGGCCGCGCGCCTGGCGCATCCCAACATCGTGCCGATTCACGCCGTCGAGGAGATCGGTCCGTTCGTGTTCTATGCGATGCGCTACGTGGCGGGAGAGACGCTGGGCGAACGTCTGCGCCGCGTCCACCGTCTCGCGGCCCACGATGCCTCGCGCCTGTTGCGCGATACCGCCTACGCCCTCGCCTACGCGCACGCGCAGGGTGTCATTCATCGCGACATCAAGCCCGACAACATCCTCCTCGATGACGATGGCAACCGCGCGGTAGTCACCGACTTCGGCATCGCGCGGCTGGTGGATGCCCCCGATGTGAGCGGCGGACGAATTGTCGGAACACCGGAGTACGTCGCACCGGAGCAGGCCGCTGGCGAAGCCGTCGACGGGCGGAGCGACCTCTATGCGCTGGGCGCCATGGGCTTCCATTGCCTGAGTGGTCGGCCGCCCTTTGCCGGCGATGTGCGCGAGCTGCTCGCTCAGCACCTTACCCGCCCGGCTCCGCCGTTGCTGAGTGTTGCCCCGCAAACGCCGCTGGCGCTGGCGCAGACGATCGACCGCGCACTCTCCAAGAATCCCGACGACCGCTTCGCCACTGCCGAAGCGATGGCCGAGGCGATGGCGCCCACCACAGTGGCGACAGCAGAACTCGCGGTGCCGGTGCGCGTGTGGGTCAATCGCGGCCGCGAGCTGAAGGGGATCTACGTCATCTGGTCGTGCTTCTTCTATGGGCTGGGCACGATGGCGTATGTGGCCAATGCGAGCAACAGCACCTGGAACCTCGGCTCGATCATCTTCCTGATTCTCTGCGCCAAGGCAACGGTGTTGCCGTGGGTCGGTCACGGACTCTGGCGCATCTCGCAGACGCGTCGCGCACTCGAAGCGGGAGTGACTCTCGACGACCTGCGACAGGGACTCGACGTCGCACTCGCGCGTCAGGAAGAAGAGCTGCGCTACGACGAGCTGCGGCCGATTCACTGGTTCCCGAAGCTGGTACGCGTGGGGACCTATGCCTCCCTCGCGGCCGTGATCTTTTCGCTCTTCGGTGGCGTCTTCCTCAGCCACGACTACTACGCGTCGAAGAACTTCTTCGGCTTCTTCGGCCTCGCCACGATGGCGACGGTCGGGGGTGGGCTCTTCGGCCTGATCTTCCCAGGACGCCGGCTCCGGCCGGTCGATCCGTTTGCGCGGCTCCGACGCTGGGTCTGGAATGGCCCGCTCGGCCGCATCATGGGGAAGATCGCCACGATCGGGCTGCCGACTGCCGATCGGCACGACTGGGCCAAGTCGCGTCCGACCGAGACCGCCCTCGGCTCGGCCACAGAAACCCTCTTCGATGCGCTACCCGCGGGGCAGCGGGCCGCACTCGCTGACCTGCCACGCGTGGTCGGGCGGCTCGAGCGGGAGGCGATCGTGGCACGCGAGCACCTCGATCGCGGTGAAGCAGGAGAGTGGGGCGAACGGCTGGAGCGAGCGGTGGCCGCGATCGAGACGTTGCGGGTCGGGCTGCTCCGCATGGCGGCCGGGCGCGCCGAGAGCGCGGCACTGACGGCGGACCTCGACGCAGCACGGATGCTCGCCGAACGAATCGATTACCTGATGGCGGGGGCGGAGGAGGTGGAGGTGATGCTTCGATCGGAGTCGGAGCGCGGCCACCACCAGACGACCCAGGCGCTACCGAGCAAGAGGGCACCGAGCACGTCACTGGGGTAGTGCACGCCGAGGTAAAGGCGTGACATGCCGAGCAGCAACGGCACCGCGATCGCCACGGTCGTGAGCAGGCGCTTCGCGAGACGATTCGTGATGGCACTCGCGAGCAGGAGAAACCCGAAACTCCAGAGCACCGGCCCCATCATTGTGTGCCCCGACGGGTAGGAATACCAGCCCGCATCGCCGAGTCGCTCGATGACCGAGGGGCGCGGCCGGTGGAAGAGCCCTTTCACGGCCAGATAGAAGAGTTCGCCGGTCACACCGGCGAGCAGATAGCGTTTCGCGTGCGCCGGGCGCCCGAGTCGCCACAGGAGCCACGCGACACCAAATGCCATCGGCACTTCGATGAGGCCGTTGCCGAGAAAGGTGAAGAAGAGCATCCAGTCGGTGCGGGCCGGCGTGCGCCAGCCGCCGATGACCTGCAGGATCGCATCGTCCCAGGGAAGTTCGACCCCGCTCACCACCAGCGCCGACAGGGCGAGAAAGAGTCCGGCAAGCCAGTAGACCTGGCGCGGGGGCCGTCGGAGCGAATCCATTCTCGAAGATAGCCGCGCCGGTTACTCGCCCCGGAAGACCCCACCGGTGACGGAGTGGAAATCCATATGCTGATGGCGATGTTCGGCGGCTCGCAACCGGGGTGCGTGCGCACGGAGCAGGTCGGAGCGAGAGATGATCCCGACCAGCTTTCGTGGTGAGGTTCGGGTGACCACGGGGAGACGTCCGACTGATTCACGAACCATGATGTCGGCCGCGTCCCGGAGCGATTGATCGGGATAGGCGACGACCGCTGGCTGCCGGACCAGGTCGCCCACTCGCTGGCTCACGCATGGTTGCCGCAGGTCGCGCATGGTCACCACGCCGACCAGCTCGCCGGTAGCGTCGAGAACCGGAAAGCCCTGGTGTCCGGTAGCGACGTGATGCGCGCCCGTCACCGCGACCGACGCGATTGCATCACTCGCGTGAACTACCTGTACATCCGTGGTCATCGCGCTCCCTACGGTGACGCGAGCGAGGTAATCAACGGCGTATTCGTCCTGCACGAGAATGCCTCGCCGGGCGAGCTTCTCGGTCATGATCGACTGCCGCATCAGCAATCGCGAAATGAGGAAGGCGCTGGTGCATCCCGCGAGCAACGGCAGGAGCCCCAGCGGCTGACGCGTGGTCTCGAAGGCGAACACGACCGAGGTCAGCAACGCGCGCGAGGCCCCTGCAAACATCGCGGCCATCCCCACAAGCGCCGCCACCGGTGGTGCAATACCGAGTTCTGGAAAGTGAGCCGCCGCGACGGCACCCGCGATCGCACCCAGTCCGCTGCCGAAGGTGAAGAGCGGTGCCAGGGTGCCACCTGAGGTCCCGCTGCCGAGGTAGCAGACCCACGCAATAAACTTGAGCAGGAGAAGCGCGGCGGTCGCTGCGATGGTGAGCCGACCCGCGAGCGAGTTGATGATGTTGTCGGGGCCGACGCCGAGAATACGGGGGTCGAGATAGCCAGCCAAGCCGACCACGACGGCACCCACGAGCGGCCACCACATCCAGTGCAACGGCAACTTCTCGAAGAGGTCTTCCACCTTGAAGAGCGACTTCGTGATACCGACCGACACGGCGCCGATCGCGCCACCCAGCAGCGCATAGCAGACGAGCGCGAGGCCGGAGGGCTCGAGGACGTTGGGCATCGGAAAAATCGGCGCGCTGCCGAGGAGGAGCAAGCGGATCGAGGTAGCGGCGCAGGCAGCGAGCGCCACTGGAACGATGGAGCGAGCGCGGAACTCGAAGAGCAGCAGTTCGATGGCGAGGAGGACAGCCGCAACGGGTGCACCAAACGTCGCCGCCATACCGGCCGCTGCGCCGGCGGCGAGGAGCGTCTTCCGTTCATCGGCAGTGACGTGAGTCACCTGACCGAGCAGCGAACCGAGGGCGCCACCGGTGGCGATGATCGGTCCTTCCGACCCGAAGGGGCCGCCGGTGCCAATGGCGACAGCCGCCGAGAGTGGCTTGAGGATGGTGAGCTTGGCCGGGATCCTCGATTCGGCGTGAAGGATCCGGTCCATCACTTCGGGAATGCCGTGGCCGCGAATCGCCTCTGAGCCCCAGCGCGCCATCATGCCAATGATGAGCGCGCCGGCGATTGGCACCAGGATGACTGCGGGCCCGAGATGTGTGGCGGCGGGATCCGCCGGAGTAAAGGACAGCCGTCCTTCGAACGCGACGTGGGTAATGAGCCGGATGAGCGCAGTGAGTAGCGCCGCCGCGAGGCCGCCGGCGAGTCCGACCACCACCGCGAGGGCGGCGATGAGCGGAATCCGGCGATCGGGATTGCCTTCAGGATCGAAGCTGGTCGCCACGGACTATTTCCCGGAACAGTGCAGCGTGAGGCTCCGCCGGCAGCTGTCGCAGTTGAGTTCGACAGGCAAATCGGCCGTGCGCAACCCGAGTCCGCCGCCGACCCGGTTCAGTGCACCGCAATTGGGACAGGCGATGCGGACCGGTTTGAGGCGCGCGGTGCGGGCCAGCTGTCGCGCGGCGGTGACACAACCGATGAGCAGCGCGAGCGGGATGCCGACGAGGTGAATGATCGGAATCGGAATCAGGAGTGCAGCGGCTGCGACCCCGAGCAACAGATATCCGCCGGCGCGAAGTATCCGGTCGCCGAGCGCGAATTGCTGCAACGTGGCGGGCGCCGATGTGATGGCGCCGCCGGCCGATTCCAGGGTGGCGACGATCTGCTGTTCGGTCATTGGTCAGCGGCTCTCGAAGAGGAGCGGTGCGAAGTCGGGCTTGACGCCGAGTCGGTCGACCAGGGGTGCCAGGCCACGCGCGAGGGCGCGCACTTCCTTGAGAGACATGGCATCGAGCGCCGCGAGCAGCTGCTCAAGCGGTGCCGGGGGCGCGTGCTTCACCAGCCGCCGACCCGAACGGGTGAGCGAGAGCACCGCGCGCCGCCCGTCGAGCGGCGACTGTCCGCGCTCGACATACCCGGCCGACACGAGCCGGGTCACCAGGGCGGAGACGGTGTTCTGTCGCGCGCGCATCCGCTGCGCCAGATCGTTAATCGACGGATGGTCGTTGGTGGCGAGCTGACGCAGCACGAAGAGCTGGGCGTTGGTCAGGCCGGTCGTGGCCTCAACCTCCCGTGCGGAAAAATCGAGCGAGGCCACCAGGGCCCGGACCAGCCGGAGCGATCCGGCGCGCGCAGTCAGTTGCATCAACGTTGATATAATTGCGCGTCCGCGGTCGGACAAGGGGAGCCTATCTTTGGGGCAATGTCACCTCCCCTGCTCCCGCGCGTCGTCTCGCTCCTCCCTGGCGCTACCGAAATGCTGGTGGCGATGGGTGCGCGCGATCAGCTGGTGGGTATCTCCCACGAATGTGACTGGCCGCCCGATATCACCACCCTGCCACGCGTCACGACCACACCGATTGATCCGCAGCTCCGCTCCGGAGCGATTCACGCGGCCGTGCAGGATGCGGTCGCCACCGGGCGCTCGGTGATCGGGGTCGATGCCGAGACTCTTCGGGCACTCGCACCCGACATCGTCGTGACCCAGGTTCTCTGTGACGTCTGTGCCGTCGCCGATGGCGAGGCGATGCGGCTCGCGCAGGCGATGGCCAATCCTCCGCACGTGGTTGCACTGAGCGGCCGCACGCTTGCCGGCGTCTGGGAGGATATTCGCCGGCTCGGTGTCGCGATCGGCCGGCGCGCCGAAGCGGGGGCTGTGGCCGACGCCCTGACGGAAATGGTTCGGGTCGAGGTCACGCGAAACACCCGCGGTCCCGCGCCGCGGGTCGTCGCCATCGAGTGGCTCGACCCGCTCTTCCTCGCGGGGCACTGGGTGCCCGAGATGATTGCCGCTGCCGGCGGCGTCGATGTCGGGGCGAGCGCCGGAAGCCACTCGGCGATACGCGAGTCGAGCGAGGTCATTGCGCTCGACCCGGATGTCGTGGTGGTGATGCTCTGCGGATTTGGTGTCGAGCGCGCCCGCGCCGAACTGGCACTGCTCGACGGGACCGTGGCCGGGGCGTGGCTCGCATCACGGCGAACCGTGATGATCGATGGCAACGCCTTCACGTCGCGCCCCGGGCCGCGACTCGTCGAGGGGATCCGGCAGCTGGCCGCAGCGTTCCGCGCCTGAGGTCGCCCCGCTAGAACTTCATCGCGACACGAATCGCGTTGACGAACTCATCGACGTCGGCTTCGCTGGTGGCCCAGCTGGTCATCCAGCGGACCTCGTTTTTCGCTTCGTTCCAGACGTAGAAATGGAATTTCTGCTGCAGCCGCTCGATGACCTCCCGCGGCAGCACCGCAAAGACGGCGCTGCCATCGACCGACTGGGTGATCCGCACGCCGCTGATGCCGCGGACTCCCGTGGCCAGACGCCGCGCCATCGCGTTGGCGTGCTGGGCATTGCTGAGCCAGAGATCATCTTCTGCGAGCGCCAGGAACTGGGAGGAGAGGTAGCGCATCTTGGACGCGAGCTGCGCCGACTGCTTCCGCAGAAAGCGGAGTTCGGTGGCCAGCGCGGGATCGAAGACCACAATCGCTTCGGCCCCCATCCCGCCGTTCTTGGTGGCGCCGAACGACAGGATGTCGACGCCGACATCCTTGGTGATGGCCCGCAAGGTCAGGCGCAGTGATGCCGCCGCGTTGGCGATGCGGGCCCCGTCCATATGCACGCGCATGCCGATTTCCTTCGCCGTGCGACAGAGGGCGATCAGCTCATCGCGGGTGTAGACGGTGCCGTATTCGGTGACCTGGGTGATCGAGATCGCCGCGGGCTGGACGTGATGTTCGTTGCCAATTCCTTCGGCTGCTGCGCGCACCATCGCTGGTGTGAGCTTGCCGTCGGGCGTCGGCACATCGATGAGCTTGCAGCCGGCCAGCAGTTCGGGCGCGCCGCATTCATCGACATTGATGTGCGCCTGCTCGGTGCAGATCACGGCCTGAAACGGTCGCACCAGCGCACGCAACGAGACCACATTGGCGCCGGTGCCATTCCAGGCGAAGAAGACGGCGGTCTCCGGGCCGAACTCGCGGTGGAACCACTTGCGGGCGCGATCGGTCCAGGGATCATCGCCGTAGGCCACTGCCGGGCCGGCATTGGCGGCGGTGAGTGCGGCCATCACGGCCGGATGCACCGGCGCGGTGTTATCGCTCGCAAATTCTCGCGGGAGGCTCATGCGCTGACGTCTTTCGGCGGATCGGTGATGTTGTCTTCCCAGAGGGCGAAGATGTTGCCATCCGGATCGGCAATCATAGCCATGATTCCGAACCCCTGCTGCGTGGGCTCGGCGATAAAGCGGACGCCTGCCTCGCCCAGCCGCGAGCAGAGCGCGAGCAGCTCCGGCACCGCGAAGGTGATGCCGGTGTGCCGACCGACCAGTGCCTTGGCCTCCGGGTGCTCGGCGGGGTGGACGCCGAGGTGCGGCGGTCCTTCGAGAAATTCGAAACCGAAGGAACCCCTCTTCCAGAGTGGGAGGCCGAGTTGTTCCTCGTAGAAGATGCGTGCCCGCTCGAGGTCGGTCACGAAGATGGCGAAGGAATGGAGTGCTGGTGTCATCGCTCGATCACGGAATCGGGCGCAGCGACTGCTGCGCGCAGGTTGCGGCGCATCCGGTCGAGACCGGGGCGCGCCAGTGGAGTGTCGCCATAGCGTTGCTGGTACTCTGTTTCTGTGAGCGTGTCGAAGGCGGCAGGGTCGCGCCGATCGGGATGGTCGCGCCGCGCGAATTCGGTCACGGTCGTGGCCACCGCGAACTTCTCGTTCCAGGGGCAGACCGTGTTGCAGACATCGCATCCGAACGCCCAGCCATCCCACTGCGGCAGCAGCGCGTCGGGAAGGGCGTTCTTGTATTCGATCGTGAGATACGAGAGACAGCGCGTGGCGTCGAGCGAACGCTCCGCCACGAAGGCATCGGTCGGACAGGCATCGAGGCAGCGCGTGCAGCTGCCACATCGATCGGTGTCGATCGGCGCGTCGACATCGAACGGCACATCGGTGAAGATGGTGCCGATGAAAGTCCATGAGCCGATCCGCGGATGGATCAGCATCGTGTTCTTGCCGATCCACCCCAGTCCGGCGCGTTCACCGAGTTCGCGCTCGGGCACGGGGCCATCATCGATCCAGACGTGCGCGAGCCCGGCGCCGCGGCCCTTGAGCCACTCGGCGAGTCGGTGCAGCCGCCCGTGCGTAACGAGGTGGTAATCCATTCCCCGGGCGTAGCGCGCCACCTTGAAGCGATCACCAGTGGCGGGGAGTTCGTCGGCGGGGGCCGCATAGTTCTCGAGGACGACAATCGCGCGCACGGCGCCCGGGGTCGCGGTTGCCGGGAGCTTGCGCTTCTTCGCCTGGCGATGGAGGTAGCGCATCGTGCCACCGTAGCCGGCCGCGAGCCACGCGTCGAGCGCATCGCCGCGACGACTCGGCTGCAGGTCGGCGATGCCGCAGGCGACAAAGCCGATGCGGCGCGCCTCCTCCTTGACCTCGGCCGCCGTCGGCAGCGTCATCGCGACGGCGCGATGCGCGCCGCGTACTCGCCGGTTTCGCCGGTGATGAGCCGGGCGCCGCTGCCGAACGTGAGATACGACCAGCCGTACTCGATCAGCACCAGCAAGCGGTTACGGAAGCCGATGAGATAGGTGAGGTGAATGAAGACCCAGGTGAACCAGGCGAAGAAGCCGCCGAAGTGCAGCCGGCCGAGATTCGCCACCGCCTGCCCGCGCCCGATGACGGCGAGCTCACCCTTGTTCCAGTAGCGGAATGGCGTGCGCTGCTTGCCGGCCAGCGAGGCCTTGATCGCGCGCGCGGTGTATTGCCCCATCTGAATGGCCGTGGGTGCAACCGCCGGATCGGGCGCGGAGGCACCGGCGCCGGTGTGGGCAGCGGCGTCGCCAAGCACGAAGAGATCGGGGTGGCCGGGCACGGTGCAGTCGGCCTCGACGATCACTCGACCCTGCCGATCGAGCGGCGCGCCGATGGTCGCGAGGAGCGGCGAGGCCTGGTTCCCTGCGGCCCAGACTACCGTGGTGGAGGGGATCCGCCACCCCGATGCCTCGACGGCATCCTCGTGCACCGCAGTAACCAGGGTGTTCTCGCGGACTTCGACGCCAAGATTACGGAGGTCGCGTTTGGCGCGTTCCGAAAGCGATGGCGGATAGCTCGAGAGGATCCGCGGGCCGCCTTCGAGCAGGACGACACTCGCCTCGCGCGGATCGATATGACGGAAATCGCGGGCGAGGGCGAAGCGACGAATTTCGGCCAGTGCGCCGGCCACCTCGACGCCGGTCGGGCCGCCGCCGATGACCACGAAGGTCAGGTACTGGTGTCGCAACTTGGGATCGGGTTCCCGTTCGGCGCGCTCGAAGGCGAGCAGGACACGCCGACGAATCTCAAGGGCGTCCTCGATGCTCTTGAGCCCCGGCGCGAACGCCTCCCACTCGGGGTGGCCGAAATAGGCATGACGAGCGCCAGTCGCGACAGCGCAGAAATCGTAATTCACGGTGGCGCCGTCGGCGAGATGGACCGTGCGGCTCACCGGATCGATGCGATCGACCTCTCCCAGCAGCACTTCGAGGTTCTGCTGCTTGCGCAGGATCGAGCGAATCGGCGAGGCGATATCGCTCGGATTCAGCGCGGCAGTGGCCACCTGATAGAGCATCGGCTGGAAGAGATGGTGATTCCGCCGGTCAATGAGGGTCACCCGCACCTGGGCGTGCTTGAGGCCCTTGGCGAGGTAGAGCCCCGCGAAGCCGCCACCGACGATGACTACGTGACGCACGTCGGTGTCACTCATAGTCCCATCGTCTCGCGCCGCCAGCGCGCAAAACGAATGACGTCCTCGACGGGCGGGACGGCCCCTTCGCTGCCGTAGGCGGTGTACATCCGCCAGCGCAGGTAGGTGGCATCGGGCACGGGGAGAAACGGGGCGAGTCGGTACCAGTCGCGACGGCGGAATGCCCAGGCGGTCCGGAGCAGGTCGAGCGCCAGACGGGGCGACACGAGCGCACGTATCGTGAGCGCCGCGGTGAGGGCGGGCCAGGTGCCGCGGTAACGGGGGTCGAGGTCGAGTTCGTTGCTCACGCGTGGAACGTAGGGGGAGCGCAGGCCGGTGTCATCTGCCGCGGCTGCCGTCCCTATATTCCGGCAATGCCGCACACCCCTTCCCCGGCGCAGGATCAGCCCCTCGCCCACTGGCGCCGCGAATTTCCGATCTTCGAGCAGACGACCTACCTCAATTCGTGCTCGCTGGGGCCGTTGTCCCGAGCGTCGCGCCAGCGGGTCAACACCTTTCTGGACCAGTGGGAAGCGCGTGGCGCCGCCAACTGGTACGACGTCTGGTGGGAGGCGCTCGGCGAGCTGCGAGGCCGATATGCGGCCCTGATCGGTGCCGATGTCGGCGAGATCGCCCTGCATCCGTCGCTGTCGAGCATTCTGTCGACAGTGGGAAGCGCGCTGGACACCACGCGGCGTCGCCGGATCGTCACCACGGCCCTCGATTTCCCCACGGTGCCGTATCAGTGGCTCACCCGGGATGTCGAGCTGGTGCTGCTGGAAAGCCCGGATGGAGTGTCGGTCCCGCTCGAGGCGTTCGAGGCGGCGGTCGATGATCGCACCGCGCTCGTCGCGACGAGTCACGTCTATTTCACGTCGGGTGCGATCCAGAATGTTGCCGCGATCGCGACCATCGCGCGACGGCGCGGGGCGCTCTCCTTCGTGGACGGTTATCACGGTGTGGGGCAGCTGCCGGTGGATGTCCGCGCGCTGGGGGTCGACTTCTACGCTTCGGGTGGGCTCAAGTGGCTGCTTGGCGGCTCCGGTGTGGCCTTTCTGTATGCGCGCGCCGAGAGCACGCACGGACTGGCGCCGGGGGCGACCGGATGGTTTGGGCACCGCGATCAATTTGCTTTTGATCCGGCCCAGTTCACGCCGCATGATGACGCGCGCCGGTTCGAGTGCGGTACCCCGCCGATGATGCCGGTGTGTGCCCAGCTTGGCGGGCTCGACGTGCTCGAAGCCGCCGGGGCCGCAGCCATTCGTGATGTCGCCAGTGCATTGACGGAAGATCTCATCGCGGCGGCGCAGACGCGCGGCATCGTGCCGAAGATGGCACCGACGGCGGTGGAGCGGTCGGCGATCGTGATGTTGCCGAGCGACGACCCGCACCGCGATGTCGCACGGGCGGCGGCGGCCGGGTTCATTGTTGATGCCCGGCCAGGGCATGTCCGCGTTTCACCGTACTTCTACAACGTCGCCGATGATCATCGGGCCTTTCTCGAGGTGTTCTGCCATGTCTGAGCGTTCGAGCAGTATCCCCAGCGGGCCGCGCGTCGGCGCGAAGCCCACTGAGGACGAAAAGCTCCTCAATACTCCGCTGACGGAAGAAGCGCTGCGAGTGCGGCGCTCGTCCGACTCGTGGCGTGTCCTGCGCATCCTCGGCGAATTCGTCTGGGGATTCGAGAATCTCCAGGGCGTGGCCGGGGGCGTCTCGATCTTCGGTTCGGCGCGCACCAAGACCGATGACCCGATGTACCAGGCCGCCGTCGAGACCGGCGCAGCGTTCGCCCGTGCCGGGGTTCCGGTGATGACCGGTGGCGGTCCCGGCATCATGGAAGCGGCCAACAAGGGGGCGTTTGAAGCCGGCGGTCTCTCGATCGGGTGCAACATCGAGCTGCCACACGAGCAGCACACCAACCCGTACCTGACGCAGTCGCTCGATTTCAAGTTCTTCTTCGTGCGCAAGACGATGTTCGTGAAGTACGCCGTGGGATATGTGGTCTTTCCGGGCGGATTCGGCACCCTCGACGAGCTGTTCGAGGCACTGACCCTGATCCAGACCGACAAGATCTCCGACTTCCCGGTCGTGCTGTTCGGCACCAAGTACTGGGGCGGCATGGTCGACTGGCTCAAGGAGACGATGCTTGCCGAAGGGAAGATTTCATCGACCGACATGCTGCTGTTCACGGTGACGGATGATCCGGCCGAAGCGGTGCGCGCGATCGAGGAGTGCCGCAAGCGTCTCAACGTCACGGTGGTCGATTCGTGAGTCGGGGCGCGGCGGAGTCGCGTACACCGCCGCGGGTATGGCTCGCGCTGGGCCTGCTGTCGTTCATCAACCTGCTCAACTATCTCGATCGCAATATCATCTTTGCGCTGTTCGAGCCGATCAAGCGCGACCTCGCACTCACCGATTCACAGCTCGGCTGGCTCGGCTCGGCGTATATCCTGGTCTTCTCGGTCGCCGCGCTTCCCTTCGGCGTGCTCAGCGACCTGAAGAGCCGCAAGGCCGTGATCGCCGGCGGGGTCGCGCTCTGGAGCGCGTTCACCTTCATGGGCGGGCTGGTTCGCAACTTCTGGCAGCTGTTCATCTGTCGCGCGAGCGTCGGCATCGGCGAAGCGGCGTACGGACCGGCCTCGGCCTCGATGGTCGCCGACTATTTCCCGGGAAAGGATCGCGCCGTCGCGATGAGCCTGCTCGCGGCGGGCATTCCAGTCGGCGGTGTGCTGGGCCTGCTGCTCGGCGGGTGGCTCGAAGGGATCTACGGCTGGCGCGTGGCGTTCATGGCAGTGGGTCTCCCGGGATTTCTCTGTGCCGTGCTGGTGTATCAACTCAAGGACCCCACTCGCCACGACGAACCGCTCACGGTGAAATCGCTGCTGCACGATTTGGAGATTGGCGTGCGGGGCCTGTTCCGCCAGCTGTACCCCGTGCTCGGCATGACGCTCATCGGGCTGGTGGCGGCGTGGGCATTGAATCGGGAGTACGGTGTCGACTCTCGCAAGGATACCGCCGTGCTCGCCGCCGCGATCGGGCTCGGCGTTGCCCTCACGATCTTCCGCTGGGTCCGGCTGCTGCAACTCGACCGCCGCGAGGAGACGCCGTTCACTCCTGAACTCGAGAGCGCCGTTGACGACCTGCTCCACGCGAGCCGGCTGGTGCTGCGTACGCCGACGCTGGTCTACGTCTTTGTGGCGGGGGCGATGATCTCGTTCGGGATGAACGGCATCGTCGGGTGGGGCCCAACGTTCATGACGCGGGAGTTCTCGCTCAGCAACGGCACGGCTGCGGGGCTGCTTGGCAAGTGGGGATTGCTCTCGGGCGTTCTGGGGGCGATTGCCGGCGGGTTCATTGCCGACCTGCTCAAGCGATGGACCGATCGTGGCCGGGTGCTGACCGTGGCAGTTGGTTTCCTGGTCGGCGGCCCGCTCGCCATCTGGCTGCTCACGGTGCGTGACATCGACGTCTTCATGCCGGTGTTCGCAGTGGCCTTCTTCTTCCTGTCGTGGTACAACGGACCGATGGCGGCGGTGATCTTCGACGTTGTGCCTGCCCGCATCGGCGCGACTGTGAGCGGAGCTTACCTGCTGTTCATCCATCTCGCGGGTGACGCCATCGCCTTTCCGCTGGTCGGCTCACTCTCCGATCGCTTCGGCCTCGATCGCGCCGTGATGGTACTCCCGGTGGTGGCGCTCTTCGGTGGTGTAGTGATGCTGGGGGCGATGAAAACCGTGACCCGCGATATGGCACGGGTGGCGAAGAAGCGCTGACGCGGCTAGCGCCCCCACAGCTCCACGAGTTCCTCGACCACCCGCTCTCCTTCCGCTGCATCGCCCGACCTGATCGCCCCGCTGACACAGTGGGTGAGATGATTCTGCAGCAGCAACTTGCCAACACTGCGCAATGCTTCCTGCACCGACGCAATCTGCACCAGCACATCGGCGCAGTAGCGTTCCTCATCGACCATCTTCTGCAGGCCACGGATCTGGCCCTCGATGCGGCGGAGGCGCTTGGTCAACGCCTCTTTGGTCTCTGACGGGACGTGTGAAGCTTTGTGCATGCGGGAGGCTCCTCTGTTGAGGGTTGATGGATGACAGATGACAGATGACAGATGGTGATTAGTGGATGACGGGCGGCCGGCGAACGACGGAATGATTCACGAGCATCCCAGAAGAGCCATCCGTCATCTGTCATCTGTCATCTGTCATCTGTCATCTGTCATCCGTCAACTGTCATCCTGCTTTGAGTCTCAGACTATTCGTGACCACGCTGACGCTGCTCAACGCCATCGCCGCGCTGGCGATCACCGGTGAGAGGAGCAGGCCGGTGGAGGGATAGAGCACGCCGGCGGCGATTGGGATGCCGATGACGTTGTAGGCGAAGGCCCAGAAGAGATTCTGGCGCATCGTCCGCATCGTGCGACGCGACAGCTCGATCGCGTCGGCCACGCCGCCAAGATCGGCGCGCATGAGGGCGATATCGGCGGCTTCGACGGCGACGTCGGTGCCGCCCCCCATCGCGATGCCGATGTCGGCGCGCGCCAGGGCGGGCGCATCGTTGATGCCGTCGCCGACCATCGCCACAACCTTGCCGGCGCGCTGGAGACGCTCGATCTCGGCCACCTTCCCCTCGGGGAGGACACCGGCAATCACGGTCGCAATCCCGACCGCGCGGGCGACCGCGTCGGCCGTGGCCTGCTGATCGCCGGTGAGGAGCACGACATCGAGTCCGAGTGCGCGGAGCCGGGCGATGGCGGCGGGCGTACTGGTGCGCACCGGATCGGCAATGGCAAGCAGACCGGCGAGTGCACCATCGATCGCCACGTAAACGGTGGTCCGCCCCTGGGTCGCGAGGGTGGTAGCCTGGATGCTCAGTGGCGCGACATCCACGCTCCACTGCTTCAGCAAGGCGGCGTTACCCACCAGGACGGCGTGGCCGTCGGCGATGCCGGTGATCCCCTGGCCGGTGATCGACTGGAACTGCGACGCCGGCGGCACCACGAGACGGCGGTTCTTCGCCGACTGCACCACGGCCGCGGCAATCGGATGCTGTGAGGCGGCCTCGAGTGCGGCGGCAAGGACGAGCAGCTCGTCCTCGTCGAATTGTCCCGCCGGTGCCAGCACGATCTCGGTGACGGCTGGGGCGCCTTCGGTGACGGTGCCGGTCTTGTCGAGCACCACGGTGTCGACATCACCCGATCGCTGCAGCGCCTCGCCACCCTTGATGAGGATGCCGAGCGCGGCGCCGCGGCCCGTGGCCACCATCACGGCGGTGGGCACGGCGAGCCCCATGGCGCAGGGGCAGGCGATGATCAGCACGGCGACACTCGCGGCGAAGGCGCGAACCGCAGGCGCCTGATCCGCCGCGAGATACCATACGACGAAGGTGGTGATGGCGAGCGAGATCACGACCGGAACAAAGATTCCGCTGATCCGGTCGGCGAGGCGCTGGATCGGCGCCCGGCTTCCCTGCGCGTCGCGCATCAGCTGCACGATGCGCGCGAGCACCGAGTCAGCGCCGAGGGTGGTGGCACGAATGCGAAGCGCACCGGTGCCGTTGATGGTCCCGCCGATGACGCGATCGCCTGCTCGCTTGGGCACCGGGAGCGACTCCCCCGTGAGCATCGCCTCGTCGGCGGTGCTTTCGCCCCAGAACACCTCGCCGTCGACCGCGATCCGCTCGCCCGGCCGCACCAGGACTTCGTCGCCCGCAGTGACAGCATCGATGGGGAGATCGATCTCGGCCCCATCACGCATCACCCTCGCCGTGGCCGGCTGCAACTGTGCCAGCGCACGCAGCGCCGTGCTGGTGTTGCGCTTGGCGCGCGCCTCGAGCGTGTTGCCGGCGAGAATGAAGGCGATGATCAGGATCACGGCCTCGAAGTAGCTGTCCGGTGCGAGTCCGCGACTCGTGAACAGACCCGGCATTGCCGTGGCCACGACCGAGTAGAGGAACGCGGCACCGGTGCCAACGGCAACGAGCGTGTTCATGTCGGCCGAATGGTGCCGGAAGGCGATCCAGGCGCGCTGATAGAAGTGGCGACCGGTCCAGCTCATCACGAAGACGGCGAGTGCGAGCAACGTCCATCCCACCAGCGGGGAGGCGCCGTTTCCGTGCGCGGCTCCCGTCATCATCGGCATCGACAACAGCATCGCGACCACGCCGAGGATGCCGGTAACTACTGCCTTGAAGCGCAGCTCGCGGTATTCGTCCTGCTGGGCCACGTCGCGCGCGGATTGTTCGTCGATCGCCGAACGATTCTCGACTGGCAACGAGGCGCCGTAGCCAGTGGCCTCGATCACCTCGACGAGACGGCCGGGGGTGAGTTGCGCGGGATCGAAGCGCACGGTCGCGTTGGCCAGCATCACGTTCACGTCGGCCTGATTGACCCCGGGCTCGCGTTGCAGCGCGGACTGGATCCGGGCCTGGCACGCGGTGCAGGTCATCCCCTCCACGGGGAGGGTGATCGTCTCCTCGGAGCGATGCGCCGACGCCTCAGGTGTGGTGTGCATCGCCCACCTCGGTGGTGGCTTCGACCACCAGTTCGCCGTGAAGCATCCCCATGCCGCAGCTCATTGGATAGCGTCCGACGGCCATCGGCGGAAGCTCGACGGCGGTGCGCTGGTGCGCCGGAAGGAAGCGCCGGAGGTTGAGCGCGGGGATGACGATCTCCTCGGAACAGCTCGAGGTCTCCTGCCGGTCGAAGAGAAGTCGTGCCGGCCGACCCGCCGAAATCCGCACCTCGGCCGGGTCATACCCCCCGAGCACGGTGATGACAACTTCCTGAATTCCGGCCACAGTGCTGGCCCGCGCACTGGTCCGGTCGGCCAGGAAGAACCACCAATTCACCGCGCCAATGGCGGCGATGCCGAGGATCACGACCAACGCGTTCACGACGAACTCACCGCCGCGGTGGCACGGTAGCCGGCGCGAGTCACCGCAGCGGCCAGCTCTTCGGCGCTGGGCCCACCAGCTGGCGATTCGATGACGGCTCGCCCGATCTGGACGCTCTGGATCGTGGCCCCGGGGACACTGCCGAGGGCCTTGTTGACGGCGTTGAGGCAATGGCCGCAGCTCATGCCTTCGATGTGCAGTGTGACGGTCGACATTACCCCTCCAGGGTAAGTGATACGCCTCGACGATATATAGGGGGTGGGGGTATGTCAAGGGTGGCGTCATTGGCACGCCCCCTGCACACTTCGCCCTCTCATGGATTCTCCCGGCGCCACTCCACTCGAAGCGTTTGTCCCGGTGCTCACCTGGGCGGGGTCGCGGCCGAGCATCGCCGAGATCCACACCTGGCACGAGGCGCTGCACGACGCAGTCGCTTCGCTGATGCCGGCGGAGCTGGTGGCGTGCTGGCTCTACCCGGCCCGGGGCGGGGTCGTCCTCGTGGGTCCGCCGTCGCTCACAGCCGAGGTTCTGTCACCTCCGCTGGCCGAGCCGCTGGTGCCGCAGGAAGGGCTCTTCACGCTCGAAGATCAGCTGCGCGCCGGTGGCTATCAATCGGCGATGGCGATCCCGATTCGCGCCGAGGTGCAGGACGTTGGCCTGCTGCTGGTGGGCGCTTTTGCCGACAACGCGTACACCCTCTACGATCAGCGGAAGTTGCATCGGGTGGCGGCACAGCTCAGTACCTGCTGTCGCCGGCTCGCGTCGTATCCGTGGGTTCGTCCTCGCGCGGTGGGCACCGATCACAACAGCACTGTCACGGGGGTCACCGAAGGGCTCCTCGAAGCGATGCGACGCGCGCGCAACGGGAGCGACCTGGTACAGCTCGCCTCCGACGCACTCGCGCTGCAGCTGCCCCACGACCGGCTCGAGCTGATTGCCGTGGCACCGGCACCAGACTGCTGGGCACTGGTCGGCGGTGAGCGGGGCTCGGTGGCGTCGCTGAGCATCGACCCTGACGCGGCGGAAGGAATTGACGCGCTCGCGCATCGTCTCGGATCGCGGGCGATCGGTCGCGTCAGCGACTTGCGCGACATCGACAGCCGCTGGCCGAGCAGCTACGACTCCCGCTCGGCGGAGCGGACGCACAGCGTGCTCGCGGCGCGACTCGAAGTGGGCGATGAACTGGTGGGGTGGCTCTGGCTGGGAAGCGAAACGCCGGACTTCTTCCGCGAGGAGGATGAAGCGGTGGCCCGCCTTGCTGCCGAACTGCTCGCGCCGCGCGTGGCCGCGTGGGCGGCTCGGGCCGAACTTGCGGGAGCGTGGAGCTAGCTGTCGCCGGGGGAGCGGCGGTCAAGAAATGATGCGCCCACCGCTCCCCTGCGATTCACAGCCCGGCCGAAAGCCTCACGACGATGCTGCGGCCCGGATCGTCGGCGTACAGTTTGTAGCGCGAGAGGAAGGATCGATAGCTGGTGTCGAAGAGGTTCCGCACCTGAAGCTCCAGCTGCAGGGGATTCTTCCCACCGCCAACGCCAACACCACCGCCAAGGTTGATCAGCGAGTATCCCTCCGGGGCCACGTCCTCCGGATCGAGTCGCTTCTGCTTCGCGTCGCTCTCGCCGCTCACGCTGAAATACGGCTTCGCCAACACGCCGCCGCCCTGGCCTTCCAGCTGCGCCGACCAGGTAAGGCGCAACGGGGCGACGAACGCGAGCGGCAGGTCGAGCGATGTATTCTGGCCGCGGGTGTAGTCACCACCGAGGTGCAGATGTAGCCAGGCCGTCGGGTGATACTCGAGTGCGCCCTCCACCCCGCTCAACACCGCATTCCCCTGTGAGACGTCGAAGATCTGAAAGCCCGATTCCGGGTCGTCGACTCCGGTTGGGCGCGGGTAGATGTAGTTGCTGATCGCGTTACGGAAGACTCCGAGTTCACCGCGGACCGAGTTGCCCTGCACGCGCAAGGCTACATCAACATTCAGCGATGTTTCGTTCCTGAGGGTCGGATCACCGCGTTCGAAGCGAACGGTGCCTTCATGCACGCCGTTCGAGAAGAGTTCGAACGGTGACGGTGCCCGGAACCCGCGACCCGCGTTGACCACCAGCGCAACCGGCGCCGAGACGCGATAGAGCGCACCGAGGTTGCCGGTGACCGAGTTGTAGTCGCGACGTCCGGCCGCGAGCCCCAGCTCGGCGTCATTCTCGTTGTCGAGTATCCTGTGGTCGAATCGCGCCCCGGCCGAAAACTGCCAGCGTCCAGCCTCCAGCTGCTCGAAAGCGAATGCCCCAATCCCCGTGGCGGTGGTGTTCGGAATCAGCGTTTCTTCGCCAAATTTCGAGAATGCTGTCCGGAGGAAGGACACACCGAGCACGCCGGCGGCCGCAGCGCTCGACGCAACGTGGATGTGGGCATTGGCCGTAGTCGTCCTCGAGAGCAGACCCAGCGCAACATCGGATGCGCCGGCCTCCTCGAACTCCCGACGACGATTTCGTTCAACGCCAAGATCGAACTCGACTCGGCTGCTGCCGCCCAGGCTCACACTCCCTGCGAGCTTTGCACGAGTCGCATTGATCCGCTGGAAGCCCGTTGCATCCGGCTCCTCTGCGGGGTCCTCATGAATCTCGAGTCGTTCGTTGCGCTGGGTGAGCGTGGCTGTCAGGTCGCCCCAGCCACCGTGCACACCAGCGGCAAACGAACCACCAAGCATTGAGAGCCCGGAATTCGAGAGGTTGCCCCGGGGTGTGGCAATGTCCTGCTGCGTTCGCCCGGAGAAGGTGCCGCGAAAGCCGAAGGCGCCACTCGCCCCTTCCAGCAGCGCGCTGCCGTCGGGAGCCCGGCCATTGCTGCCATAGGCGGCGGCGAGGCGACCGCGGACCAGACTGCCAGCGGTGCCGGCGTCGGGGAGTTCTCTTTGCACCACGTTGATCACGCCACCGAGGGCATCCGAGCCGTAGAGCACACTCGCGGGACCCCGGATCACCTCGATCCGGTCAGCGGTTGCCGTTTCGACATTCGGGGCGTGTTCATCGCCCCACTGCTGGGTTTCCATCCTCTGACCATCATCGAGAATCAGGACACGGTTGCTCCCGAGACCGCGGATCACGGGCTTGCCGATGCCGGACCCGGTGGAGGAGTTTCGCAACCCGGGGAGCCCTTCGAGTACGGCACCAAGTGACGGTGCCTGCTGCTTGCTGAGGGCCTCCCCCGAGAGGACCGAGAGAGGTTGTGGCGAATCGAGTGCGGCGGTCGCGAGTGGGGTCGCCGTGGTCTGGATCGGTGGCAACTCCACGACGGTGCGCACCATGGTCAGGTCAAGTTGCAGGTCCGCCCCGCGAAGCGTGAAGCGTCGAACCTGCGGACGGAACCCAACCGCCGCGAAGGAAATTCCGTAGGTCCCTTCGGGGACGCGGTCGAGGCGATATCGTCCCGAGGCATCGGTGCGGGTCGAGCGGTGTGCCTCGAGCAGAACGACCTGCGCTTCGGCGATCGGGGTACCAGCGTTGTCGGTCAATCGACCCGAGAGCGTATATGGTCCGGCAGGTGGCGCGCCAGCGAGGCCCGCCAGCAGCAGTAAGGTCAACATGGCAAAACTCCGTGCGACAAGGGAGGTCGCATCTGCGGGCAGATGCGACAGCGGCACCGCCCCCAGAGCGGAGCGGTGCGATGGCTACTGGAGCGAGAGCTTCAGCCTTGTGCGGGAGGGGCGCGCGAACCGAGACCGCTGATTGGAGCGCGATCGCGGGGAGCATCGACGGAAGGCGATGCGGGGGTGCTGAGAATCGGCCGGGAGAACCGACCGAGCTGGAGCAGAAGCGTGGCGGGAGGGGTGGCGGCGACCGGCGCGCCAAGCTCACAGCGCTCGACGTGACAGGTGGTGTCGCTCGACTCGATGTGATTCGCGGCGACGCGTTGCGGGGTCGAGTGGAAAACAACGGCGTCGACCAGCGGGACAAGGTTGCCGCCGAGGTAGAGCACCAGCGAGAGCAGTGCACGCATCGACCTGGTCACGCCATACCCGCGGGCAGCGTTTCAACGCCAGTACCATCCCGCCGCTTCGGCGGACCATCGACCGGCAGCATGAACCAGAAGGTGCTTCCCTTGCCGTAGATCGACTCGACGCCGATCTGGCCGCCGTGCAGTTCCACGAAACGCTTGCAGAGCACCAGCCCGAGGCCGGTGCCCTGCGCAGCACGCGATGCCGATGCATCGACCTGCGAGAATTCCTGGAAGAGCTTCCCCATATCCTCGCTCTTGATTCCCATGCCGGAATCCGACACCGACACCCAGACGACATCGCGGGTCGCGAGTTTCACCGCTTCGCCGAAGCGAGACACCGCCACGCTCGGCATCGGCGCCACGGTGCGGACGGCCGAGACGGTGATGCGGCCGCCTTCGCCGGTGAACTTCGATGCGTTGGAGAGCAGGTTGAAGAGGATCTGCCGGATGCGGGTGCCATCTGCCACCACTTCGATCGACACCCCCTCGGGCATGTCGACGGTGCACTCCTGGAGCTTTCCGCTGCGCAGTGAACTGGTGTCGGTGACCGCGCCGACGATTGCCTCGCGCACGTCACAGGTCGCGAGCGAGAGCGTCATCCGGCCCGCCTCGATCTTCGAGAGGTCGAGAACCGAGTTGATCAGGCCGAGCAGATGCTTGCCGTTCCGGAGAATCGCCTCGAGAAACTCCTTCTGCTGCTCCTCGAGCGGACCGAGTCCTTCGGTGAGGAGCAAGTCGGAGAAGCCGATGATGGCGTTGAGTGGCGTGCGCAACTCGTGCGACATGTTGGCGAGAAATTCGCTCTTGAGCTGCGTGGCACGCTGCAGCTCCTTGTTCTTGGTCGCCAGCATCCGTTCGTTGCGACGCAATTCCTCGAGCACCGTGGTGCGGTCGAGGCCGAGCACGACCTGGTCGCCGAGGGTCTGCAGCAACTGGCGATCGTGTTCTCCGAAGAAGCGGCCATCCTTGCGGTTGTAGGCACAGACGGCACCAACCACCAGCCCGGCCGAGCGCAGCGGGACCATGGCCGCGCTGGTGAGTCGGCCGGTGAGTTGCTCGTGCGGATGGTTGCGCGGGTCGAGTTCCATGTTGTCGACCAGGACCGCTTCGTCGTGCACGATCACGTGGCCGACCAGCGAGCGCTCCATCGGCACCAGCGAACCGACCGCTGGCAGCAACGGCCCGGCGCCGGCGACCACGCGGACGAAGCGACCCTCTTCCACAACCAGCATGATGGCGCCCCCCTCGGCTTCGAGGAGGTCGGCCGCGGCCTGGGCGATCTGTCGATTGAGTGCGGCGAGGTCGTTGCCGGCGAGGAGTGCAGCGGCAAGGTCGCGGAGTCGCTCGAGTTCGCGATTCCGGCGATCGGCGGCGGCGAGTGCGCGGGAGAGCGATTCCTTCTGACGGCCAGCGGCGGCACGGCCACGCTGCAAGGTGATCAGCGCCAGGAAGGACGCGACCGCAGCGAAGCTCAGCCCGGTGTCACGAAAGTCCTTGGCGAGGAAGGCAACCGAGAGCCAGCCAGCGAGCAAGGCATAGAAGACCAGCGGACCAGTGCCGAAGAGGCCGTCGTACCACGGTCGCGGCGTCGGCACCGGCTGCTTGCGCCGATCTCGCATCACCCCGGTCGGTGGTCCGTCGCTCATGCTCGGGCCTCGTCGGGTTCTTCGATGATCGAGTGGAACATCGTCGTGCCGTGCGCGAGCATTTCGCGGAGGTAGGGGCGACACATGCCACACTGATCGCCACACCCCGTGGCCTCCTGCAGACTCTGCAGATCCCAGCCGTTGGCCCGGGCCAATGGCAGCAGCCGCTCGAAGGTGGCGCGCATACAGACGCACCGGTCAATGCGGAGCTGGGGGAGCCAGGGATTTGACATGAGTCAGAAATGTAGCGGGAGAGAGACTAGAGACTAGAGATCAGCGACTAGAGCCAAAGCGGTGTCCCCCTGAGCGGAGCGAGGGGGCGGAGCATCGTTCCAGGGTGGAGTTCCGCCCCCTCACTTCGTTCAGGGCGACAACCCCTTCCCGCTCTCAACCTCTAGTCTCCAGTCTCTAGTCTCTCGTCTCTCTCAGACCTTGTGGTACACCACGCGCCCCGCCTGCTCCCCATCCTCGGCGGTATACAGCTCGAAATCGTGGAAGAAGGCGGGTGACTCTGCCCGGAGGGTCTGCAGGACCCGGACCGCGAGCCGGCGAATCTCGCGTTCGGCGCCCTCGCCGAGGCGAAGCTCGAGCATCGTGCGCCAGGCCCGGATGTTTCCGCTTACCACGATCTTGGTTTCGGTGCCGTTGGGGAGGACCGAGCGACCGGCTTCGCGGGCGAGCTTGCGGCGATGAATCTTGTCGGCGACCCAGGAGTAGCGCTCCATCAGCTTCTCGACCGCCGCGACGTAGCTGGCCTGGGCCGCTTCCATCGACGCGAGCCACGCCGTCTCGAGTGCCTCATCGCCTTGCACGGCCGGCGGCATCACGAAGGCGGCATCGGATTCGTCGACATAGCGCTGGGAGAGCTGGGAATAGCCGAACCCCGCGCGGTGCCGCACCAGTTCGTGGGTCAGCGACCGTGAGACTCCTTCGATGAGCAGCACATAGACCGCGTGCTCGAAGACCGACCCGTGCCCCTGCTTGAGGATGTTGCCGAGGTATTCGGCGGTGCTCCGCCCGGCCGGATTGTGCTGACTCATGTAGCAGAGTCGGCCCGCGAATTCGGCGAGTTTCTCGCCGTCGGTGCCCGGCTCCTTCCACTGCACGCCGAGATGCGTGGGCTCGAGGAATTGCGGGCGGGCGATCAGCGTGACGACGGGTTCGCGATAGAGGCGCATGAGAGGTCGGGGCGTTGATGGTGGAGCGAACGGGCTGCGATGGCAGCGGCGCGGCGGAAGATAAGCCCCCCTCCCGGTCACCGCTCAGGGTGTCGGAAGGGGTGCCGCCCAGCGTCCGTTGGCCCAGGTCGCGCCCGTCTCGATGGCGCGGAGTTGTGCTGCCACGCCGTCGGGAAGAGTCGCGGCATCGGGACCCACCTTGAGCTGCCGGATCGGATCGGCGGCGTCGCCGAGAATCACGCCTGGGTTCCAGAGACCATCGGGGTCGAACGCCGCCTTCAGCGCCCGGAAGACGGCGATCACGGTGCTGCCGTAGAGCGCCTCGAGGGTTCCTGCACGCAACCGGCCGGCACCGTGTTCGCCAGAGGTCGTGCCACCGAGCCGGATCACTGCGGCCGTCACCTCATCGAAGATGGCGCGGACTCGTTCCCGCCAGTCGGGATCATTCAGGTTGGGGAGCAGGTTCACGTGCACGTGGCCGTCGCCCGCGTGTCCGAAGAGCACGGCGTCGATCCGCTGGCGCGCAGTCGCGGCGTCGATGGCATCGAGGTATTCGGCGAGGCGCTCGGTGGGGACGCAGCCGTCCTCGATGACCTGCAGCGAACGACGACCATCGGTCAGCCCCGCCAGCATCGGAGACGCCCCATGACGCACGGCCCAGAGCTGTTCGATGCTGGCCGGATCGAGGGCGGTCTGGACGTCGAGCACCAGCGGGGTCACCGCGGCGACCAGCTGCTGCAGACGTTCGGCCAGCTCCGGCGCACTGTTCCCCTCGAGGTCCACCAGCAGCAGGCCGGCCGCTTCGCTGAGCAGACCGGGGTGCTCCGGCGTGTCGACGCGGTGCTGAATCAGCCTGAGGAAGGAGGTATCGAGGAGTTCAAGCGTCGAGGGATCGTGGCTGCGAATCGTCGCGAGCACCGCAGCGAGATCGTGACGGTTACGCAGCGCCACACGGAGCGAGGCCCGGGCAGTGGGTATCGGGTCGAGCCGCACCACGATGTCGGTGATGACGCCGAGGGTCCCTTCGGAGCCGATCACCACATCGATCAGGTCGCCCGAGGTGAGCAGCTGGTCGAGCGCGTAGCCGGCGCTGTTCTTCCTGACCTTCGGGAAGGCCGCGCGAATGGCATCCGCGTGGGCGCCGAGGAGCGGCGCCACGGCGGTATACCACTTCACCATCACCGGATGGCCGAGGTCGGCAGGCATCCCGCGTACGAGGGTCAGTGGCCCGACGGCGGTCTCGAGCGTGAGCTCCTTGATCCAGGGCCGGACACTGCCGTAGCGAACGGTGCGGGCACCAGCGGCGTTGGTGGACACCATCCCACCCAGGGTGGCCCAGGCGCCACTCGACGGATCGGGTGGAAAGCGCAGACCATCCCGCCCAGCGAGTGCCTGCAGATGCGCGAGCGGAATCGACGGTGAGAGCCGGGCCGTGCGGTTTCGCGCATTGACGACGCAGCGTCCCGATTCGAAGGCGGTGAGATCGAGAATGAGGCCTTCGCCGAGGTTGCCGCCGTCCATCGCACTGCCGGCCCCACGCGGCGTCACCGACCAGCCGGCCGCGCGGGCATCGTCTATCGCCGCACGCAACTCGGCGAGCGAGGTCGGCCGCACCACAGCCGCCGGGATGATGCGATAGATCCCGGCACCTTCGCTGTACCGTGCGCGGCGGAGCGAGTCGACGGCCTGCGGGGAGAAGGTCATTCGTCGGCCGCCGTGCCGAGGACCGGACGTGCCGCGCGTCGGGCGTAGCGCACCACCGCGCGAATCGCCGTGTTCGACGGCGCCGCGAGTGCGGCCAACGCGGTGAGCAGATACACCTCGCGGCGCGTCATCCGCACGGTGGAGCGCGGGGCCAGTGCGGCGCGCTGCGCCTCGAGGAGTGCGAGCGTCCGGCAAGCGTGGAGCAAGGGCGTCAGGCAGAAAAGCCGCACGCGCACGCCGCTCCGTGGCAGCAGGGTGATGTACTCCACGGCCGGTTCGACACTCGCCTGCGCCTCTGCGAGCAATGGCGCGAGCACATCCCACGATTCGCGTTCCCGGCCGGGAAGGAACATTTCATCGCGCTTGAGCCCGACCGTGTCCCATACCTCGACCGGCACGTGGTCGCGGTCGAGCTGTTTGTCGGCCGAGACATCGCGGATGATGTTGGTGAGCTGCAGCACGAGGCCGAAGGTGGGCGCGAGTTCGTCGAGTTTGCGCGCAACGGCCGCCGTCCGCGGCGGCTGGTAGTCGACGAAGAGCCCGGTGAGTATGTGCCCGACCGTGCCCGCGACATAGAAGCAGTAGCGACGCAACTCGGCCATCGTGGCGAAAAGGGGAAGATCGCGCCGTTCATCGGGCGGCAGTGAGGCCGCCATCCCGTCGATCATTTCGAGAACCCACGGCCGGATCGCCGCCTGCTGCGCGTCGGGCAGCCGGTGCAGCTCGGCGAGCACCGTCGCGGTGCCGGCCATCAGTTCACGGACGTTCTCATCGAAGAGAGAGATCTCGAGATCGTCGACTCTGAGTGACGGGTCGATGACCGCGCGTCGCAATGCGGTGAAGTGCTGCCGTCGTCGATCGCGCAGGAGGCCGGGCTGATCTTCAATCGAGTCGGCGATCCGGCAGACCAGGTAGCTCACGGTGACAGCGTGCGAGAGCGCCGGCGGCAGCAGCCGGATGACCAGCGCGAAGGTCCTTGAGACATCGGGCAGCACTCGGGCGCAGAACGCGCGGCCGTCGTCACGCACTCCGGTCATCGATGCGGCACACCTGTGGGCTGCGGTAGCGAATCCGGCTTGGCGGCTTTTTTCTTGAGGCCCGTGTCCGGCGCGACGGCAGGTGCCGCGACTTCGCCGGGGTCACCGAACTTCTTGGTCAGCCGGTCGAGCAGCATACCAACTCTGATCGCGACCGGATGATTCGGCGGGACGACCCGGTCGAGCGAGTGATCATCGCGCGAAGGGTCGTCGAGCGGCCGATAGACCGTCTCGACCGTGATGCTGCTGTGATTGGGTCGGGACGGATCTGCCCAGGCACGCAGCCGGACGATGTCCACACCGATGGGCCGACGCGTCGTCGGGCGGAGTGTTGCCGCATCGAACCAGCCGGTCTCGAGCCAGCCGTCGGCACTTTCAGTCCGTCGCACCGGGATCGAATCGGCATCGAGGGCGAGCGCGAGCTCCTGCGTCGCTTCGCGGACCGACAGTTCCCACTCCACCACCGTGGCGCTCGGCAGCGAGACGAAAGGCGGGCGGGTCGTCGTCGGATAACACGCGGCGCCGAGCAATAGAGCGGCCATCATTTGCGCGTGTCTCACAGTCCAAGCTCCATCGGTACCGGCGTGGCGCCGCTCCAGTCGTAGAAGCCCTTCCCGCTCTTCCGGCCGAGGTAGCCTGCCGTCACCATCCGGCGGAGCAGTGGTGGCGGAGCGTATCGGGTTTCGCGGTACTGATCGAACATGATCTCGCCGATCCGCACGACGGTGTCGAGCCCGACGAAATCCAGCAACGTCAGCGGTCCCATCGGATGGCCGGCGCCGAGCTTCATGGCGGTATCGATCTCGGCGATACTGCCCCTGCCCTGCTCGAGGGCGTGCACTGCATCGATGAGGTACGGCACCAGCAGGAGATTGACGATGAAGCCGGACTCATCTCGTGCCGTGACCGGAGTCTTGCCGATGGCGTGCACGAAGCCGAGCGCCGCTTCGACCGCCGCCGGGGCGGTGCGAATCGACCGCACCACCTCGACGAGTGGCATCATCGGCACCGGATTGAAGAAGTGCAGTCCGAGGAGACGTTCGGGGTGTGCGAGTCCGACCGATTGATCGACGACACTTAGCGACGAGGTATTGGTCGCGAAAAGCGCGTCGGTACGACAGACGGTTTCGAGTGCCCGCCACAGTTGCTGCTTGGCATCGAGCGACTCGACGATTGCCTCGATGACGAGATCGCATTCGGCCAGCCCGTCGAGTGACGAGGCGAACGTGAGTCGGGCGAGCGCAGCGTCGCGGGCCTCGCCGGTGAGCTGCCCCTTCTCGACGAACTTCGCGAACGACTTCTCGATGCTCACCCGGGCCCGCGGCCACTGAGCGGCGTCGGCGTCGTGCACCAGCACGGTGTAGCCACCCGTTGCTGCCGCCTGGGCGATGCCGCTCCCCATCAGACCGCTGCCGACCACGGCGACGCTGCGAATGGTCACTTGTCCTCGAGCGCCTTGCGCACTTCAGTCGTGATATCGCGCACGACCTGACCCACTTCGCGAGCGAGGCGCGATGACGGCGGCGCTGACTGTGACGTGCCGGGCGGCAGGGAAGGCTTGCGCTCGAGATCGTCGAGCAGCCGTTCCAGGCCGAGCTGTGCGCGCTCCGCGACCGGACGGAACTGACGTCCCACCATCACACCTGCGGCCGCCCCTGGGATCACCGGGATCAGCGCTGCCACTTCGGGAGCACCGAGCACCGCCATGAGCGCTCCGGCGATCGCGCCGCCGACACCGAGTGCCGCGGCGCCGCCGACGTACGCCCGCCGGGTTCGACGCAACGTGGCGGCAATGGTCACGTGACAGAAGCCGGCTTCGAGCGGCGTGATGACCACGCTGATCAGTTCGGCCCGCTCGAGATACGGCTTGCCGCCGCCCTCGAAGATCTTGCGCATCTTGCGCATCGCGCCGGCGAAGGAGCTCATCGGCTCGAAGGTGGTGCGTCCGACCGTGGCGCGCTGGATCACGAAGTGCTCGCGCGATTCGAGATAGCGCGCGATCACCAGCGCGATCCCCTCTTCGGTACCCTGCACCACGCGCTCGCTCGACAGGTCGGCGCGGCCGAACCAGGCGTCGAGCGTGTCGGAAGGTGCGGCGGGCACGGCACGGGTGCGCTCTTCAAGGAGCGCCTGCCGCAAGTGCTGCTCGGGGATGCCGACTTCCTTGCCGAGGGCGAGGACTTCGTCCTCACTGACACCATCACCGATATCGCTCGAAGCGGCCTGGAGTTCGGCGGCCCGCTGCAGCAGGCGGTCGAAGGTGGCGCGATCGATACGCGCAGGAAGTTTGGGTTCCATGATTCGCTCAGCCCGGGAACGCTTCGACGATCACGGCAATCCCCTGCCCGCCGCCAATGCACGCCGACCCGAGTCCGAAGCCGCCACCACGGGCGCGCAGGGCGTGGAGCAGATGCGCGGTGATTCGCGCACCACTCGCCGCGAGCGGATGGCCAATGGCGATCGCACCGCCGTGGACGTTGGTGCGGGCGCGATCGAGGCCGAGTTCTTTCTCGACGGCGAGGTACTGCGCGGCAAAGGCCTCGTTGACCTCGACGAGTTCCATCTGCGCGAGAGTCATTCCCGCCATCGCGAGTGCCTTGCGTGCCGCCGGTACCGGGCCGATCCCCATGATGTCGGGAGGCACACCGGCGACGCCCCAGGCAACGAGTCGACCGATCGGCTTCAACTGATGCGATGCCGCCGTGGCGCCGGTCGTGAGCACGAGCATCGCAGCGCCATCGTTGATGCCGGAGGCAGTCGCCGCGGTCACGGTACCGTTCTGACGGAAGAGTGCCGGCAGGCGCTCAAGCGACTCGCGTGTGGCACCGGCGCGAATGTGCTCGTCGGCCTGCCAGGGAAGATCCTGCTTCGTCTTGCGATCGCGGATCGGCACCGGGATCACTTCGTCGCGGAAGACGCCATCACGCCAGGCCGCGGCGGCCGCCTCCTGTGAGCGGATCGCGAACTCTTCGCACGCCGCGCGGGAGACGCCGTAGCGTTCGGCGAGATTCTCGGCCGTTTCGCCCATAGAGCAGCCGGCGAACGAATCGCGCAGCCCCTCGAAGAGCGAATCCTCGAGCAGCGGCGATGGACCATACTTGATGCCCCAGCGGGCACCGCGCACGATGTGCGGCGCCTGGCTCATCGATTCGGTGCCGCCCGCGAGCACGGCAGTCGCCTCGCCGAGCAGCAATCGGTGGGCACCCTGCACCACCGCCTCGAAGCCCGAGCCGCAGAGTCGGTTCACCGTGACGGCTGGAGTCTCGACCGCGAGTCCGGTTCGCAGCGCGATGTGACGCGCGCAATACATCGCGTCCCTGGAGGTCTGCATCGCGTTGCCGACGATGGCGTGATCAATGAGCGTCGGGTCGATCCCGCTGCGCGCCACGGCGTGCTCCGCCGCGATCACGCCCAGGTCGGTGGCGGAGAGATCCTTGAGGGTGCCGCCAAAGGTGCCGAAGCCGGTCCGGACGGCCGCGAGGAAGACGATATCGGTCATGGCTGGAATATGGCGCAGGGCCGCCGCCACTGCTCAGAGGCCGAGCCGGGTTCCGCACTCCGGGCAATGCTTCCACTGCCGCTCGATCTCTTCGCCGCAGGAGGGGCAGGCCGGGTGGCGCTGGTCGGCACCACAGAAGGGGCAGAACTTCACGACGCGCCCTTCGGGGAGGGCCTCGGTGCAGCTCCAGCAGCTCGCCGACGGCGGGGTGAACTGGACCGCCGTGAGGAACTCGGGCGGGGGGCCGCTCACTGGCGCCGCAGGCGGTGCCTCGAGCGCGACCCGGATCGCGTCGGCGACGACCCGACTCACGGGCAGCGGAATGATGTCGGCGTCGTCAATCGGGCCGTCATCACCGACCTCGATGTTGCTCTCGGCGAGCGGCGATTCCTCGACATCGAGTTCGGGCGCGGGTGCTTCCTCGACTACCCGGCTCGGCGGCATCTGGAGCACGCCCTGCAGTCGCGCGACGGTGGCTGGCGTCACGGTCAGCTCGGCCGAGCGAAGCTTCTGCAGGATATCGAGGTCGGGGAGTTTCGATCCGATGGTCCGCCGCGCCATTTCAGCGGCGTCGTGCGGCGCCACGTGTACCAGCCCCTCCTCTTCCGCGAGGAGCCGCAGCATCAGCGCTTCATAGTCCTCGGAAATATCGATACCGAGAAGCCGACGCGCCTGACGATAGGGGAGGACGCGATCGAGCAGCTGGCCGACGCCGATCGGACCACCTTCGCTGCCACCATCGGCGTGCCACTGGGTGAGCACCGTCGCCGTGAGTCGTTCGAGTTCGGTCACTTCCTCTCCGCCAGTGGAAGCCGCTCGCCGGCCGCGAGCCGGGCCTCGAACGCGGTGAAGGCCGCATCCGGATCGTAACCCGCAAACTTCCCGGCCGCGCGCTTCGCGTCAAGCCACGCGCCATATCCCGACTCGACGATGCCTTCCGAGGTCACCTGCTCGGTAGCCGCACGGACCGCGAGGTCGTTGGCATATTCGTTCTTGGGATGGCCCGCGTGCCCGCGCACCCAGGTGAATTGCGCGTCATGGATCGGGAGCGACTGCCAGAGCGCCTTCCAGAGCTCGAGGTTCTCGATCACGCCGCCGGCGCGGACCCAGCCTCGGGCCTTCCATTTCGGGGCCCACTCGCGGATCCCCTTCACCAGGTACTCGGAGTCGGACACGATCAGCAGGCGGAGCCGGGCACCCTTCTGCCCGAGCAACTGCAGTGCGGCGATCGCGCCAGCCAGCGCCATCCGGTTATTGGTGGTCGACGCCGAATGCAGGTAGAAATCGCGGCGCTGGACTCCCTTGGGAGTGCGGAGCTCGATCAGTCCGCCAGAGCCGCCCGGGTTGTCGCCGGGCTTGCCGTTGCCGAGACAGCTCTCGTCGAGATGAAGCAAGGCGATAGGGAGCGCGGCTGGGGTCAGGGGTCGATTACCTGGAAGTGGTCGAGGTCGGCGAGCACGAAGGTGAGTTCATCGCCGGTCATGGCGAGGAACCCGAGGAGGGCTTCCCGCCCCCTTGAGGTCGTCATCGCCGAGGCCACGACGATGTACTCGTTGCCACGTCGACGAAGGGTGACCCGTTTCCGCTTCCGGACGGCGTGTTCGAGTTGTTCCATCCGTTCAGGGGTCCAGCGGAAAGTGCCCAAAGCGACGAACTCCGTGGCGGTCGGAGAGAAGATAGCGGATGACGGATGATGGATGATGGATGATGGAGAAGGGAGAAGGGAGTGGCGCGCGGCTCAGTACTTGGGGATCAGCGATCCGAGCATCCCGCCGAGTCCCCCGTTGGACAGGGCGAGACCCCTCGCGATCGAGAGGCAACCTCCCTTCTCGCTTCTTCGTTCTCGCTTCTCGGCTAGCGCACCCACTTCCCGCCCAGCATCACCTTCACGACTTGCCGCGAGTTGCGGATTTCGGCGAGCGGGTTGCCGCCGAGGATGACCAGGTCCGCCGTGCCGCCGACGTGCAGCGAGCCGAGCGAATCGGCGCGCAGGAGTTCGGCGCCGCGCAGGGTCCCGGCGCGCAGCGCCTCGAGGGGCGTGAGGCCGGCGCGCACCAGCAGTTCCATTTCGAGATGCACACCCGCGCCGGGGACCAGCAACTGATTCGACGCATCGGTGCCGGTCGCGATTCGGCCGCCGGCGAGCGCAAAGGTGTGGACGAAGAAGTCCTGCACCGCCCGCGAGGCGCGGAAGGCGGGGTAGTCCTCGCGCACCCAGCCAGCCCGCTTGATCATTCCCGGCACATTCCAGTTGGCGCGGGCCGAGTCGGGGACATCGGCGAGTTCGCTGGCGCGGAGGGTGCTGGCATCGTCGAGGCGGGAGAAGGTCTCGTGCAACCCGAGGGTCGGCACCAGCGTGACGCCGTATCGCGCGAGGGTGCGCGCGACCGCAGCGAGGCTGGCGGTGTCGAGGCCGGTCCAGCTCTGTTCGAAGGCGGTCCAGCCCACGAAGAAACCCTTCGCGTGCGCGGCCATCAGCGCCACCGAATCGCCCGCTGCCTCGGGCACGCCGGTCAGGTGTTCGATCGAAGTCACACCTAGCCGCGCCGCGGTGAGGGCGTCGGTCAGGCCGAGATGGGCCGCGACCGGGAGATTTCGGGCGCGGGCCGCCGTAATGATGGCGCCGAGCATTGGCGGCGTGGTGTGGGTGTAGGCCTTGATCCAGGTGGCGCCGTGGGCAAACACCGACGCCACCGCAGCATCGGCTGCATCAGGCGAGGCGAGTCCGATGGCATCCGGGTAAGTGGTCGGGATCCCATCGAGCATCGCCACGGCCTGAAAGAGCCGCGGCGAAGGGGCACGGGTGGCAATGGCGCGCAGCGTGTCGGCGAGCGGGAAACCGTCGTGCAGATCACGCACCGCGGTGACGCCCCAATGGAGTGCGAGGGCGAGTCCCCACGGCTGCAAATGCGTGTGGGCGTCGATGAGTCCGGGGATGATCCAGCGGCCAGTGGCGTCGGTGACGCTCGCCCCGCGCGGCACGGGAACATCAGCACTCGAGCCCACCGCGACGATATGGCCATCACGAACCAGCACCACCCCCTGGGCGATGGTGCGACCGGTGACCACATCGATCACGGTGCCGCCGGTAATCGCGTCCATTCCGAGGCCGGGCCGTGCGGTATCGCACGCCGCCAGCAACAGGAGGGCCAGGGCGGAAAAGCGACGCGCCCCGGTCGGCCCGGAGCGCGTCAACGAGCCGAAGCGAAGCACCACTACTTCCGCTTCTTCGCCGCCTTCTTGGCCGGCTTGGCGCTCTTCTTCGCGGCCTTCTTCGGCGCGGCCTTGGCAGCCGGCTTGGCGCCCTTCTTCGCGGCCTTCTTCGGCGCGGCCTTGGCGGCGGGCTTCGCAGCCTTCTTGGCAGCCTTCTTCGGCGCGGCCTTCTTCGCCGGCTTGGCGGCCTTCTTGGCAGCCTTCTTCGGAGCGGCCTTGGCGGCGGGCTTCGCAGCGGCCTTTGGCGCGGGCTTCGCGGCGGCCTTCTTCGGCGCGGCCTTGGCAGCGGGCTTCGCGACGGGCTTCGCAGCGGCCTTCGGCGCGGGCTTGGCCGCCGCCTTGGGTGCCGGCTTCGCGACCGGCTTCGGGGCCGGCTTCGCCGCAACCTTCTTCTTTGCCTTCTTGCGAGGCTTCGCCGGGAGCGAACCCGGGGCCGGCTCGGGGATGCTCATCGGAGTCGGGGCCGGTGAACCGCCGTTGGACGATTCCATCCAGCCGCCCGACAACTCCCACGAACTCTCCGAATTATGGAACAGATCCATGCTGCGCTCCTGCGGGGTGTAGTGTGTGAAGAATCACGTGCAACGAACCGGAATTTCTGCGACACGTGCAGGTGTGCACGCGTCGACGCGCTATAATATGTCGCGTCCCTTCGTCGCTTGTGCAAGGTGTCCACGAGACCAGATGCGCGCACTCTGCTTGACCGCCACCGGCGGACCCGAAAACCTGGCGCTGCTCGAGCTCCCGTCACCCCCGCTGCGACACGCTGGCGAGGTGCGAATCGGGATCCGGGCGGTGGCCCTCAATCACCTGGATCTCTGGGTGGCGCGCGGGTTGCCGGGGATTCCGGTGCCGGACTTTCCGCACGTGGTGGGGTGTGACGGCGCTGGCGTCGTACTCGAAATTGGTGCGGCAGTCACGCACCTTGCCGTTGGTGATCGGGTGATGATCAATCCGGGGTGGGGCTGCGGCGAATGCGATGCGTGCCGCACCGGCGATGATGTCTTCTGTCGGCAGTTCGGCGTGCAGGGTGAGCATCGCAGCGGCAGTGCCGCCGAAGAAGTGGTCGTGCCGGGACGCGTCGTGATGCCGATCCGGGGCGAGTGGAGCTGGGCCGAGGCGGCGGCTTTCCCGCTCGCGACGCTCACCGCCTGGCGAATGCTGACCACCCGGGCGCGACTCGCCTCCGACGAGACGGTGCTGATCTGGGGCATCGGCGGCGGCGTGGCGCTCGCCGCGCTGCAGATCGCCCGGCACCTCGGCGCCCGCGTTGCCGTCACCTCGGGAAACCCCGACAAACTGGCGCGGGCCAAGGCTTTCGGGGCTGAGCTCCTCGTTGATCATCGCGAAAATGCCGATGTCGCGACCGCGGTGAAGGGACACTTTGGTCACGGCGCCGACGTCATTGTGGATTCGGTCGGCAGCGCGACCTGGGGGAAGTCGCTGCGGGCGCTGCGACCCGGCGGTCGCCTGGTCACCTGCGGAGCGACGGCGGGGCACGATGTCGCCCTCGACCTCCGCCGGCTCTTCTGGTTTCAGTGGTCGTTGCTCGGTTCCACGATGGGCACCCCCCGGGAGTTCGCCGAGGTCGTTGCCCTGGGTGAGCGCGGATTGTTGCGACCGGTGATTGATGCCGTACTCCCGCTCGCCGACGGGAGCGAGGCGTATCGACGCCTTGCTGCGGCAGAACATTTCGGCAAACTCGTGCTCGAGGTTTCCTCGTGAACCAGCTCAGTGAACGCCTGCAGGCCGGTGCCGACCAGCTCTGGCACGTCATTCCGGCGCTCCTCATCGCCGCACTCATCATGATCGCCGGCTATTTCGTGGCCCGGCAGATCGAGAAGTGGGTCGACGCGACCCTCAAGCGCCTCGACTTCAACCGGATGGCCGAAGCGGGGGGGTTCCGCGAAGTGGTGGATCGGACCGGCGCGCAGCTCGATCCGGTTCACGCGGTTGGCAAGCTGCTCTTCTGGCTGGTGATGCTGATCGTGATCCTGCTCGCGTCGGCCGCCCTCGGCCTCGAGAGCATCAACGAGATGTTCGGGATCATGATCTCCTTCATCCCGACGCTGATCAGCGCCATCGTGATCGTGATCCTCGGGATGGTGGTCGGCGAGTTCGTGCGAGGGCTGATTCTGGCATCGGCCGGTAACGTCGAGGGCGTGCCAACCCTCGCCAAGGTGGCCAAGGGCTCGGTGGTGGTGATCGCCATCTTCATGGCGCTGCAGCAGCTAGGAGTTGGAGAAGAGATCGTCACCGCGGCCTTCACACTGATCCTCGGTGCCGTGGCGCTCGCCGTGGGTCTCGCCTTCGGACTCGGCAACACCCATCTGGCCGGCGAAATCACGCGTCGGTGGTACGATCGCAACAGGGAGCGCCGCCGCAAGCCGGAGACGCTCCCTGATGAACAGACCGAGGAATCGAAGGAAGAACCGCTGCTCGACTAAGGTTTCGCCTTCGCCTGCTCCGGCACTGCGTAGCGGAGCAGGCGAATCCCGCCGGGAAATTCCTCTCCCATCAGGATGTGCGTGCTGGTCACGCCGAGTGCGCTGCCGCGGCTCGGCACCTTCACCACGACCCGCACCCCGCTGCTGTCGACCACCTGGAAGGTCCGCACCGAATCGAGCGCGACGGCACTCTTGAAGAGCCAGACGCGCTGATCGGGGGTCTGATAGGCGGCCTCAAACGGCGGCTTGATGGCGGTAAACGGCAGTCGCCGCGCGGCTTCCCGCTGATCTTCCGGGAAGCGCCGAATGAAAATCTGGCGATCCATCTCCTGAATCGGCAGGATCGGGTCCTGCATTGGCGGGCCGGTGAGCGGCTTGGTGGCATTCGGCCGGCGCCATTCGATCCGGTTCTGGAAGACGCGCGCGATCCAGAGCGTCCCGTCACGCCCCACTCCCCAGAGGTCCTGCCCGCCGAGGTTGCGTCGCTCGTAGCGCGGGCCGTTGGCGCCATCGACCGAAGCGAGGTCGGGGGGAGCCAGCCGTGCAATGGTATCGAAGCGGGTCAACTGGGCATCGGCACGCACCACCGCGGCGCTGTCCTTGAGGCCCACTCCATCGCGCTTCGCCTCGGGGGGTACTTCGAAATACCACTGACCCGCCGCATCTCGCGCCCGGGGGAAGGCCCCGTGCAGGGCATCGGGCACTGGCCACGCCTCGAGCCGCGCCGATCCGGGGAGCCAGGCGGTGAAGCGCCGCAGCCCCCAGTCGCCCACGATCACGGTGTCACCGATCCCGAGCAGCACCGAGGGGTGCGGCACCTCGACCGTGGTGATACCTGGAAAAGGCGTGACCGAATGGGCCGTGAAGTCGGCGATCCGGAGCTCGGCTTCCTCGGTCGCGAGGACCACCCACCGCTGGTCCGAGCGCGGGGCGGCGGCCGACAGATTGACCGCCGAGACGATAAGGGTGTCGGGAGTGGCGGCGACCGAGATGACAGGAGCCGGCGGGGGTGGCTCGCTGCAGGCCAGCGCGAGCACGACCAGGAGGAGCGGGAGTCGAGTACGCATGGGAAAGAAGATACCGCGCGATCGTGACGGGGACCCCCTCAAATCGATGACGGGGGGATGACAATCGCCCCCCGCCGCCCGCCCCGACCGGCCGAAAAGGCGCTTCGGACCGCCCCGAGTGAAGTCGGAGGCCCGCCGGACCGATAACCAACTCACCTGAATCCTCTCCTGGAGGGAGAACACGAGTGTTCGCGATCATTGGTCTGCTAGTCGTCATTGTCTCCGTCCTTGGCGGATTCGCCATGGCCGGCGGGCCAATGGCCGTGCTGCTGGCCTGGTCCGAATGGGTCGTGATCTGCGGAACGGCGATCGGAACCGTGCTGGTGTCGACGCCCCAGCCGGTCCTCAAGGCGCTGGTGAAGAAGCTCCCCGGAGTCTTCAAACCGAGCATCGTGACGCGGGAGTACTTTGTTGATGTCCTGAAGGCGCTGTTCGAGCTCTTCCAGGTCGCCCGCCGCGACGGCCTGATCGCGATCGAATCGCACATCGAGGAGCCCGAGAAGAGCAGCATCTTCAAGCGCTATCCGTCGCTGAGTGGCAACCATCACGCGGTGGAGTTTCTCTGCGATGCGTTGCGCACAGTGCTCGTGGGCAGCGTGCCGGCTCACGACCTCGAAGCGATGCTGGAAATGGAAATTGACGTACATCACGAAGCCGACCACCAGATGGTCGCGGCACTGACCCGGGTGGCCGATTCGCTCCCCGGCATCGGTATCGTCGCGGCGGTGCTCGGCATCGTGGTGACGATGCAGAGCATTGGCGGACCGATCGGCGAGATTGGTCATCACGTCGCCTCGGCGCTCGTGGGCACCTTCCTCGGCATCCTGCTCTCCTACGGCTTCATTGCGCCGATTGCCTCGAACCTCGAGGCACGCAACCAGGAAGAAGCCCAGCTCTACCTCGTTCTCAAGGCCGGCACCATCGCCTTCGCGAAGAACCTGCCGCCGATCGTGGCGGCCGAGTTCGCGCGCAAGGCGATCAGTGCAGACACCCGGCCGACGTTCCTCGAAATGGAAGCGGCGTGCAAGTCGACCCGCCTGGAGAAGGCGGCATGAAGACCGATCGTGAACAACCCATCATCATCATCCGGAAGATCGTGAAGAAGGGCGGCGGCCACCACGGCGGCGCGTGGAAGGTGGCGTTTGCCGACTTCATGACCGCGATGATGGCGCTCTTCCTGGTGCTCTGGCTGGTCACGCAGAGCTCCGAGATCCGCTCCTCGATCGCGGGCTATTTCCAGGATCCGCTCGGCCGCAGCAATGAGTCGGGCGCGTCGATGATTCCGGGTGAAGGGCAACCGATGACACCGACCCGGGCGCAGATCCAGGCCAAGCCGGCCGACGGTCGGCACGACGAGTTGCTGCAGCTGAGCCAGCAGATCAAGGAATCGCTGCCGGATTCGCTCGCGTCGGCGGGATTGAGTCAGCACGTGGTGATCGAGGTCACCGATGAGGGGCTGCGGATCTCGCTGCTCGAGGATTCGACCGATGTCTTCTTTGCGAGCGGCAGCGCGACGCTTTTCCCGAAGGCGCAGCAGCTCTTCACCTCGATCGGCACGGTGCTTGAGCGGGTGGGATATCCGGTCATCATCGAGGGCCACACCGACTCGCACCCTTTTGCTGCGGGCAAGGGCTACACCAACTGGGAGCTGAGTGCCGACCGCGCCAACTCCGCCCGGCGGGCGCTGATCCTCGGGGGATACGACGGCGAAAAAGTCACAGCCGTCCGCGGGCTGGCCGATCGTGAGCCGCGGATTCCGACAGATCCGTCGGCGCCGCAGAATCGTAGAGTGACCATTCTGGTGCAGGTGCCGAAGGTCGGCGAGATCCCCGCTGCCACCACCACGGCGCCGAAACCGGACAGCCAGGCGGCGGGGCGGAGGCCGGAGTGAACGCCGGCATCGTCCTGCTGGTGGGCGACAACGCAGCCGAACGCTCCGAACTTGGCATGATCCTGACCCGCCACGGCGGGTTCGTTGTGGTCGAGGTCGGCTCGGCCGACGAAGCGCGGCTCCGGGTCGGCGACCTCGCGCCCGAGGCTCTGGTCGCCAGCATGCTGGACATCGGGCCACTGGCGACGGCGCTGAGCGAGATGATCAACGGCGACCCGACCCTGCTCGGCATCCCGCTCGTCCTGCTCGCGGACAACCTTGACGCCGAGTCCCGGAAGCGGGCGTGGGGCCTCGGCGCCGCGGCCCTGCTCCAGAATCCGGTCGATGCCGGGGAGTTCTCCGGTTGCGTCCGCGCCGTGGTCGCTGCACATCGGACCCGATCGGAGCCTGCGTCTGGCGGGCGCTACGCGATGGAGAGTGTGCGCCAGGTTCAGGAACTGCTCGTCCATACGCTCGACTCGGCCGCCCCCGGTTCGGAGGAGCGAGGGAACGAAGTCGCCGCCGCGGCGCTGATCCTGGCACGGGAGTTCGGGGTTGAGGAGCACCTGCTCGAGGATATGGTGCTTGCCGCACGCCTGCACGAACTAGGGCGGATCGTTGCGCCGGGGCGCGGACGTCCGGGTGAGGGCGCTCCGACGGGGCGAACCCTGATGGCGTCGGCAGTGTTGCTGAGGCAAGTCGAGGTTTTCCGCGGCGCTGCGCATCTGGTAGAGGCGATGGGGGCCAACTGGGATGGTACCGGGACCCCCGCTGACCTCCAGCGTGGCCAGATCCCGCTCCGGGCCCGATTGCTCCGCGTGGTGGTGGATCTGCTCTCTGCGGTCCGGGAACACGCCCGGGAAGGGGATGCCTCGCTCGCCACGGCGGCGATGGCTCTGAGCATCCAGAGCGGCACTCGGTACGATCCGGCGGTCATTGCGGCACTGGATGTGCTTGTAGCGGCTGAGGAGAGCGGGACCCTGCGGCCGGAAGGGAGTCATGTTCAGGTTCCAGACCTGTGCGAGGGGATGATCCTGGCGGCCGATCTTCATACGGCATCGGGGGTCAAGCTGCTTTCGGCGGGGGCGGTCCTGACCAGCCAGAGCCTTCAACTGATCCGCCGGCGCGACGCCATTGACCCGATCGTGCACGGAGTCATCATTCTGTCCAGCGGGCGTTAGTCACCCTCTTCCTGGATTGTGTGCAGATGCTCAATCAACAGGAACTGCTCCGCGCCGCCCACCGCGCGAAGATGGCTGAGGTGATCGCCCGGGGCGTCGGCCACGACCTCCGCAATGCCGCCCAGATGGTCGGCATGGTGCACCAATCCCTGCAATACGATCCATCCTTTACGTCCGCGATGAGCGAGGGGCTCTCGAGCGCGCACTCCACCATCATGCGGCAGATCGGCGCCATGGAGTCGTTTGCGTCCCCTGGTTCTGGGCGGCCAGGGCCGGTCGCCCTCGCCGATGTCGTCGAGCCGGTGGTGGCGATCTTCGCGCGGCGGCGCACCGGGCCACGAGTGGAATTCGAGGTCAACGTGCCCCGCACGCTGCCGCCGATCCACGCGGTGGCAGCCGATCTCGCCGAAGCGCTTTTTGCGGTGCTGCTGAATTCGTTCGACGCGATGGCTGGCCGCGATACCGGGCGGATCGCGATCAGCGCCAGTGTGAGCGACGGCGTGGTATCGCTGATTGTCGAGGATGATGGTCCGGGAGTCGCGAGCGAGGTACAGCCGAAACTCTTCCACCCCTTCGCCGCGCGACGTGAAGGAGGGCATCACCTCGGCATCGGGCTCGCGGTTGCCCGACTGCTCGCCGAAGGGAATGGCGGCACGCTGGAGTATCAACCGACGGTTGCTGCCAGCGGCGCGCGCTTTGTGATGGCAACCCGGCGGTGGAAGTCTTCAGCCCGGCCGGTTGCCCCGAACTGAACGAAGCGGGACGCGCGCGGCCCACGCCGACGCGTCATTGCTGGCACGGGCCCGCTGATTTTCCGACGCCACCTGCACCACCAGTTCCTCACGCAGGATCCCGGTTTCCGTCGGTGCCTCGATTCCAAGCCGAACGCCACGACGATCGCTCGATAGCACCACCACACGGATGTTGCCGTCGATCACGATCGCCTCGCCTTCCTTTCGGCTCAGGACCAGCATGGCTCAGACCATCGTGAGCAAGGTCTGCATCAGGTCGTCGGCGACCTTGACGAGGCGCGATGCTGCCGCGAATGCCTGCTGGTGGACCATCAGGTCAACCATCTCCTCATCGGTCGACACGCCGGTCGCACTGGAGCGACGCGTCGCGGTGCCGTTGGCGAGTGCTTCCGAGGCATCTGATTCCTGGGTCGCATCGCGCACGATGCTGCCGACGCTCGAGACCAGCGACACGTAGAATTCACCGGCCGTGCTGCTGTTGAGCGAGGCAATCGGGGTGGTCCGCAAGCCGGCCAGCTGCAGCGCAACGGCGTTGTCACCGGAGGCGGCCGTGGTCCCGGCCACGATATTCGCAGCGTTGGCGGCGATCGGTGCAGCGAGGGCAAACGAATTCGCGGTGATGCCGGCCGGATCGAAGAAGTTGGTATTGGTCGCGCCGGCATTGGTGGTACCCGCGGCGTGGATGGCGTTGACGGAGGTTACCAGTGCCGACGTCAGGCGATCGAGTTCGGCGCGCACGCTCGGCAGCCCCTGCCCGGCGAGTTCGGAAAGTGCTGCGAGCGACCCGGCAATCGGTGTGAGGTTGCGGGTTTCGCCGACGACGCCAGCGAAGAGGCCGCCCCCGACCGGAGTACGAACATCCAGCGTCTGCTGCTGACTGCCATCGACGAGCAGCGTGTCACCGAACACCACACCCACCGAACCGTTGTCGTGCTCGATGACCCGCACCGAACCGTAGCCCGCGAGCTGATCGAGCAACTTGCCGCGCGCATCCTGCAGGTCCGGCGCGGTGCGATTGGGACCGCCCGCCACCACAATCTGCTGGTTGAGCGTCGCCACCTGCTGGGCGATCGAGTTGACCTGTGTCACGGTATCGCGGAAGGTGTCGACGACGGTCTGGTTGACCTCGTTGATCCGGCCGTCGATGGTGCCGATCTGCCGTACCAGCTGCTGGCCTGCCTGCTGGACTGCTGCGCGCGCCGAGAGTGAGGCAGGATCGTTGGCAAGGTCGGAGAACGAACTGAAGAAGGCATCGATCGATGCCGCGAGCCCGTTGTCCGATGGTTCGCCGAAGACCTGCTCTACGCGGCCCATCAGGTCTCGCAGCGTGTCGGCATGCTGGAAGACGCCGGTCTCGCGACGATACGACGCGTCGAGGAAGCGATTCCGTGTGGCGAAGATCCCTTCGTCGGTAACGCCGCGACCGATGGTGCCCTGAGGCGTCCGCAGTGGCGTCTCGGCTGTAAGGGCGATCCGCTGGCGGGTGTAACCGGGGGTCGTCGCGTTGGCGATGTTGTGGCCGGTCACATTCAGCGCGCTCTGCTGCGTCTGAAGCGCCGACTTGGCGATGCTGAGCAAGGAGCCCAGAGACATGGGTCAGGCCCTGGTGTTGAGAACGACACCACTCGGCGTCGGGCGTTCCTTCACGCCAGTGTGTTGACCGTACTCCGCGGGGCTGTCGGTGACCGAGGTGAAGAGCGTCTGGAGATAGGCATCGCCTGCCTTGAGGGCCCGCGCGAGAATTGCCTGGTTCAGGGCGAGTTCGCGCACCGCCATCTGCGCCTCGTTGCGCAACGTGAGCCGCGCGTTGGCGAGGTCGGGCACTTCGGCGGTCAACTCCTCGATCACCGCGTAGGTCGCCGGCTCACCGCCGGTGAGCAGCTGCATGATCTGTTCGCGGCGACGACGTGCCTGCTCGAGCGTCAGCACCGATCGCGACACAATCAGCGTGGCGGCATCGAGTGTGGCCGGGTCATCCTCGGAGACGCCTTCGCGCTGCCGGGCGAGGGCGTTGCGCAGATCGCTCAGGAGGCGCTCTTCGAGGGCCATCGCCGAGACGAGATCGGCACCGCTTACCATGGTCGAGGCGTCACTTAGTACCGACATCCAGCCTCCCTGCCGCAGACGGGGGATTCCCTGGCGCGGTCGTCGCGACGGGAAGATTCTTGCTCAACTGCCGGTACATCGCCTCAGCGAGGCCGCGGTTCGTCTGCCCTGCGGCGAGTCGCGAAATCTTGTCGTCGAGCATGGTGGTAAACATCTTCTCCGCCGACGAGGTCTCGATCGCCCCGCCCTCGGGCGACGCGTCGCGCATCGCCTGGAAGAGCTGGCCATAGAAGACCGACTCGAGCTCCGAGGCCGCGTGCCGGAGCTTCGCCTCCGGACTCCCTGGTGCCGGCCGCGGTGTTCCGCCGATGGGTGCGGTCACCGGATGACCACGGTCGCGGTCATCGCACCAGCCGCACGGAGCCCGTCGAACACCGCCGCGACGTCGGCGGGCGGCGTACCGAGTGCCTGCAACCCGACTGCCACGTCCCGCACCGTGGCACCCTTCGCGAGCGAGACCACGCCAGCCGACGGTACCGAGGTCGAATCACCGATCCGCACTGTGATTCCGTGCAGCGATACCACGGCCGGGCCCACGCGAGCGTCGCCACCGGCGACGATCATCCCGCTGCGAGCGTCGATGACGATTCGCGGCGAGTCGGACGCGGTCACCGAGAGGGTATCCACGGCCGCGAGGAACATCGGGAGACTATCGGCACCGCCGGCCGGGGCCTTGAGCAGCACCGAGCCCGGATCCTCGACTTTGGCCGCACCCGGGCCGTACTTCGCGTTGATCGCCATGGCGACCCGCGCGGCAAGGCCGAGATCGGGGGAGCGCAACACCAGGCGGGGATTCGCTGCGAGCGTAAGGGCCGGCAACGACGCCTCGAGAATGCCGCCATCGGTGATGCGGCCGCTCGACGCCCCCTTGTTGCTGTTGCCGCGATAGCCGCCCCGCCCGCTCCGCTCCTCGAGCTGGATCGGAATGGCGCCCTGTGCTGTCGCCAGCGGGGCGTCATCGGGATTGGCCACAAGCGGAGTCATCCAGAGCACCCCGCCACGCAATGAGGTCGCGTCGCCGAGCGAGGCGACCTGCACCTCGAAGCGGCCACCAGGCCTGAGGTAGGGCGAGATCTCGGCCGTCACGAGCACGGCAGCGACGTTGCGGAGACGCAGGCGGTCGCCGGGAACTTCGATGTTGAACCGGCGGAGCAGGTTGGTCACCGACTTGACCGTATGCACGGCGCCGTTGCTGTTGCCGAACGACTTGTCGCCGGTGCCGTCGAGGCCGACTACCAGACCATAGCCGACGACGCGCACGGGAACTTCGCCATCGCGTGAGGTGACATCGCCAATCCGCACCTGCGCCGAACTCGACGACGCGATGACGGCGAGTGCCAGCAGCACCCACACCAGGACGCGCCTCATGGCCAGAGCATCCCGAGGATCTTGCCGATGATTCCCGTCTTCGGTGAGATCTTCTTGCCCTTGTAGCTGATCGAGGCGTCGGCAATGCGCGACGACAGGATGGTGTTCCCCGCGCTCACATCCTCGGGTCGGACCAGCCCGGAAATGCTGACTTCCTGCTTGCGGCCATCGATGGCCAGGAGCTTGTGCCCTTCGATGTGCGCCACACCACTCGGGTCGATGGCGGTGACACGAACACTCAGCACGGTGGAGAGCCCGCCGCTGCGATTCGCCACGCCACCCTGATCGGAATGTGCTGCGTAGGAAATACCGAGCGACTTCAGGATCGATGGTGCCGATTCCATATCCCAGGCGCCGGACTGGTCTCGGGTGTTCCGTGCCGTGGTGGTGCTCTGTTCGGTGGCCGTGGCCTGTTCATCGACGATGAGCGCGAGAATGTCACCTACGTGGAGCGGGCGACGATCGGTCAGCCAGTTCGCGCGCATGCTCGCGCGTCGGGTCGTGGTATCGACTGCGGCCGTCGCGGCTCCCGCTGCCGGCGGCACCGCGGCCTGCTGTGCCGCTGCCGACATCACCGGGGCGATCGTCGCGAGTGCGAGCAATCGCATCATCTGCACCTTCATTGTCCTTTCTCCTCCAACCGTGCCGCATTCGGGCCGGTAACAGTTCCTGCCAGCCGGGAACTTCCGGCGCGCGCGTAGACTACTTCACCAAGTCGAGCGGCCGTCAATGCCACGGCTTCCACTTCGAGTGCCACCGCACCCCGATGCCACCGCAACGTCACGGCGTCTCCGGGCGCGATCATCTTCGGCGCCTGCAGCATCAGCCCTTGCAACGGCTCGCCTGCCCGCACGCTGCGCCGCACTTCCCATCCCACGATCGTGGTAGTAGTCGACTTCGGCGGCGCACCCCAGCGGATCCGCTGCTCGGTGACGATGTCGTCCGCCGAGACAAGGTGACCGGGTTCGAGCGCCCGGGCGGTGACCACCACCGAGTCGATCATCCCGGCATGCACGCGCACCGCGATCGGTGCAGCGCCGATCCGCTCTGCCACAATCACCAGCCAGCCATCACTACCCTCACCGGCGACGCGTACGGCCGTGGCGGAATCGAGGCGACTGCGCGAGGCGATGAGCCCCCATTCGAGCCGAAGCCGCTCGGCGCCTGTCTTCCAGCGTGCCGCGATGGCGGTACGCACGCGCACGGCAAAGGCCTCCGGCACGGTGGTATCGGCCGGAGTTCCTGCGGCGAGCACGCTCGCCGAGAGCAACAGTTCAGCGAATGAGATCACTGATCGAGGACATCATGTCCTCGGCCGCGCGAATCGCGCGGGAGTTGATTTCGTAGGCGCGCTGGGCCGCGATCATGTCGGTCATTTCCTGCACGACTTCGACATTGCTCGACTCGAGGGTGCCCTGCAGCAGGCGACCGAAGCCATCCTCCTGCGGCATCCCGGTAGTCGGCTGTCCCGAGGCGACGGTCTCGCCATAGAGGTTGCCGCCGAGCGAGAGCATGCCAGCCGGATTCACGAAGCGGGCGAGTTCGAGCTTCCCGACTTCGACCGACTGGGCGTTCTTGCCGCTGGTTACCGACACGCTGCCGGATTCGGAGATGGTGATGTTGGTCGCGTCGGGCGGGATCACGATGTTCGGGACCAGCGCCGCACCGGAATTCGTCACCAGCTGGCCGCTATCGGAAAGCGTGAACGAACCATCGCGAGTATAGCCGATGTCGCCCGACGGCAGCTGGACCTGAAAGAAGCCCTCACCTTCGATGGCGAGATCGAGCGGCCGTCCGGTCTGCTCCGGTCCGCCCTGCCCGTGGATCCGGGTCACCGCGGCGAGTCGCACGCCATGGCCGATCTGCATCGGACCCACGGTGGCATCGCCTGCCGTGGTGCGCGGCCCCTGGACGGTCTCGTAGAGAACGTCCTCGAAGTTCGCCCGGCTGCGCTTGAAGCCGGTGGTGTTGACGTTGGCCAGGTTGTTGGCGATCACGTCGACCATCTTCTGCTGCGCGATCATGCCGCTGGCGGAGGTACGGAGTCCTGGATTCATTGCCTGTTCCTGGTTCGGAGAATGCGCCGGCTCAGACGCGGCCGATGTCGTTGGTCACAGTACCCATCACGCCATCCATCGTCTTGAGCACGTCGAGGTTTGACGCGTACGCGCGCTGGATCATGATCAGGTCGACGGTGCCGAGCAGCGGATCGACGTTGGCGTCCTCGAGCGCACCCTGCGCAACCGTGACGCCGCTGGCGGACTGGGTCGCTGCGCCGGCGATGAATCGTCCCGCCCCTTCCTTCGTGAGCGTCGAGGGATCGGCCACGGTCTCGAGGCGGAGCTGCCCGACATCCTTGCCGTCGACCGACACGGTGCCATCGGTGCTGATTTCGACGTGCCGACCGCTCACATTGATCGGGCCGCCGGTGCCAAGAATCGGGTCGCCGTGATTGTCGACGAGGGTGCCATCGTTGCCGATGCCAAGCGAGCCGCCCCGGGTAAGCCGCTCACCTTGCGGGGTCTGCACCACCAGAAAACCGTCGCCCTTCAGGGCGAGGTCGAACGGGCGGCCGGTATCGCGGAGCGTGCCCTGCCGCAGATCGATCGACTGCACCGGCACCGGATGCGGATCGCCTGCAGCCTGGCGGGCCGTGATGCGATCGCCCTTGAAGCCGGCGGTGCTCACGTTCGCGAGGTTGTTCGCCGTCGTTTCCTGGAGCCGCGTGTAGTACGACAGCGTCCGGGCGGTGTTGATGATGCTGCGGAGCGGCATCGGGACTCCTGCTAGGGACAACAGGAGGAAAGGCAAGCCGTGTGCCGTATCGGGAGGAGTTGTAACTCGTTGCTATTAAACGACTTGCAATATCGTTCCCGGGCCGGTTCCGGAGGGCGGCAGAAGGGACCGGCAATCCTTTCCTCAGGTCGGCAGAGTCAGTGCGGACCAACCAGTGAACGGACGGCATCCTGGCAGAGCCGGATCTCTCTCGCGATGGCCGCGATCGACGCGCCATCGGCCGCCAGACGCTCGGCCTCGCGCACCCGGTCGGCGTTGGTCCGGAGCGGCTTCCGACTGGTCGCCATGACCAGCTGTTCACTCGGCTTGATCTTCACTGCCGGCAGCTCGATCCGGATGGCGCGTGGTCGACGAACTCGACGCACTCGCCAGACGCGAATCAGGACCACGATGCCGACCAGCGCCACCAGCGTGAAGACAAATCCCACGACTTCGGCACTGGTGGGCTGCGACCCGCCGGTGACGATATCACCGAGCCGCTGAATCGCGATGCGGGCTCCGATGCTGAACGTCATGCGGCCGCCTCCGCCGTCATGTACTCGCGCAGTGTCCGCAACGCGGCGGTCCGCACCTGTGAAATCCGCGATTCCGTGACGTGCAGCACCTCGGCGATCTGCCGCAGGGTGAGTTCCTCGTAGTAGTAGAGTGCGAGCACGGTGCGCTGCTGCTCCGGCAAGGAAGCGATCGCCTCGCGCACCAGGGTGCGACGCTCATCGCGTGCGATGCCGGCATCGGGCGCCGGGGAGTTGTCGTCGGCGAGCAGTTCGGCGAGCGACGGTCGCCCGCCTTCGCCGCCCGCTGGGGCGGTGTCGAGCGCCACGGTCACACCGGTCTCGGCGTCATTCCGCCAGCGCCAGTAGGTCGCCAGATCGATCTGCAGTTCGTGCGCGACCTCTTCCGGCCGCGGGCGCCGACCGAGTTTCCGCTCAAGCGCGGTCGTCGCGGTGGAGACCTGACGCCCCTTGGTGCGCACCGATCGGGGCCGCCAATCGGCCGCACGAAGCTCATCGAGGATGGAGCCGCGGATCCGCTGGGTCGCGAAGGTCGCAAAGGCGAAGCCGCGCTCCGGATCGAAGGCTTCCAGCGCCTGCACCAGCCCGAGCGTTCCTGCCCCGACCATATCCTCGTACGCAAGCGCGTCACCCACTCGTGCGGCAATCTGCCGCGCCGTGTGATGCACCAGCCCCAGGTGTTGGGTCAGCAGTTCGGCGCGCGCGTCGGCGTCGCCGTGTTTCCGATATCGTTGCCAGAGTACTTCGGTTGCGGGTGCCATGATTCATTTCCCTTCAGGCGTCAGGCGCCGACCGCTCATCGCGGACAGGCAGCGGGAGGTCGAGGCGCGTTGTTGCGATTCGGTGGAGCTCGCTCAGGGCGATGCCCGCCGAAGCGGGGCTCAGGAGCCGACGAGGGTCGCGGGCAATCGCCCGCATCTCGTCGTCTTCGGGAATGGCGCCAAGGTAGGACACGTTGCGGCCGAGGAAGCGGGCCGATGCGGCGGCCAGCCGATCGAATGCGGCAGGACCCTCACTCGGATCGAGCGTCCGGTTCACCATCACATCCACAGGCAGCGAGGGGAGCTGACCGTGCACAATCTTGAGCAGCGCATAGGCGTCCGTGAGCGCGGTTGCCTCCGGCATCGTGACCAGCACGAGCCGCGCGGCGCGCAACGAGGCGCAGCGCACCGCGCTGTCGTACCCCGCCCCGGCATCAATGATTACTACGTCGTAGTCTGCAAACAGGCCACTCACCTGGCGCTGCAACCGGGCCCGATCGGTGGCGCCCAGCCCGTGCAGTGCTTCGGCCCCCGACTCTGCCGGGAGGAGCCAGAGGTTCTCCCGGATCGGGACCACAATCTCGGCGGGATCGACGCCGTCACGGACCACGGCGGTGAGGGTGACCGGGGGATGCACCCCCAGCAAGACGTGCAGGTTGCCGAGATTCTGTTCACCATCGACGAGCAGCACGCGGCGGCCAGCGGAGGCGAGCGAAGCGGCGAAGGTCACGGCGGTGAGCGACTTGCCGACGCCCCCCTTCCCGCTGCCGATCACGATGGCAGGAGTGGTCGCAACCGGCTGCGGGCGCGCGCCGGCGCGGAAGCGCTCGCGAAGTCCCGCCGCCTGATCGTTCACGCCGCACTCCGATGGTGATCACGGCGCTCGCGCGCGCCGGCGATGCGATCCGCCGCGTCGCGGAGATCCTGGGGCACGTGCTGTCCGTCGGTGAACCAGCGCATCGGCCGGCCATCCGCCACGGCGATGTCGAAGAGCCGCGCGTCCTCGGGGCACTCGTCGAGCTTGGTCGCCAGCAGGTGCGTCACGTGGTACGAGCGGAAACCATCCATGACCCGGCGCGTCATCGCCGGCATATGCCCGGCAGGAAGTGCGAGGTGTACTTCATTCGGCGCGAGGGCCGAGACCCATCGTCCGACCAGCGCGGTGTCATCGAGCTGGCGAGGGCCGCGGCCCGGGGTATCGACGAGCACGACTTCGCAGTCGGCAAGTCGCGACAGCGCGCGCTGCAGTTCGCCTTCGGCATAGACCACTTCGATCGGCAACGACGCCAGCTCGGCGTAGGTCGACAGTTGCTCGACCGCGCCGACGCGGAAGGTATCGAGCCCGAGCAGGCCGACCTTGCGGCCGCCGAAGGCGAGCGGGTTGGTCGCCAGTTTCGCGATCGTGGTCGTCTTGCCGGCACCGGTCGGTCCCACCACCGCGATGACGCGGCCGGGACGCGGAGACTCCGGGGGGCGCACTGCGACGGCCTTCCGGGGTGCCGGCGTGAGTTCGGCCGCGAGCGTGCGGCCGAAGTCGGCAAAGTCGGGCTGCGCCAGTGTGGCCAGCGCCGCACTCGAGGCAATCAGTTCGAACGCGCCGTTGCGCGATCGCACCTGCAGCACCTGCGCGTCGGGGCCGAGTGCCTCGCGCGCCTGCAACAGCAGCGCGGGCACCGAGGCGCCGGTGAAAATTTCAAGAGACACGTGGCAGCTCCCACATCGCGAGACTCTGGACCGGCATCTGCGGCGGCAATTCACCGAGCGAGATCACCGGCAGTTCGGGAAGAATCGGTTCCACCAGGCGGCGCACACCGACACGCAGTGCCGGCGGCGTGATCAGCGGTCGCGTCCGGCCATCACGCCGCGCCGCGGTGGTCAGTTCGTTGAGGGCCCGCAGCAAGCCCGTCAGCTGATCGGGTTCGAGTGCCGGGCCGCCTTCGCGCACCGGCCGAGGCGTCAGCAACTGCATCAGTGCGGCCTCGAGGCGCGGGCCCACGGTGATGCCGCGGACACAGCCATCCGGATCGGCGAAGATCTGGGCGACCACCGTGGCCAGCGAGCGGCGCACGTGCTCGGTCAGGACCTCGGCATCCTTGGTAAGTTCGGCCGCATCAGAGAGCGTCTCGAGGATGGTGACGAGGTCTCGCACCGGGAGGCCTTCACGCAGCAGCCGCTGCAACACCCGGTGCAGCGTGCCGAGCGAGAGCTTGTTCGGAATGAGGTCGTCCACCAGTGCCGGATGGATCTCGCGAATGCCATCGACCAGCTCGCGCACGTCCTGGCGCGAGAGGAGGTCGCCGGCGTGGCGGCGAATCGTCTCCATCAGGTGGGTCGAGAGCACGGTCGGCGCCTCGACTACGCTGTAGCCGGCGGCTTCGGCCTCGATGCTCCGATCGGGGGTGATCCAGAGCGCGGCCATCCCGAAAGTCGGGTCGGTCGTGCGGATCCCTTCGACCGGCATCGCCGTGCCCGTAGTGTCGAGCGCGAGCATGTAGCGCGGCATCACTTCACCACCAGCCACCCGGACGCCGCGCAGCTTGATGGCATACTCGGTGGGTGAGAGCTGGATGTTGTCGCGGATCCGCGCGGGCGGCACGATGATGCCCAGTTCCACCGCGACCTGGCGGCGCATGATACCGATGCGCTGCAGCAGATCGCCGGCCTGCGCTTCGTTGACGAGCGGCACCAGGGCGTAGCCGAGCTCGACCTCGAGCGGTTCGACCTGGAGCAACTCCTTCATCTGTGCCGCTGGTGCGGCGGCGGTCGCCGCGGCAGCGCCGCTCTTGGCAGTCTGCGCTTCGGGCAGCGTCGAGACCTTGACCCGGTTGCGCCACGCGAGGGTACCGGCGACACCAGCGAGCGTGAGAAACGGCAGCGCCGGCAGCCCCGGCAGAATTGCGAGACCCGCAAGGATGACCGCGGCCATCCCCATGGCGCGCGGCTGGTGCATCACCTGCGCCGCAACCACCGAACCGATCCCGGTGCTGGAGTTGCCGTACGTCATGATGATGCCGGCGGCGGTGCTCACGATGAGCGCCGGGATCTGCGTCACCAGGCCATCACCGATGGTGAGCGAGGTGTAGGTCGCCAGCGACTCGCTCGCGCTCAGGCCCTGTTGCGCCATTCCGATGATGAAGCCGCCGACCAGATTGACGGCCGTGATCACGAGCCCCGCCACGGCATCGCCGCGGACGAACTTGGCCGAACCGTCCATCGAGCCGTAGAAGTCGGCGTAGCGGGCGACTTCCTGGCGGCGACGACGTGCCTCGTTCTCGTCGATGAGCCCGGCGCCGAGGTCGGCGTCGATCGCCATCTGCTTGCCCGGCATCGCGTCGAGGGTGAAACGCGCCGCGACTTCGGCGATGCGTCCGGCACCCTTGGTGATCACCATGAAGTTGATGACGACCAGAATCAGGAAGATCACGAGCCCGACGACGAAGTTTCCGCCGATGAGGAAGTGACCGAACGCGTTGATCACTTCGCCGGCGTAGCCACGCCCGAGGATGAGTCGCGTCGTGCTGACGTTGAGGCCGAGCCGCAGCAGGGTGAGGAGCAGCAGGACGCTCGGGAACGACGAGAACTCGATCGGGTCGCCAGTACCCAGCGTCACCAGCAGCACAAGAATCGAGAGTGCAATACTCAGCGCGAGCAGCCCGTCGAGCACGATCGGCGGCAGCGGCACCACCAGCAGGCCGACGATGATGACGACACCGATGGCAAGCCAGGTCTCGGCGCCCGCGATGAAACCGCGGCGCACCGAGCGCGGCGCATTGGAATTGCCCGGGGCGGCCGGAGCGGCCCCGACGCGCGGGGCACCCGCGCCGGCAATCCCCGTGGCGGACGTGGCACCGATGGCGGTCACGCGCTCCTCCCGCGATCAAGGCCGTGGGGCAGCTTCGCCCGCATCCGGTAGACAAAGGCAAGGACTTCGGCGACGGCGGCATAGAGTGCCGGCGGAATCGGCTTGCCCACTTCGGCGCCAGCGATGAGTGCGCGGGCCACCGGAATGTTCTGGACGATCGGTACGTTTGCGGCCTTGGCGAGCTCACGAATCCGCTCGGCCAGCTTGCGACGACCCATGGCGAGCACGATCGGGGCAGAGGACGAGGCGCCGTCGTACTTGATGGCGACAGCGATGTTGGTCGGGTTGACCACCACCACGTCGGCTTCCTTGACGCGTCCCATCATCCGCTTGCGCGAGAGCGCCTGCGCAATGCCGCGCATCCGGCTCTTGATCTGCGGGTCGCCCTCGCTCTCGCGATGCTCCTGGATCACTTCCTGGCGCGTCATCTTCAGCTGCTTGCCGTGCTGGTAGATCGCGAAGCCATAGTCCGCGCCCGACAAGGCGAGGAAGCCGAGGCCGGCGAAGAGCACCAGACGCGTGGTCACCGACCGTGCCACCTGGAGCACGGCAGGTGCCTCGGCGCCGGAGAGCCCGGTGATCATCGGCCACGCCGAGGTCAGTGCCATCCAGGTGATCGAAGCGAGAATGACCAGCTTGGCAATCGCCTTGAAGAGCGTGAAGAGCGACTGCACGCTGAGCAGGCGGCCGAGCCCCTTCATCGGCGAGACGCGCGAGAAGTCGGGCGCAAGCGGCTTGAGCGAGAGCACGCCGCGTCCCTGGATCGCGTTGATCACCAGCGCCGGGATGGCGATCGCGGCGAAGAACGGCAGCACGGCGAACATCGTCGCGCGCGTCACGTCGCGAATCAGCGTAGTGGCACCGGCTTCGGTGAACGGTTCGGCCGAAAGCCACGAGGTCGAGTAGCGCAGGACACCCGTGACACCATTGCCGATCGAGCTGCCGGCGAAGGCCGCGAGGGCCGCCGCGCCGGAAAGCACGATGATCGCGGCCGAGAGCTCCTGGCTGCGTGGGACCTGACCATCATCGTGCGCCTGATCGAGGCGCCGTGCGGTCGGGAGTTCAGTCTTTTCCTGTCCCTGTTCTTCAGCCATGGATCACGGCCTCGCCAGGACAGGGGTAAACGCCTGGACCAGCTGATCGGCATTGCGACCCACCGAACCAGCCCAGCCGCCGAGCAGCGAGGCGGCGTACGGCAGGGTGGCACCTAGCGCGATGAAGCCGACCGCGACCGTGACCGGCACGGCGACCATCATCGTGTTGAGTTGCGGCACCGCGCGGTTGAGTACGGCGAGCGCGAGGTTGGTCACCAGCAGCGCGACCATCATCGGTGCGGCGACCTGCACCGCGACCGTGAAGATGCTGCCAGCCATCGCGACGAGCGCGCGGCCCCCTTCGGCCAGATTGATCGGCGCGCCCGGCGGAATCGACTGGAGCGAATTGGCGAGCGCGTGCAGCAGCGCAAGATGTCCGCCAACGGCGACATACACGGCGAGGGTGAACTGCCCCTCGAGCTGCCCGATGCCGGGCGAACCGACATCGGCCATGCCGCCGAGGGCGACGCCGAGCGACAGTCCCATCTGCAGCGACACCACTTCGGCCGCCACCGCGACGCCGTGCAGAAACATCGCGGCCGACAGACCGATGGCGATGCCCAGGATGAACTCGGTGACCATCGGCACCACCATCCCGGCCGTATCGGCGGAGAGCGCGGCGCGCTGCGACATCGGCAGCAGGGTGAGCGTTACCACAATCGCCATCGCGCCGCGCAGCTTGGCGGGAATCGCCGTCATCGACCAGAGAGGTGCCACGACCATCAGGCCGACCACGCGCGTGCTGACCAGCGCGAAGGTCGGCCAGTTGATCGGCTGCAGCGTCTCGAGGATCGACAACGGATTCATCGGGCGACCGTCGGCAGGGCCTGGAACATCCCGACCGCAAACGTCACCAGCGAGCGCATCATCCAGGGCAGCGCCACGACGAACACCACCGCCATGGTCACCAACTTCGGGATGAAGGTCAGGCTCTGTTCCTGCACCTGGGTCACGGCCTGCAGCAGCGAGATCAGCACGCCGACCACAAGGGCGGCGAGCAGCAGCGGTCCGGCCAGGGTCAGCACCATCGTGAGGGTGCGCTGCAGCAGGTCGGCGGCGAGTACAGGCGTCATGGCGTCAGACCCGGAAGGAGGCGACGAGGTTCTGCATCACCAGTGCCCAGCCATCGGCGAGCACGAAGAGCAGCAGCTTGAACGGCAGCGAGACCATCACCGGCGGGAGCATGAACATGCCGAGGCTCATCAGCACCGACGCCACAATGAGATCGATCACGAGGAACGGCAGGAAGATCACGAAGCCCATCTGGAACGCGGTCCGCAGCTCGCTGGTCACGAACGCCGAGACCACCGTCATCGTGGGGACTTCGTCGATGGTCTTCGCGCTGTCGCTGCCGGTCATCTGCGTGAACACGGTGAGATCGCGCTCACGCGTGTTGGCGAGCATGAACTTGCGCAGCGGCACGATCGCGGCTTCGTACGCCTGGACCTGACCGATTTCGCCACGGAGATAGGGCTGCAGGGCGGCCGTGTTCGCCTCGGTGAGCGTGGGCTGCATCACCACGCCAGTGAGAATGATCGCGATGGCCACCAGCAACTGCGTCGGCGGCGCACTCTGGGTGCCCAGGGCCGACCGCAGGAAAGAGAGGACGATCAGGATCCGCGTGAATCCTGTCATCAGCATGAAGATCGCCGGCAACAGCGTCAGGGCGCCCATCAGAACGACGATGCCGACCGCACCGGAAAGCTTGAGTTCCTGACCACCCTGCCCCACGCGCAAATCCATCGTGGGGGCGTTCGGACTCGCCGCCGTCGGCTTCACCGGAGCCGTCACTGTGGCGTTCTTCGTGGCGACCGGCTTCGGTGCCGTGATCACCTGCGCAGACGCGAGCGACGGCATCGCGACCAGCGCGAGCATCAGGCCGAGCCAGCCCAGACCCGGAATCCGCGGTCCTTTCGACGCCGGCGCGGCGGTGCGCTCGGCCGCGAGCATCTCGGCACGAGCTTCGCCCTCAAGCTCACCCAGCAACGTGTGGCCATCGCCCACCCCGACAATCAGTACTCGATCGGCCACCCGCAGCATCACGACGCCCTGCCGTGGCCCGGTCGAGACGCGCTGCAGCACGCGCATCGGCGCGCCCCGATCGCTGCGAGGCGTGACTCCCTGCAAACGACCCAGCAGGCGCAACGTCACCACGAGGACGCCGATCGTGACCAGCAGGGCGGCAAAAGCTCCCAGCATGAATCAGCGACTCCCGTTGCCGTTGGCGGCACGGTTCGCCGCGTCACGCGGCTGCGCCAGCACCTTCGTCACGCGGACTCCGAAATGCTCGCCGACGACCACCACTTCTCCTTCGGCGAGGCGGCGACCGCTGACGTAGATGTCGATCGGCTCGCCAACCATCCGGTCGAGCTGCACCACTGACCCTGGCCCAAGATCGAGCACTTCCTGGATCGACATCGTGGTGCGGCCGAATTCGATGGCCACCGGCAGCATCATGTCGAGCAGGGTGTCGAGACGTGCCGACGTTGCCGGATTGACGCCCTGACCAAGTTCATCGAACTCGGGGGAGTTGCCGGCGGAATCGGTCTGCGAAGAAGGTGCGGTCATGCCGAGGGTCTCCTGCGTGAAGTACGAGTCACCTCGCCGAGTGCTTCGGCGGGTTCGGTAATGCGAAGTCCGATGTAGCCCTGCTGCCGGCCGAGCGAGCCCACGAAGAGCCGCCGACCGTTGACGAAGACATCCACGTCGCCGTGGAGCGGCAGACCGGTAGAGATGACCTGGCCCTCGCGCAGGGTGGCGACTTCGAGGGCCGCAAGGGGGAACTCCGTGAGCCGGGCCGCGACCGGGACACGCGCGGCGCGAACATGCCCCTCGACCAGCGTGCGCGCCTGATCGCGATCTTCACGACGAGCGCGCGTGACATGGAGCACGGGGCCGGCCTTTTCCTGCAGGAAATTCTCGAGCGCGATCAGCGGAATGCAGATCGTGAGCAGGCCCGACGTCGCACCACTCTTCACTTCGAGGTTGCCGACGAGGACGTTGTCTTCACGGTTGGCGATCTGCAGCGTCTCGGGAATCGACTCGAACGAGACCTGCGTCGGCTCGAGCTTGAGATTTTCTCCGAACGATTCCGCGAGCAGCAGCATCAGCCGCTCGGTGACGTTGCCGACCACCAGCTGCTCGAGGGCCGTGAGCGGGCGCTGGGTTCCCCACTTCTCGCCCGGGCCGCCGAAGAGCCGGTCGACGAAGTGCGGCGCCAGCTCGGGATCGAGGTCGACCACCGCCTGCGCGCCCGCGTGTTCGCCGAGATCGTAGACGTAGGAAGCGCAGGGCGAGCCGAGCGACATCAGGAATTCAGCGAAGGTGGCCTGCTCGACCGAGACGACGGTGACGTCGGTCGGCTGGCGCAGCCGCGATGAGAGCAGCGACTGCAGCGAGAGCGCGAAGCGGCCGTAGATCGCATCGAGCGTGGCCTGCCGTTCGCGCGAGATGCGCGGCGGCCGGCGGAAGTTGTAGGGGACGACATCCACTGGCCGGGCATTGGCGCGTGGTGCGCCGCGCAGCAGGGAGTCGACATCCTTCTGGTTGGTGGCGTCCATGTCAGCTCCTACTGGATCAGGAACTGCGGGACGTAGACCTTCACCGTATCGCCACCCACGAACGGCGCCGCAACGATGGCGAGTTCACGGCGGAGCGAGTCGCGGGCACCGACCTGCATCAGCCAGCCGAGCGTCTTGCGCTCGAGCACCCCGATCACGGCATCCCGGAACTGGATGTCGGATTCGCGGAGCTTCTTCTCGGCTTCCTCGTTCGGCATCTCGAAGGCGAGCGAGGCGACCAGGAACCGCTGCCCCTGGGCATCGGCCGGGTTCACGATCACGTTTTCGAGCTTGACCAGCTTGGGCGCCGCACCTTCCGCCCCGCCCTTCTTTTCGTGCTTGGCGTCCTTCCCTTCGGCACTGGCCGCCGGTCCGCTCAGCCGGGGCGCCACCACGAAACCGCCAATCCCTGCCCCGACCAGCAGAGCAGCAACGGTGATGAGGATCGGGACGAGCGCCTTCTTGCCACCACCCCCTTCGGGGGCCTCGGCAACGGGCGCATTCGGGTCGGTCACTGGTGCGGCCATGGACTCTCCTCGGACGATTCTGACGGCTGTTCGATAGCCTCTTAGGCAACCGTTGTACCACAGCGAATCGCCGAGGGTAAGTTGTTTTATTCCAAGGAGTTAACCGAAATGGAAATTTCGGGTTGGCGGCCCGCCCTGGGGCCGCCGGGAAGAGCTTGCCGCCCCGGCGGCGAGAGTTGCCGGGGGCGGCCGGATGTGCCAAGGGGCGGCCGTGGACTCGCCACGACCGCCCCTCGATGGCCCCTCGCCCTGCCTTAACGCTTGAGGTTCACCAGCTCGTTCAGCATCTCGTCCGAGGTGGTGATGACCCGGGCGTTGGCCTGGAAGCCACGCTGGGTGATGATCATCGAGGTGAACTCTTCCGAGAGGTCGACGTTCGAGTTCTCGAGCGCACCCGGCGTGATCGTCGAGCTGTTGCTGCTGCCAGCGAAGCCGAGCACGGCCAGACCGGAGTTCGCCGACTCGGCGTACATGTTGTCACCCTGACGCAGCAGGCCGCTGGGGTTGTTGAACTTGGCCAGCGCGATCTGGGCCAGCGCCTGCGAGACACCGTTGGTGAAGAAGCCGGTGATCACGCCGTTGGAGTCGACCGAAATGTGCTCGAGGTCGCCTGACGAGTAGCCGTCCTGGCGCGAAACCACGGCGTTCGACGGGTTCGCGAAACCGGCGAGGCCGTCGATGTCGTTGATGGTCCCGGCTTCGAGAGTGACGTCGAATGCCGCGCCGCCGCCCGCCGGGGTGATCGTCAGCGCGGTGCCACCGCCCGGATAGGTGAAGGCCGAGAGCGCACCGTTGGAGTTGAACGTCGCCGTGCCCGAGCCTGCCGTGACGGCAGCATCCGGACAGGTTGCCGCCCAGTTCCACGCGCCAGGTGCCGTGTTGGTGAAGGTGATGTCGAGCGAGTGCGGCGCACCGGCGCTGTCATACACCGTCACGCCCATCGCGTGCGTCGCCCCGACAGCGGCACCGGCATCGAGGTTGCCGGTGATGCCGATGACCGACGTGGCGCGCGCTGGTGTCTTCTGGCCGAGCGGCAGCACGATCCCGCTGATCCGCGACGAGGTCGAGAAGGTGCCCGACGTGTCGGCGTTGATGCCCTGGACCACGAAGCCGTTGTTGGCCGCGATGAGGCGTCCGCCGCCATCGAGCTGGAAGTTGCCGGCACGGGTGTAGAAGCGCCGCGCTCCGTTGCTCACCACGAAGAGGCCGTCGCCCTGGATCGCGAGGTCGGTGTCCTGACCGGTGGACTCGAGCGTGCCCTGCGTGAAGAGCTGGTCGATCGAGCCGATGTTCATGCCCGAGCCGATCTGGATCGGGTTGACGCCGCCAAGCCCGCCCGGCGGACGCGAGGCCCCCTGGAGCAGCTGGGCGAAGGCTTCCTTGAAGGTGACGCGAGAGGCCTTGAAGGCCACCGTGTTCACGTTCGCGATGTTGTTGCCGATGACGTCGAGCCGCGCCTGGTGGTTGCGCAACCCGGACACGCCGGCGAAAAGGGAACGCATCATGGTGTGGTCTGCTCCGAGCTGGAGTTGGTCGCAACCGAGATCGGCGCGATAGGTAGAACTTCGAGAATGTTCTTCATGGGGATGAGGACACCGTTGACGCGCAGCTGCAGATCGCCATCGGTGAATGCCATCCCGCTGACGGTACCGCGCGTGTAGGTGCCCGTCTTGACCGCGACATTATCCGCGGTGGTTGCCTCGACCTTGAACGTGTAGGCCCCGGTCGGCAGCGCATCGGTGTCGAGGGTGAGGGTCTGCCGCCCCTTCCCCAGGTCAGCAAACTCCTGACGATAGACTTCGTTCCCCTTGGCGTCGAGCACGTGCACGGTGGCCTTCGCCGCCGGCGATGCGAACTCGGCCATGACCTCCGACGGGCTCCCCTTGGTCGCGGTGAAGTCCGAACCGGCGACCAGCACGTCGTGGCCGATAATCGCGGCACCAAGTGAGGTCGACGCGGTGGCCGCTGCGAGCGACTGCGCCGCAGCCTGCGATGCGGCCTGTGAATCGAGCTGCTTCCCGATCTGGATCAGCTGCTCGACGCTCGAGAACTGCGCCAGCTGGGTGGCGTATTCCGTTCCCTGCAGCGGGTTCATCGGGTCCTGATTCTTGAGCTGCGTGACAAGCAGCTTCAGGAAATCGTCCTTCCCCATCACGGCGCTCTTGCCGATGACAGAGCTCGGCGTCGTGGTGTCGGTGGACGTGGTGTTGCCAATCGGCGCGGTCATTCGGTCTCCTCGTCTGGCGCCTGGCGTCGCCGGTCGCGCGGGCGGTCTCCGTCAGGATCCTGACGGCGTCCACCACGTGGTTGCTGTTCGTCGCGCCCCTGGTCGGCACGCGCAGATGCCGCGGGCTTCGCCCGCAGATCATCGGTCATCGCACCAGCGATGACATTCCCCTGGTGTTCCTGTTGCCCTTCGACCTGGATCGTCACGCGCGCCTGAGTGAAGCCGCGCTCTTCGAGCGCGCGCCGCAATTCGGGAAGTTGCGCGGTCAGTGCGGCAGCCTTGCCATCTTCGGCGAGGATCGTCGCGCGCACGGTATCACCACGGACGGCGACGCGAATCCGCGAAGCTCCGAGGGTCTCCTTGTCGAGCTGAAGCGTGACGTGGCTGGTGGGTTGGGCCGTCTTCGGCGCCTCGTCAGGGAGGCGCGTGCCAGCCACTTCCTTCGTGACCGTGGTGCTGTCGTCTGCCGAAGCAGTGTTCACTACGCCGGCGCTTGACGACCAGCTCACCGAGCGCTCCGCGGCGGGCGTGTGTCGAGCAGCACGTTCCCGCTGGGCATTGCCGTGTTCACTGCTCGATGACTCGTGCTCGCCTGCCTGGGCCTCCGGGGCAATCGCCCCGGTCACCATCTCGTCGCTCGACCGGTCGGTCGTCGATGCGACCGGTGCCGGGTCGTGCAGCGGGCGCGCGGCCAGCGGTGTACGAGTTGACGCTTCGCGTGACGGTGATGCTCCCGCAGCTGTGGCGAGGGTGGCAACCACCGGCGTGGCGGCGCGCGATGGCGCCGTGGTGCCGATATCACTGCCTGTGGCGCTCTCGGCCTGATCGGCGGTCTCGCGCCGGGAGCTCTCGCCGCGGATTGGCGTAGTAACCGCCGGTTGCTCCACCGCGACATCCAGGGCAGTAACCACCACGCCAGCAGGGAGCACTGCCGCACTCGCCTTCGCTGCAGTCGGACTCGCGTCGGCGGCGTGCACCGGAATGTCCACCAGGGCAGGATCGATTGCTGGCGTAGCGGGTGCGGTCAACCCTTCAAGCAATTCCGTCACCGCCTGCACCAGCGCCGATTCACCGACTGTGCCGGGTGCCGCCGCGGCGGGTGACGGAGATGTCGCGGGTGGCAGCGGCATTGGCACCGGAGCCGGGGCCGCCGCGCGTGGCGCTTCCGTGTTCGCCGTCGAGGTCAGAGCTTCGATGACAATCGCGGCAGCAGCTGCAGCCGCAACGGCGCCGGGGTTCGTTGCTCCGGCGTCCACGGTCGATGGATCCTGGGCTGCCAGCGACGGCACCTGCGACGACTCATCAGCGCTTCCGCCTTGGCGCGTCGCGGCCGGTTCCGCGGGGGTGGCTTTCGCAGCTTCGCCACGTCCGGACTTCACCAACGGGATCGTCGCCAGCAACCGCGAGCCCTTCGAATGGGCCGCCGCCTTGCCGTGGGTCGCACCACGCTTGCCCGACTCCAGTGCCGCTCGGGCGATGCCCACCAACTCGCCGTCGGTCACCAGCGCGCTGCCGCTAACGGACAGAGTCGTTTGTCCGTCCGCTGCGGCGGAGTCAGTCGAGCCTTCGCCTTCCGCTGTTGGGCCATCGGCCGAATGCTCGCCTTCGACGAGTGACGTCGGCAACAGGGTGGCCGGTTTCGCCTCGATCAGGGGCTTCGCGCCGAGCATCGCATTCAACAACGCGATGAAGGCGCCGGCCGTGGCATCGGCGTCGCTCCCGGGAGCGGCTTCTTCAGCCCCCTGCGCTGTCGCCAGCGCGCGAGGTGCAACGAGCACGTCGAGTGCGTTCACTTGGGGGTGCCACCAAGCAACAGGCGCTTGCCGAGTACGGCGCTGCGCTCTTTCGGCAACGCGGCGAGCAGACCGGCAACCCGGGTGACATCCATCCTGCGCAGCACGCCTTCCACTTCGGCATCGCTGAAGTGTTCGAGCAGCGGGGCGGCCTCGGACGCGGTCAGCTTGCCGAGGATCCCGGCAAGTCGCGGGTAGTCCGGACCTGCCGGTGATGCCGCTGGCGCCGACGCCGGCGTGGTCGGCGGTGGTGTCGCCTTGGTGGCAACGGGAAGCGGGATCGGGTGACTACCGGGCTGCTTCGCCGCCGGCGCACTCGCGCTGTCGCCTGCAGGGATACTCACCGAGTCGTGCGGCGCGGCCTGACTGTCCACCTTGGTGCCGGCTGCGGAGGGCAGCTTGGCGGTGGAATCGCCCGCCGTATGGGTCGAGTCTGCGGTGATTGCAGCCGGCGGCACCGCGGGCGACTTCTTCATCGCGAAGGTGGCGCCCGCGAGGCCGATCACGAAGGCAATCGGAGCCATCACAACAACTTTCATTTCGGCGGCCCTCCACGAGCCGTGTGACGCTGGGCGATCTCGTCGATGTCACCCTGTTCGGCCCGGTTCGCCGCTTCGACCCAATCGGCCGCGCGCTGTTCCTTGAGCCGCTCGATCGTGCGCCGGGCCATGCGGGCCTCGGAAAATCGTGCCATCTCTTCGGCATGCTGCTGCTGCGCTTCCAGCAGGGCAGCCTCGTTCAGTTCCAACTGCGCCTGAGCCGCCTGCATCGTCATTCCGATCGCGGCCCGCAGCCCGGCGGCCGTGGGCACGTCCCCGGTCTGGCCGGCCTGGGTCTGCACGATTTCGAGTTGCGAGGCGCTCGCATCGGATTCGCGCTGCCGCTCGGCGGCGATCTCATTGGCGCGACCGAGGACGCCGGCCTGCAGTCGCTCGGCTGCTTCGCGCAGTTCCAGTACCCGGTCGAGACGAAAGTTGAATCGCTTCATTTGGCGGGCACTCCTTTCTCAAGCTCGATGGCGCGCAGGGCGAGCGCGATGATGGCCATCCGTGTCGCGGCAAACGTGCTGTCCTCTTCGGGACGCTGTTGCAGCAGGGCGAGAATCTCGGGCCGCAGGATGACGGCGGTGTCGACGGTGCGATCGGCGCCGGTCTTGTAGGCGCCTACGGCGATCAGGTCCTCGTTGGCGCGGTAGGCGGCTTCGAGGCGAACCAGGATATCGGCGGCCTGACGATGCTCGGCATCGGCGACAGCGTCGCGCACGCGCGATACCGAGTCGAGGATGTCGATCGCGGGGAATCGTTTGGCGGCAGCGAGTCGTCGCGCGAGCACGACGTGACCGTCGAGGATCGAGCGGGTCGAGTCGGCAACGGGTTCGTTGAAGTCATCGCCTTCGACGAGCACGGTGTAGAGGCCGGTAATGGAGCCGCGCGCACCGGTACCGGCACGCTCGAGCAACCGCGGCAGCTGCGCGAAGACCGAGGGCGGATAGCCCTTCGTCGTTGGCGGTTCTCCGACCGAGAGCCCGACCTCGCGCCACGCCATTGCCACTCGGGTCACCGAGTCCATCAACAGCAGCACATCGCTGCCCTGATCACGGAAGTGCTCGGCGATCGTGGTCGCAACGAGTGCGCCCGTGGCACGCACGACGGCCGACTGGTCGCTGGTGGCCACCACGACGACCGAGCGGGCGAGTCCTTCGGGGCCGAGGTCCCGTTCGATGAATTCGCGAACTTCGCGACCTCGCTCGCCAAGCAGCGCGATCACGTTGACGTCCGAGGATGCGCCACGCGCAATCATGCCGAGCAGGACGCTCTTGCCGACGCCGCTGCCCGCCATGATGCCGACGCGCTGGCCGCGGCCGAAGGTGTGCAGTCCGTCGAGGGCGCGAACGCCGGTCGTGAACGGCTGCGTGACCGGCGGACGCGAGAGCGGATTCGGTGGATCGGCAAGCAGCGAGCGCAAGACCGTGGGCCCCACTGGACCGAGTCCGTCAATCGGACGACCGAGTCCATCGAGCACCCGACCAATCAGCCCTTCGCCGACCGGCACATAGAGCGGACGACCGAGCGGTGCCACCATCGTGCCGGGCTGGATCCCTTCGATCTCGCCCACGGGAAGCAGCATCACGCCGCGCTCGTGAAACCCGGCGACGACGGCGAGCACACTGCGCGACGCGGTGGTGAGCCGGCAGACTTCACCGACCGCGACTGGCAGCGATGACGCCTCGACGACCTGCCCCACGACCCGCGTCACCCGGCCGAACGCAGCGAGGCGCTCGACGCCGGAGATGCGAGAGAGCGCGGTCTCGAGGAGTGCGCTGCTATTCATGACCGAGTCGCTCGTAGAGGTCGAGCAGCGCGCGATCGATCCGGCCATCGATGATGGAGGTCGGGGCTTCGACGACGCAGCCACCGCGCACCAGGGTCGCGTCGCCAATCCAGCGCAGGTCGACTGCCGTCGGCGTCAGCTCATCGAGTCCACCGATCGCCTGCAACGCCGCGAGGTCATCGGGGTGGAGGCGTACAGTGACCGAGCCGGAGACGGGCGCGAGGGTCAGGGCCTTGGTGACGAGACGATGGATCTGCTCGGGGTCGGCGGCGAACTCGCGATCGAGCAGGTGGCGCGCAATCGCGAGCGAGAGCGTGTGCACCGTACTGGCGAGTTCGGTGCGCAAACCGGACGACGCGTCCTCGAGCGCACGCATCGCGGCGCGACAGGCGCCGATGGTCGCATCGAGTTCGCGACCCGAGGTCTCGGCGAACGCTGCCTGGCCTTCCATCCAGCCGCGCGCGTATGCCGCCTCCTCGGGCGTAGGACCCGACGGCACCTGGCCGTCGACCCCAGGCACCGCGACCATCCGCAGGTCGGGTGGGAGCCACTCGCGCACGCCGTGGCGCACCGGCGACTCAGACAATGAATTCATCGTCGCTGGCCCGCTCGACCACGATCTCGCCCTGTTCCTGGAGCGCGCGCGCGATCTTGACGATCTCGCCGTGCGCGGCCTCGACATCCTTCACCTTCACCGGGCCGACCAGTTCCATCTCTTCCATCAGGGCGCTCGACGCGCGCTCCGACATGTTCTTGAGGATGTGCTCCTTGAGCTCTTCGCTTGCGGCCTTGAGGGCGATGGCGAGTTGCTTCCCTTCGATGTCGCGCAGCAGGCGCTGCATCGAGCGACCATCGAGGAGGCGCAGGTCCTCGAAGACGAACATCAGCGCGCGGATGTCGTCGGCGACCGAATTGCCCCGCGTGGAGATGGCGTCGAGCAGGATCTTCTCGGTGCCACCAGGCAGCTGGTTCAGCACCTTCGCGACGGCGGCCGGGCCACCCGATGCCGTCATTTCCTGCGACAAGGTGAGGTCGGAGCGAGCACCAAGTCCGGCTTCGACCAGTTGCAGCACTTCCGGAGAGACCTTCTCCATCCGTGCGATCCGGTAGAGCACATCACCCGAGACGTCGTGCCCCATCGCTTCGATGACGCCGGCGGCGAGCTTCGGGTCGAGATGCGCCAGCACCAGGGCGATGGTCTGGGGATGCTCGCCGCGCAGCACGCTGTTGAGCACCTCCGGCGCCGCCTTCTTCAGGCGCGTGAGACCGGTCTCGACCATCTGCTCCTGGATCTTCTCGAGCACCGACTTGGCCCGCTGTGGTCCGAGGGCCGTCTCGAGAATCTGGCGGGCATAGTCAACGCCGCCCTGCGCGATCGATTCGACCGCCCGCAGGACGTCGTGATACTCCGACAGCACCGAGTCGACGAGTTCGGAACGCACGGTGGGCGTTTCAGCAATCGCCCGCGAAACCACTTCAACCTCTTCGGTCCCCAGCTGCTGGAGAATGCGGGCCGAGGCCTCGGCGCCGAGCGCCATGCAGAGGATGGCCGCCTTCTGCACGCCATCGAGGGCGGCAGCGCGTGGCGGCCGAGCGGCGATCGCGCTCACGCGGCGTCCGCCAGCCAGGCACGGATCACCCGTGCAGCGGCTTCAGGCTGACTCAGCGATTCGGCCTGGACGCGATTGCGCAGCTGGATGTTCTCCGGCGTCGGGACTACGGCCTTGCTTGGCGCCGGGATCGCCTCGAGTTCGTTCTGCTGCTGACCACGCGGCAGCGCGGCGAGGGCGCGTCGCCCCGACGACAGCGCACGCCAGGCCAGCACGAATGCTGCAATCACGGCGAGCAGGGCGGCCAGTGGCGTGCCGAGCTTGCTCACCAGTTCGACGCTCTTGTTGGGAATCGTCGGAGTATCGCCCTTGGCGGCGATGACCGTTGGTGGCTCGCTGAATGCGACGGCGACGACCGAGATGCGATCGCCGCGTGCGGAATCGGCACCGACCGCGTCACGAATGAGTCGTTCGAGCTGGGCGCGCTGGGCATCCTGAACCGCACCCTCGGTGCCGAGCGCCCGGCTGTTGACCATCGCCGAGACGGTGAGCCGGGTGACGTTGCCGACCTGCGAGACGATCTTCTCGACCCGCTTCGAGTTGGCGAAATCGTTGTTGATCACGGTCTGCGACGTCGCGGAGTCACCGCCGCTGCTGCGTGCCTCGTGCGTGAGCACCTGACCCTTCGGGTCGTACTCCTCGACGGTGCGGTCGACCTGATCGAAGTTGAGTCGCGCCGCGACCTGTACCCGGACTTCCGCCGCGCCGACGGCCGTACTCAACAGCTGCTCCACCTTTGACGCGAAATGCTTCTCGACACTTTGCTGCAATTCGAGCTGGTGCGACGACAGTCCGACATCGGTCTCGTCGGCGTTGTTGCTCGAGAGCGGCCGGCCAGTGTCATCGATGACCGAGACGTGGTCGGGCGTCATCCCTTCGACGCTGCTGCTCACGAGCTGACTGATACCGCGGACCTGCGACGCATCGAGCGACTGGTTCGGGCGGAGCGACACGACCACTGCGGCCTCGGCCGACTTCTCCTGACGACGGAGCGGCGAAGCCTCCGGCAGGGCGAGATGCACCTGGGCACGCTGAACACCCTTCAGGGTGCCGATGGTGCGAGCGAGTTCTCCCTCGAGCGCCCGACGATAGGTCACGTGCTGGGTGAAGTCGGTCATCCCCCACGAGGGCTTGTCGAAGAGCTCGAGCCCGGGCCGCCCGTTGGCCGGAAGGCCGTTCTGCGCGAGGAGCACCCGCGCCCGTGCCGCATCGGCCTCAGGCACGTCGATTTCGGCGCCGCCGGACGACAGCCGGAACGGAATCGTCGCCTTGGTGAGCGCATCGGTGATGTTGCCCGCTTCGGCGAGATCGAGTTCGCGAAAGAGCGTCACGTACGTTGGTGCCGTCGCGCGACGACCGACAACGACCGCCATCGCCACGAGACCGACGATGATCGCGAGGACCAGGAATCGCCGGTTCGGGTTCATCATCCGGATGGTATCGAGCACGGGCTCAGGCCTGCACGTTCATGATGGTGCGATACGCTTCGGTGAGCTTGTTCCGGGTCTCTACCAGGAATTCGAGCGACAGCGAAGCTTCTTCCGCCGCCGCCATGACCTGGTGCAGTTCCACCGGCTCACCGCGCAGGAACGCATTGATGGTGTCGTCCTTCACCTGCTGGGCGCCCTGGACGTCGCCAACGGCCCGCTTGAGCAGGTCGCCGAAGGGCGCGCCCGCCGAACCGACGCCGAGCGGCAAGCCGCCGCCGCGTTCGATCGGTGAGACGATCTGTCCGAGCCCGCGAAGTGGAGTGGTCATCGCCTCAGGCCAGGATGTCGATGCGCTGACCAAGCGGCGCAGCGGGTGTCGACGACTTGGCACCACCTGGTCCATAACTGATCGGCCCAAGGGCGTTCATGTCGAGGAAGAAGGCGCGCTCTTCGTCGGTCAGCACATTCCACAGCGCCGAATCGCCGGCACGGGCAGCTGCCGACGGACGGGCAGCCGTCGGCGCAGCGGGCGCGGCAGCCGGTCGGGCCGTCGGTGGATTCACCGGGCGTGGAACGGCGGTCGAAGGCGTGTAGCGAGAGATGGTCACGGGAATCGCTCCGTCAGATGTCGAGGGCGCGGCGCAGCATCGCCTTGGCCGATTGGAACACGGTCGCGTTGGCCTCGTGCATCCGGCGCGCGATCATCAGGTCGACCGTCTCATTGGCGATGTCGACGTTCGGGTAGTGCACGTAACCGGACTCATCGGCATCGACGTGGCCCGGCTCGTAAACCATTCGGCCGGCCCGCGTGTCGTTGACCACCGTGGTCGTCGGCTGCCCGGTCAACGGATCGGTTCCGGCCACCGCGACCTGACGCTGGTATGGCTTGCCATCGGGCCCACGCGTGACATCGGCGTTGGCAATGTTGTTGGCGATGATGTCGAGGAACTGCTGCTGCCGCGCCATGCCGGAGGCGCTGACCCCCAGCGGGCCCATCAGGTTCCGGATCGGCCGTCCCGAGAACGGCACCCCTGGCACGTCAGCCACGGTTCGTGATCGCGGTATGAAGGTCGGCGTAGGACTTCTGGAGCAGCTTCGCGGCGGCTTCGAAGCGGAGCTCGGTATCGGCCAGAGAGGCCATGTTTTGCTGCAGCTCCGCGTCCTTGTTCTGCTGCTCGATCGAGTTCCCCAGCGCATCGGCGAAGTCGGTGCTCGAGCTCTGGGCGGAGGAATTCGCCACCCTGGCGGCAATCGTCTTCTGGGTGGCACTCAACTCATCCAGCCCCGCACGGAGGTTGGAAGTAGAGGTGCCCTGGCCGAACAGTCCGCGGATCATCGAGGCTCCCGATGTGATTCGAGTTCAATTCCTCCTTGGGCAATCCGCGTACCGTAACCGTGGAGACGCCGCAACTCCTTTCAACGCATATGGTTACAAGAAAATGCCACCCCGGACAGATCGGCCGGGGTGGTCATTGGCGCCGGAAGAAAGTTCCCCGACGCCGGTCAAGGTTGCCGTGGGTCGATCAGCCTGGGGCGGGAATGTTCAGCTTGTTGCGGAGGGTTCGTTCGCTGATTCCGAGCAGTCCGGCAGCCCGGACCCGGTTGCCGCCGGTGCTCTCGAGGGCCCGCTTGATGGTGATCTTTTCCAGCTCTTCGAGGTTGAGCGGGAGGGCGGCTGCTTCGCCGGACGTCACCGTCGCCGCAGGGGCGCCCGGGACGAGACCGCCGCCTGCGGCGATCGCCGGTGCGTGGCTGTCGTGCCGGAGGTAGGCCGCAAAGATCTCGGGCACCATCGGCCGCCCCCGGGCCAGAATCACCGCGCGCTCCACCGCATTGGCGAGCTCGCGGACATTGCCGGGCCAGGAATACTGCTGCAGGAAGGTGATCGTCTCGGCCGGGAGGTCACCGACGGCCAGTCCGAGCGACTCCGAGGCGCTCTTGATGAAGTGCTGGACCAGCAAGGGGATGTCGTCGGGTCGCTCGCGCAGCGGCGGCGTCCGGATCGGGACCACGTGCAGGCGATAATAGAGGTCCGCCCGGAAGCGGCCGGCCGCGACCTCGGCGTGGAGGTCGCGATTGGTGGTCGCGATGATCCGCACGTCGACCTTGACCGTGTCCCGACCACCGACCCGCTCGAACTCCTGCTCCTGGATCGCCCGCAACAGCTTGGCCTGAAGGTCGAGCCGCATCTCCGAAATCTCGTCGAGCAGCAAGGTCCCCCGATTGGCGCGCTCGAAGGCACCAGCCGCCCGAGCCGTGGCGCCAGTGAAGGCGCCCTTTTCGTGTCCGAAGAGGACGCTCTCGACCAGTCCCTCGGGGAGCGCGGCGCAGTTGACCGTGACGAAAGCCAGGTCTCGCCGGGGGCTCTGATCGTGAATGGCCCGAGCGACCAGCTCCTTCCCGGTGCCTGATTCTCCTTCGAGCAGGACCGACGCCCGAGTTGGAGCTACCGTAGCGACAGTATCAAGGAGGTCGCGGACGGCCGGACTGCGCCCCACGAACTTCCGGCGCGACTGGATCCGGGTGATTTCCTGGCGGAAGACTTCATTTTCCGAGCGGAGCCGGGCATAGTCGAGAGCGTGCTGGACGGTGATCTGAAGGGTGTCGGCCCGGACGGGCTTGGTGATGTAGTCGACCGCGCCGCTGCGCATGGTGAGGACGGCGTGTTCCACACTGGAGTGTCCGGTGATGATGACGACCGGGATCTTCAGGTGGCGGGTCTCGAGGGTGTGAAGCAGGTCGAGCCCGTTCATGTGGGGCATCTGGAAGTCGGCGAGAATCAGGTCAACGTGATGCGCATCAAGGACTTTGAGCGCTTCCTCGCCATTGGTGGCGAGGATCACGCCGAAGCCGAGCTCTCCCAGTACCTGCTCAAAGAGGGCCCCGACCGCTGGTTCGTCGTCAACGCACAGAATCGTGGTCATCAGCTTCCCGACTCAAGCCTTTGAAAAGGTATCCGATACTCGCGGCACCGCCACTCTCGGATGGAGGTCCCAGGTGCGCATTACCAACTTCATGGTCAACGACCGGCTCCTGCGGAACCTGCAGGCGCAAAACCGGTCATTGAACGAAGCGTCCCAGCAAGTCGCCACCGGTGCCCGCCACGAGAACATTTCGGACGACCCGGTCGCGGGCGCCGCCGTGCTCCGCGCCGACCGCGGTTCCCGCGCCGTCCAGCAGTACCGTCGGAGCGTGACCTCGGTGCAGACCCGGCTCGCCTCGGAAGAGTCTTCGCTCGGTCAGGTGACCGACCTGCTCTCCCGGGCCCAGGAGCTTGCCACCGGGCAGGGTGGCAGCACCGCCAACGCGGCGAGCCGGGCCGCAGCCGCCGTCGAAGTCCAGACGCTCATTGACCAGACGATTTCGATCGGGAACCTGAAGGTGGGCAACGAGTTCGTCTTTGGTGGGACGGAAATCGCGGCACCACCATTTCAGGCCGACGGAACATACGTCGGAAGCGCACTGGGACGACAGGCCGAGATCGGCGCAGGCGACGTGATCAACACGGTCCACAGCGGCCAGCAGATGCTGGTGGACTCTGGCGTCCTCTCCTCGCTCATCACCCTGCGGGACGCGCTCACGGCCGATAACCCGACTGCGATTCGTGACTCGCTCGCGCCACTGGGAAGCGCTTTCGACAACACCCAGCGCAACCTCGCCGAAGTGGGTGCCCGCACGCTGGCGATGGACAACGCCTCGACGGCGCTCGATTCGCTCGCCAACGCGTTCACTGACGAGCGCAGCGCCAACGCCGACATTCCGCTCGAAGAGGCGGCGATGCACCTCGCCCAGGTCCAGAGCTCGGTGCAGGCGGCCATGCTCGCGACCAGCCGGATCCTCAACACCTCCCTGACGGACTACCTCACATGAGCGCGGTTCCACGCGACAAGTTCCTGGCCGAAACCGTGGAGACGCGGCTCTTCGGGCCGCTCACCGTGACGCCCGACGAGACTGTGGTCTTCCCGCGAGGGCTGCCGGGATTCGAGCAAAGCCGCCGCTTTGTCCTGTTGCCTGCCTCGCAGAGCGGGCTCTACTGGCTCCAGTCCCTCGATACGCCCGAGCTGGCATTCATGTTGGTGGAAACGGTCCGGGTCTCCGAGAACGCCTGGGCGCAGACCCCGGGCGCCCTCGCGATCGTGACCCTCCCGTCGGGAGACCAGGCGGCGACGGCCAACCTGCGGGCGCCGGTCCTGATCGATCTGGTTGCCGGGCTCGGCCGTCAGGCGATCATGGCCGATTCCGAGTACAGCACGGCCCATCCATTCGACCTCTCCTCCCTGCTGGGCGCGCCGGCCAAATAGCCGGCTCAAGGTCCTCGGCAGGGGACCGATAACATCACCACACCGCCGGCGACCACTCTGGTCGCCCACCAATCCGGAGCACGGATGCTCCGAAGACACCGTTAAGGGAGTAACAGTACCATGCCGAGCATTCAGACGAACGTTGCAGCAAACACCGCCCTCCGGAACGTCGCGATGTCGTCGACCGGCCTCGACAAGCAGATCGCCAAGCTGTCGTCCGGCTTCCGCATCAACCGTTCGGGCGATGACGCCGCCGGCCTCGCGATCGCGAACAAGCTTCGCGCCGAGAGCCGCTCGCTCCAGCAGGCGTCGCGCAACGCGTCGCAGGCCACCTCGATGCTGCAGATCGCGGACGGTGCCGTGAACACGATCTCCGGGATTCTGGACCGCATGAAGGAACTCGCCACCGCGTCGAACTCCTCCTCGATCGGCACGCAGCGCGACAAGCTGGACGCCGAGTTCCAGTCGCTGAAGTCCGAAATCGGCCGTATCGCCGGCACCACCCAGTACCAGGGCGCCAACCTCGTGGACGGCACCCTTGGCCTGAAGCAGACCGGTGGCACGCTGGCCGTCGGTGCGAACGACGTGACCTCGATCAAGATCACCGGCGCGAAGGCGGACACCTACACCTTCACGCACGCCGCTGGTGTCGCGACGCTGACCACCGGCGCTGCCGCTGGCGACTCGACCCAGGTGCTGGCGATTCCTGCTGGCGTCGCGGGCAGCTACAACTTCGACAAGCTCGGCATCACGGTCGGCGTCAACAGCTCGGTGACGGCGACGGACCTGAACGGCCTGACCATCACCGTTGGTGGCACCGCCGCCGCGGACTTCATGGTCGGCTCGTCGGGCAACTACAGCACCACCGACCTGGTCTCGCTGACCGCGGTCGACCTCAGCACCGGCGCCACGGGCCTCAACATCGCCGGCCTGAACGTCCTCAACGCCACGACCGCCCAGGCGGCCCTGACGGCGCTGGACTCGGCGATCGACAGCTCGAACACCGCGATCGGCACGATCGGCGCGGCGCAGAGCCGGATCGAGTTCGCCAGCAACAACGTCGCGACCATCACGCAGAACGTGATCGCGGCCGAGTCGACCATCCGCGACGCCGACATGGCGGCCGAGATGACCTCGTTCACCAAGTACCAGATCCTGCAGCAGGCTGGTACGGCGATGCTGGGTCAGGCGAACCAGTCCGCCCAGACGGTGCTGTCGCTCCTCCGCTAAGTTTTCGCGAAGGGGTAAATCGGTGAGGGGGTCGCTACGGCGGCCCCCCGCCACTTTTTCAGGGGTCCGCAATGACCACACCGTTGTCTTCGATTGCCGGCGTGATTTCAGGGTTCAAGTACACCGACCTCGTCGACGCCATCATCAATCAGGCGCGCGTCCCCGCCGCCCGAATGGAAACCGAGATTTCGAATATCTCGGCCCGGAAGACCGCGATCGAGTCGTACCGCACCCTGTTGTCCACCCTCCAGACTGCGGCGAAGACCCTGCGGGATGGCAGCGCGTTCGAAGGCACGTCATCCACCAGCACCATCATCTCCGGTCGTTCACTCGCCACGGTGGCCACCACGTCCGCCGCGACACCGGCGACCTACACGCTCAAGGTGTCGGAACTCGCCCGGGCCGAGAAGCTGAGTGCCACTGGCACCCTCAGCACCAGCACGGCACTCGGCGTGACCGGCAGTTTCACCGTCAACGGCAAGACGGTGAATGTCGCGGCCGATGCCTCGCTCGCAACCATTCGCGACGCCGTCAATGCCGCCAATACCGGCGCCACGCCGTCCGGCGTCAGCGCCACGATCATTTCGGTATCACCGACCGACAACCGGCTCATCCTGACCAGCAACGCGACCGGCGCAGCGGGGATTGCCCTCGCTGATACGTCGGGGACCGTGCTTCAAGGTCTGGGATTGCTCACGGCCGGCGGCCTGGTGCCGAACAGCGCCGTGCTCGTCGATGGACGCAACGCGACCTTCGCCATCAACGACATCCCGATGACGCGCAGCTCGAACGTCATCGCCGATGCCATCGACGGTGTGACGTTGACGCTGACCGCCGAGGACGCCACGGCAGAAAACTCGATCGCCGTGGGTCACTTCATCGATCCGGCGCGCACCGCAATGCAGGCGTTTGCCGACGCGTACAACAAGCTCTCGACCTTCGTCAAGGCGCAGAGCACCGTCACCAACGGCGCCACGCCGGCGCTCTACGGCGATTCGATGATTCGCTCGGTGCGTAACGGATTGCCCAGCGTGCTGCTGCAGGCCGTCGGGGGTGCCGCCGCGGATCTGGCGACCGCCGCCAGCGTCGGCCTCTCGCTCAGCCGCGATGGCACCATCAACTTCGACTCGACCAAGTTCGAGGCCGCGTTCAAGGACCGGTTCGCCGAGCTGCCGGCGCTCTTCAACGAGCGTCGCAGCGCCAGCGGCACGGGACTGAGCTTCATCTCGAGCGCGAACAATTCCTCGGAAGGCGACTTCGCGGTGGACGTCACCACGGTCGCCACCCGCGCGAGCTACTCGACCTCGGGCTTCAGCGGCACGTACGATGCCGGCGTCACCCCGGACACCATCACCTTCCGCGATACCAAGAACAACACCACGGTCGATGTCGCCCTCACGACCGGGATGACGTCGTCGGACATCGTGGCTGCGTTGACGGCAGCCTTTGCGGCGAACAACCTGGACCTCACGGCCGAGCTGGCGGGCAACGACATCAAGGTGAGCCACAATGCCTACGGGCAGCTCGCCGGTGTCACGGTCACGATGCAGGGTGCGGGCGATGGCGCATCCGAAGCGTGGAGTAGCGATGGATCCGCCTTCGGCACCGATGTCGCCGGCACGATCGGCGGGAAGGCGGCCACGGGAACCGGCCAGCTCCTGGTTGGCGATTCGGGGCAGACGACCGCCGGCCTGGTGGCACTCTATCAGGGTGCCAGCACCGGCGCGGTCGGCAACCTCTCCCTCGCGCTGGGCACCGGCGCACGGGTCGAACGGCTGCTCAGTTCGTTCCTCGACACCGCGACGGGCGTCCTCGACAGTCGGGTGACGTCACTGACGAACCGCTCGGATGGCTTGACGACGCGCGTCGCCAACATGGATGAACGTCTCGCTCGACGCCGCGCCTCATTGCTGCGGCAGTTCGTGCTGATGGAACAGAACATTTCTGCGTTGCAGAAGCAGTCGACCGCGCTTGGCTCGCTCACCTCCAGTCAGTCGAAGTGATCTCATGAGCTACGGCACGAATTCGAGTCGTTACCGCGAGATGGAAGTGATGGCAATGTCACCCGCGCAACGGGTGGTGCTGCTCTACACCCACCTGCTGGTGAACCTGCGTCAGGCGCGCGCCCATATGGAGCGCGGCGAGATCGAAGCGCGCGGCAACCGCCTGCTTCGGGCCGAAGAGATCGTCCACGAACTCGCGGTCTCGCTCGACCACGACGCGGGTGGCGAGATCGCCGGCCGACTCGCGGCCCTGTATGCCTGGCTGCTGGGAGAGTTTGCCGCCGTGCACCTGCACCCCGACGTCGTGCGCCTCGATGGCGCCGTCCGGGTGATCAGTGAGCTTCACGAAGCCTGGACTGCGGTCGCGGCGCACGCCGCCGAGCCCGCCGCCGCGGCGACTGGATGACTGGCCCCGGGTTCGACCCCACCGAAATGGCCGCGCTGCTGGCGGCCCAGATCGCCGACCTGGCGCGTTACCGCCACGTCGTCGAGGCACAGCACGCCGTGCTCCGGATGGGGGAAGCGGGGATGCTTGAGGTCTTCGCGGCCGAGGCCGACGGGATCATCAGCGACCTCTCGGCCCGGGAAGTCCGTCTGCTCGCGATCCGGGCGGCGGCGCAGTCGGACCTGGTTCCGCACGCGCCTTCGCTCGCGGCCCTCCGGGCCCAGGTCGAAACCGAGCGCGCAGGGGCTGGTGCGGCCGCCATGGAACTGGCGCGGCAGATGGAAATCGAGGCGCGCTCGGTGGCCCGGCAGCTCGAGGACACCCACAAGGCGCTCGACCAGTTGCTTACAGGCTACAGTCAGCGAAAGGACGATGGCGGGCCGGTGTTGCTTGACCGCACCGGTTGACCGGCAGAAAGGTCGGTAAAGGTTTCCGGATCGCGACCGATAACCGTTGGACCACAGCATCCCAGGCCCGGCTTGACTGCCTCGCTGCCCGGACCGGACGCTGTCTGATGGAGGTATCACCATGACTGTCGATCGACTTGGCAATTCCGGCGTCCAGCCCCAGGGGCCGCGCCGCACCGAAGTGACCCCCCGCGACGTCAGCGGGAACCCTGCTGGCGCAACGGATCGCGCCCGGCCGGAAGGCGAACTGGCGGCAGACACCGTCGAGCTCTCGGCCGATGTGGCTGGCGCGACTGGTGGTGAGGCCGTGCCGAATGGCGGGATCGATCCGGCCCGGCTGCGCGACATCGCCCGCCGGATTGCAGATGGCAGCTACGACACCCCGGCGGCACGCGACAAGATCGCCGGGCGCATTCTTCAAGACCTCGATCACTCCGCGGGAGGGTGATTCGCCATGAAGTGCCTGATCGTCGATGACTCGGCCACGATGCGCCGGATCCTCGTCAACGCCATGAAGAGCATCGGCTTTTCCAACATCGTCGAAGCCGGCGATGGGAAGGAAGCGCTCGATCGCATTGACGCCGAAATCGGACTCGTCATCACCGACTGGAACATGCCGGTGATGGGTGGCCTGGAACTGGTGCGTGCCCTCCGGGCGCGCGAAGACACGGCGAGAATGCCCGTGTTGATGGTGACCACCCGCAGCGGCAAGGAAGACATCCTCGAAGCCGTCACGGCCGGGGTCAACAGCTACATCCTCAAGCCGTTCACGCCGCCGGTGCTGAAGGAGAAGATCGATCAGCTCCTCGCGACGGCCGCCGGCTGAGCGAGGAACCGATCATGACTGCGACGCCCCGTCCCGCGGAGTTCGCTCCAGCCGATCTCGAGAGCACGCTCTCGCTCCTTACCCGCCTCATCGCCGAGATTCAGGCGGGCGGGCTGGACACGAACGGCGAGGCGCGGATCGAAGATCTGGTGAGCGCCGTGCGTGCGCGTCCGCAGCTGGCTTCGCTGCCGTCGACGCTCCTGCGCGTCTACAATGAGATCGTCGCGGCGCTGTCGGGCATCCGTCAGACCCGTGAACACATCCAGCATCACGCACTCGATCAGCTCCGCGACACCCAGGACCGGCTGAGTCAGGTCTCGACGACGACCGAATCGGCCGCCCTCGAGATGCTCAATGGCCTCGACCGGACCCTGGCACTGGTGGATACCATCGAGACCGGCGCGCCCGGCCCCGATCATGTCGCTGCCGTGGAGACGCTCCGCAACGAGATCAACAGTCTCTTCGGACACCTGCAGTTCCAGGACATCATCACCCAGCAGCTCCGGGGCATCACCGACCTGGTCGAAGATGTCGAGGCCCGCATGGGTCGCGTCGCCGACCTGCTCGATCAGTCACTGAGTGGCCCTCCCGCCGGGTCCCCGACAACCGACACCGTGCGGGCCGAGCCGAGCGAGTACAACCCCGGCGCCTCGTGGGAGCACCAGACCGAGCAGTCGGAGATCGATGCGGCGTTTGGAAAGACCAAGCCCGTCGCGTAGCGGAAACCGCTGGTGGATGACAGATGACAGATGATGGATGATGGATAAACCGCACAAAGGCCGGCTTCCGAATCAGGAGCCGGCCTTTCGCTTTCCTGCCATCGATCATCTGTCATCTGTCATCCACCATCCACCATCCAATCGGTTACGGCTTCTGCAACAACAACACCCGAAACTGCTCCTCGAACGCGCTGAGATCGATTGTCGCGATCACGATGCCGTTGCGCGGTTCCTCGGGGAGGTACCACTCGGCCACGGTCGGGAGTGAGAGACGCGCCTCTTCGGCGAGCAGTCCCTTGAGGTTGCCGGCGACCATGTTGCCGATCTCACCGACGGCGTCGCGGAGCTCCTCGTCGCTGAGCACCTCGGCCGGCTTCGCGAACATCTCCTCGCCGACGCGACGCGCCAGAGCACTGGGCATCCGGAGCACCACCGTTCCATCCCAGGCGCCACTGATCCGGACGCGCGCCGCGAGGGTGCCGGCGCCAAGAGGACGCGGGGCGACTTCTTCGGGGCGGACGCCGAGGAAGGTCTCCCAGACATCCAGCGTGATCTGTTGCAGTTCATGCAGTCCGAGCGACATCGTCGTTCTCCTCTAGCGTCCGCGCAACCGGTAGCATCCGGCCTGCGAGATCGGGACGCGTTCGTAGCCATCATCAAGATTCAGCGGCGACTCGGCGCCACCCAGGAAGAGTGCACCATCCGGTGCCAGCCGCTGACGCATCCGGCCGAGCAGGTCCTTCTTGGTCGCGACATCGAAGTAGATCATCACGTTCCGCAGGAAGATCACGTCGACGCGCGGAATCGCTACCGGCCACGACTCGACCAGATTGAGCTGAAAGGTCTCGACCATGTTCCGGATCGCGGGATCGATCTCGAATTCCAGACCGTTGCGGCGGAAGAATGGCAGATACTGCGCCGGCAGCCCGCGGTTCACTTCGAGCTGGCTGTAGCGACCGAGCTGGGTCCGGGCGACCATCTGCGACGAGATATCGGTCGCAAGAATGCGCACTGACCACGACGCGAGGGCCGGGAAGGCCTTCCGGATCATCATCGCGATGGTGTACGGCTCCTGCCCGCTCGAACAGGCCGCCGTCCAGATGGTCAGCCGCTTGGTGGCCTGGCGGGCCGCGATCAGTTCCGGGAGGATCGTCGTCCGCAACGCCTCGAACGGATGGATATCGCGGAAGAACGACGTCTCGTTGGTGGTCATCGCATCGACGACTCGCAGGGCGAGTGGTCCGAACCGCTCGATCCGGAGCTTGCTGACGAGGTGGCTCAGCGTCGGCAACCCTTCACCGCGCAGCAGCGGCGTCAGCCGTGCCTCCACCAGGTACTGCTTGTCGGAATCGAGCACCACGGCCGAGCGCTCGCGCACAAAGCTTCGCACGAAGTTGAATTCATCAATCGAGAGCGTCATGATGCGCTCCCCGCGCCGATCGGATGCACGCCACGACCGGCAGCAAGCCGCCGCAGGATTCCCTGCGCCATCTCCGACAGCGGCAGCACCGCTTCGGCGAGGCCCGCGTTGGCGACATAGCCCGGCATGCCCCAGACGACGGAACTGGCTTCGTCCTGAGCGAGCACCCGGCCGCCCATTTCGCGAATGGCTTCGGCACCACGGACCCCATCACGTCCCATCCCGGTGAGGATGACACCGAGCGTTCCGGCGCCATACACCTGCGCGGCCGAGCGGAAGAGCACGTCAACCGCGGGACGACAGGAATTCTCCGGCGGACCCTCGTGCAGGCGGATCACGACCCGGGTCTTCTCGCGCACCACTTCCATGTGCTGATCACCAGGGGCGATCCAGACGGTGCCGGGTTCGACCACGGCACCGGCGACAGCTTCACGCACCTGCAACCGCGAGGTGCCGTTGAGGCGATCGGCCAGCAATCGCGTGAAGAGCGGCGGCATGTGCTGGACAATCAGCACCGGCACCGGGAGGTCGACCGGGAGCATCGGAATCAGCGCCGCCAGCGCATTGGGGCCACCCGTCGAAACACCAATCGTGAGGACATCAAGCCGACCACCGGTTGTGGGCGCTGCCAGGCTAGGACGCAGCACCGGCACGATGGCGCGGCGCGGCACGGCGGCGCCAACTGGCGCGGCGGCAGACCGTTGCTGGGCACGCAAGCCGAGGGCCTTCACCTTGGGCACCAGCTGATCACGCAAGCGCGCCAGCGCCTCGTCGGCATTGGCATAGCCGTGCGGCTTGGTGACGTAGTCGTTGGCACCGAGCGCGAGGGCGTCGAGGGTCGCGGAGCCGCCCCGTTCCGTCAGCGTGCTGCACATGATGACCGGCAGATGCGGGCGCAGCTTGCGCAGCTCGCGCAGCGTGCCCAGGCCATCGAGTTCGGGCATCTCGATATCAAGCGTCACGACGTCGGGATTGATCTGGTCCAGCTTGGCGAGCGCGATGCGACCATTCGCAGCGGTGCCGACGACCTCGATCTCCGGATCCGAGGAGAGCGCGTCGGAAACCAGCCGCCGGACGACCACCGCATCATCGACGACGAGAACCCGGATGCGGCTCACGCGGACGGCTCGCCGACTCCGAGGATTGCCAGCTTGTCGCGGACCACATCCACCGTGAAGGGCTTCATCACGTATTCATCGGCACCGGCTTCGAGGGCACGCATCACCTGATGCATCTCGGTCTCGGTCGTCACCATCATCAGGCGCATCGCGGCAAATCGCGGATCGGCACGCACGGCCATCACGAACTCGAGGCCGTTCATCTCGGGCATGTTCCAGTCCACCAGTGCGACGTCGCAGAGTTCGCCCGCGTGGAGCCGGTCGAGTGCCTCGCGCCCGTTGGCGGCCTCGATCACCTCGAGGCCTGTTTCGACGAGCATCCGCCGCAGGATCCCGCGCATCGCGCGAGAGTCATCGATCACCATCGCACGGCGGTTGGACATTACCAGCTCCCTGCCCCGTTTGCCCCGGAGGCTGCGTGCGCCTCGTCATCGTGGAATTCCGGTGCCCGCTCGACAAAGGCGCGAGGCGCGGCGCCCCGAGGAGCGGGTGCGGACTTGCGTGGTGATGCCTTCCGGCCGGCCGTCTTGCCGGCGTTGCCAATGCTGAACCGCCCGACCAGCTGCTGCAGCGCCGCTGCCATCCGGGCCAGTTCCACCGACGACGCCTGCGTCTCGGAAGCGCCACTCGCCGTGCTCTGCGCAGCCTGCGCCACGCCGGTGATGTTCTGGGCGATCTCGGCCGAACCACGCGCCGCTTCGGTCACGTTGCGGCCGATCTCGGCCGTGGTCGCCGTCTGTTCCTCGACCGCACCCGCGATCGTGGTCTGGATATCGTTGATCTGCCCGATCACGCCCTGGATCTCGCCGATCGCCGACACTGCGCCCGCCGTATCCCCCTGGATTGCGGCAATCTTGCGGCTGATCTCCTCGGTCGCGGTGGCTGTGGCCTTGGCCAGCTCCTTCACTTCATTGGCCACGACGGCGAAGCCCTTGCCCGCCTCGCCCGCACGCGCCGCCTCGATGGTGGCGTTGAGGGCGAGCAGGTTGGTCTGTTCGGCGATCGAGGTGATCACCTTGATGACGTTGCCGATCTCGGCACTCGAGGTACCAAGCTGGCTGATCGTGGCGTTGGTGCGAGCGGCGACCTGCACGGCCGAGGCCGCAATACGGGTCGCTTCGGCGGTGCTCTTGGCGATCTCGCGAATCGACGCGCTCATCTCCTCGCTCCCGCTCGCCACGGTCTGCACGTTGCTGCTGACCTGGTCGGCAGCGGCCGAGACCACGCCAGACTGCGCGGCGGTCTCTTCGGCATTGGCACCCATCTGCTGACTCACCGACGTCAACTCCTCCGACGAACCGGCCAGCGTCTGGGCGTGCTGCTCGAGCTGCCCCCAGATGTCGCGGAGGTTCAGGGTCATCGTCGCGAACGCCTGCATCAGGCGGCCGACTTCATCATCCGACGTCACCTCGACGTCGCGCGAGAGATCGCCATTGGCAACGCGCTCGGCGGCCTCGACGGCCTGCGACAGCGGCCCCAGAATGCGGGCGCGCGTCTGGAACACGGTCACGATCAGCAGGATCGACCCGATCAGCGCGGCGACGGCGACCTGAATGGTGGCTCGCACGATTTCCTTGTCGCTCGCCTTGGCGTTCGTTTCCGCCGCCGCCGCCAGCAGGTCGCTGACATCGGCCATCTGCTTCTCGAGTGCCTTGAACGCCACCATGAAGGTAGGCAGTTCGGCTTCGGCCTTGCGCCCCTTCCGGGCCGCATCATCGGAGATCTTCGTGGCCTGCGTGATGTAGGCTTCGAGCACCGGCGGCGTCGCGTCGAGCGCCTTCCGGATCGAATCGCTCAGCGTGAGCTTCGCGTTGTCGGCGATGCGTGCACGCAGGCTCTTGGCGTGGTCGGCGACATCTTCCTGGGCTGCCTTCGACTCGGCCGGGCTCTGCGCCAGCAAGGCCGCGAGCACGTCGGCGCGCAGCGCGTCGTGCATCTGGTCGGCTTCCATATGATTGCGGATTGCTGCACCAGCCACCGCCGCCGCCTGCACCTGCTTATTGACGTTGCGAAGCGCGTAGAGACCGGTGAGGCCGATGGCTACCGCCATCGCGACGCCCAAACCACCCAGCAGCTGCAACCGACCCTTTACCGTGAACGCCATTGTCGAAATCTCCAGTGGAACCAGGCACAGTGAGCGCGACGCCGAGATGGCGCCGCGCGGTCCTGCTCAGAAGCGAATCGAAAGTCCGAGGAACGGATTGACGCCATCGGCCGCGCGGCTGATGCCGATGTTGGCGCCGCCGTCGATCTGGACATTCGGCGTAATGGCGAAGGTGGTGCCGAAATCGGCGGTCCCAACCCACGGGCCCTTGCTCGACTCACTGAAGATTTCGCCGAACATGCCGAGCCGGTCGCTGAAGTCGTGTCCCACGGTCACCGAGAAGACGGTGTGCACGCTGCGCCCCGCCCGACCTTCTTCGGCAACGAAATCGGTCTCGACCATTGTGCCGAGTCCCCAGTTCGGGGCCAGCTCGACGCTGAGCGGAAGAATGACGCCGCCCTGCACGCGACGACCGTCCGCAAATGGACTCGAGGAGACGAACGGCATGATCCCGAACGCGGTCGTGCCACCGTCGTTGCCCCAGAAGTTGAGCTTCGCACGCAGCGTCATCTCGCCCACGCCATGCTCGGAGAAATTGCCTGAAGGGGTGGCGACGCGCGAACCGGTGATGAACTCGGAAACGAACTGCAGATCGAAACGCGGCGTGACGCCCACCTTGAAGTTCACCGGCGCGATCGCCCAGCCGTGAACGACGGTGCTGGCGTCGACCCGATCGCGGATGTAGTTGATGCCATCCATCTCGACCTGGATGTGGCCGGCATCGACCGTGTAGGGGCTCTCGGTACGATCAGGGCGATCCGTGCTCAGGTCGCGCATCTTCGCGTGCGGGACCGGCTTGAAGATCGAATATTGGGCCTGTGCTGGAACGGCAGCGACCAACGCAAGCGTGGCGAGCAGGGCGAACTGACGGCGCATGATCCGAACCTCAGTAGTGGTGCGTATGACTGAACCTGAGCCACTTATCGGCCCAGTTTTCGAAAACGTGAGCAGTCGCCGGATGGCCTCAACGGCAGGCATTGCCGCCCTTCCGTTGCGCCCGCTCAACACCCCGTCGAATCGGCCTTCCCCTGGGGTGTTGAGCCCGAAATGCACTCCCGTTTTCGTCGCACTGCTACTGGCTTTGCGCCCCTGCTGCCGTCCTCGACGACTTCCTGAACGACTGATTTCTTTACAGTTGACCTCGACAGATTTCTACCGCGGTTCGGCTCGATTCAGCTGACGCCGGCCACCTCGCTCCAGCGAACGGCTTCGCGGTGAGTCCCGGCCAGCGTAGGGTCACGGTCGTGGTCGCCGTTCGAGAAGGTCCGAATCGATTTCCGTTGGGCGCCCGCACGATTCGGCTTGCCGCTATCCCGGGCGGAGGCGAGCTGGAACCGGCCGACCAGTTCCTGCAACTCGACCGCCATCCGGGCGAGTTCACTGGACGAGGCCTGTGACTGCGTCGCACCGGATGCGGTGCTCTGCGCTGCTTGCGCGACCCCCGTGATGTTCTGGGCGATCTCGACCGACCCGCGAGCCGCTTCCTGGACATTCCGGCCGATCTCGGCCGTGGTCGCCGCCTGCTCTTCCACTGCCCCCGCGATGGTGGTCTGGATGTCATTGATGCGGTTGATCACACTCTCGATTTCGGCAATTGCCGAAACGGCGCTGGTGGTGTCGCCCTGGATCGCGGCGATCTTGCGCCCGATTTCCTCGGTGGCCAGCGCGGTCGCCTTGGCCAGCTCCTTGACCTCATTCGCTACCACCGCGAACCCCTTGCCGGCCTCACCGGCACGCGCTGCCTCGATCGTCGCATTGAGGGCCAGCAGATTGGTCTGCTCGGCAATCGAAGTGATCACCTTCACGACCTGACCGATTTCGCGACTCGAGACGCCCAGCTTCTCGATGGTTGCATTGGTGCGTGCCGCTGCGTGCACGGCCTCGCCGGCGACTCGCGAGGCGTCCGATGTGCTCTTGGCAATTTCGCGGATCGACGCGCTCATCTCCTCGCTGCCTGTGGCCACCGTCTGCACATTGCTGCTCACCTGCTCGGCTGCAGCGGAGACGACACCGGCCTGAGCCGCGGTCTCTTCGGCGTTGGCGCCGAGCTGCTGCGAGACTGAAGTCAGTTCCTCGGCCGAGCCCGCGAGCGTGTGTGCGTGCCCGCTGATGGCAGTCATCGTCTCACGCAACGAAGCGACGGTGGCGTTCAGCGCATCTCCGATCCGCCCGACTTCATCGCGCGACGTGACCGCGAGCCGCATACTCAGATCGCCTGCGGCCACCCGTTCGAGCGCGGCGACTGCGGCCACCAGGGGGACCGAGATCCGACCCGCAATGCCGGCGCCGAGGCCGAGACTGATGATCGCGCAGAGCAGGACGGAGCCCCAGAGGATCAGGCGCGTCCGGCCGGCCAGCGCCGTGTTGCTGGCCTCGATCTCACGACCGTGATCAACCAGAAGTGAGTCCAGTCGATTGACCGCCTGCTCGTAGTGCACGCCCGCAGTCCGCATCTCGCGAATCGTCCGCAAACCATCCGCATTCCGGCCCGCGATCGCGAACTTGACCACGCTATCGCGCTCCACCACGAACTCCGCGCGTGCGTCCACCACTTCCGTCAGCGCCCGGGTGAGCACCGGTGTCTTCAACTCGCCCTCGAGAGACTTGATCGCAGCGCCGATGGTGGTGCCGGCAGCGGTGATCTCCTCGCGGATGGCCTCCCTGCGAGCCGGGTCATCAGTGAGGGCGATGTCGCGGAGATTCACGCGATTCCGCTGCATCTGGATCCCGAGCACGTTCGAGCGGGAGAGCGGCACCGTCACGCCTTCGTAGAGTTCGGTATCAGCAGCGTCGATGCGGGAGAGCCCGTTCGAGGCCACGGCGCCGGCCGCGCAGATGAGCGCCACGACGATGCCAAAGCCGATGAGCAGCTTGGATTTCACGGCGAGATCAGTGAACCAGCGCATGGGGGCTTCCTCTTCGCTCTCGGAGCGACGATGGAGGGGTAGTCAGGAAACGCAGCCGCGCGTACCGGCGGACAGCAGGACTATCGGAGTCGTTTCCGGGTGCGTGAGCCGATTTCATGAGGATTGGCTAAGGCTGGCGTGAGACTTCCCTCACATGCGACATACCACAAAAAAGGACGGGCGAGGAATCACTTCCTCGCCCGTCCTCGTTACTCGCCTCCGCTGGCCTCAGCCGATGTGAGCGTACTCCCCATCATGCTCCGCATCTGCAAAATCATCCTCGAACGAATGACTCTGTTCCGGCGACGGGCGGGCCGCCGCCAAAGTCATGCGCGCGCCGCGCGATGGGCGTCGAACGGCCTTATCGCTGACCTGGAAGCGGCTCACCAGCGCCTGCAACTCGACCGCCATCCGCGACAACTCGGCCGAGGATGCCTGCGACTGCGTGGCGCCGCTTGCGGTGCTCTGGGCGGCCTGCGCGACACCAGTGATGTTCTGGGCGATTTCGGAGGAGCCTCGCGCTGCCTCGGTCACGTTGCGACCGATTTCGGCCGTCGTTGCAGCCTGCTCCTCGACGGCTCCGGCGATGGTGGTCTGAATGTCGTTGATCTGGGCAATGACCGCCTCGATCTCCGCAATCGCCGACACCGCACCAGCCGTATCGCCCTGAATTGCAGCGATCTTCCGGCCGATTTCATCGGTCGCGGTGGCGGTGGCCTTCGCGAGTTCCTTCACTTCGTTGGCGACCACGGCGAAGCCCTTGCCGGCCTCTCCCGCTCGCGCCGCTTCGATCGTGGCGTTGAGGGCGAGCAAGTTGGTCTGCTCGGCGATCGAGGTGATCACCTTGATGACCTGACCGATTTCGGCGCTCGAGACCCCGAGCTGTCCGATCGTCGCCGTCGTGCGCGCGGCAGCGGCCACGGCCTCGTTCGCGACGCGACTGGCTTCCGATGTGCTTTTGGCGATTTCGCGAATCGAGGCGCTCATCTCTTCGCTCCCCGTCGCCACCGTCTGCACATTGCTGCTCACCTGCTCCGCCGCTGCCGATACCACACCCGACTGCGCTGCGGTCTCTTCGGCATTGGCGCCGAGCTGCTGCGACACCGAGGTCAATTCCTCGGCCGAGCCGGCCAGCGTGTGGGCGTGACCACCGATGGCGGCGATGGTGCTTTCGAGGCTGTCGAGCGCGCGATCCAGGGCCTTCCCCATCCGGCCCACTTCGTCATCGTTGTCGAGTCCCATGCGCACGGTGAGGTCACCGTCGGCGATCCGGCTCAGCACGGCTTCCGCATCCGAGAGCGGCTTGCGAATGCCGCGGCGGACGACTGGAATCGACAGCGAGGCCATGACGCCCAGTGCCGCAATGATGATGAACAAGCCGATCCGTCCCGTCGATTCCGCGCTAGTGAGCCGGCCGGCCGCCTCCGTCTTGGCAAAGGCCACGGCGCTGTCGAGCGTGGCCGTCGGCGCACGATCCTTCCCCTTCATCGCGGCATCCGCCGCGCCCTGCGCCTTCCGCCCGCTCTTCACAAACGCCGCCATGGCGGTGGTATAGTCGTTGGTCAGCGCGGCGTGGTCGGCCTTGAAGGTCGTGAGCGCCTTCCGGACGGAACCGGAATCCGCCTTCGTCGCGAGCGCGGCCGAGAGCGAGTCCACCTGGGCATCCAGATGGACGAATTCGTCGTGATACTTGGTGAACGACGCCTCGTCGGCTCCGCGAATCAGGATGTCCTTCCAGGCCTGGACCTGCTTCTTGAAGGTCACCTGCAACACACGGGTCTCGTCCTGCAGTGCCGCGTGCGAGGCGAAAGCGTGATAGTCGCGCTCCAGCATCTTGAGCTGGATCAGCGAGACCACGCCGGCCACGATGACACAGCCAGCAAGCAAGGCATACACCTTTCCGGCAATACTCAGATTCTTCAACACGGTCGTAATCCTCTGGCGCCCTGTGGCGCGTCGGTCGTTCACCAGCGGGCGCCCAGGCGCCGTCAGGTCAGAACGTGTAGGACAGATCGAACTGGAAACGGCTCATATAGGGATCACGGCAACCCGCCCCGGTGGTGCAAAGGGCGCGCACTTCCGGCGCGACGAGTTCCGGGGTCGCCCGCGTATCGAGCACGCGACCACGGTAGAACGCTGCGGTCGCCAGGACTTCCGGGCGCACGCGCACGACCAGCGAGGCCAGCTGGCCGACGCTGTTGGAGCCAAGTCGATAGTCGGTGCCGTTGAAGGCCGCGATCACGGCATCCTGTTCGATCCGATAGGCGCCGGCGCTGATCTGCCACTGCCCCGGCTTCACTGTGGCACCGACACGCGCTTCGGCCTGCCACGCGAGCTGCTTCCCATCGGCCGCGCGCACGTTGCGGACCGCGTGCAGCTGCAGGGCCACCGGGAAACGAGTCCCGGCACCACGCTCGGCCACCGCGAGGAGATCCTCGAAACGGAAGGCGGTGCCATAGGCGGCGGCCTTCCCACTGCCGTTGAGCACGACGCTGTTGGACTGCGGCAATGCCGGCTTGATGGTGCCCGCGCCGACCGCGACCGCCAGCGGATTGGCGTTGCGCACGTCGATATAGCCAAGCGCAACCGAGAAGGTGGTGCGCGGCGCCATTCGGAACCGGCTCTGCAACTGGCCACCCTTGATCCAGCTGTCCTCGCCCGATGCCACTTCGAGCATCGGGAGGGCGAAGGCGACGATCGCGACTTCATCAACGCGGTGCGACAGCCCACTCCGGCGCCAGGTCGCGTTGATCCCCTCGGGCGAGAGGTCATTGCTGAAGGTCATGTTGGTCCGCAGCCACGGCGTCGGAAACTTTCCGGCGGTCACGGCCAGGCCCTTCACACCAGCCGGGCGCCAGCTCACGAAGAAGCGCTCGAAGGAGAGCACCTTGCGGGTGAAGAACCCGGTGAAGGTCTGGGTGCCAGACGCCGGCTCGTCGGTGGGGCCGGACGAGAGCGAGACACCGCCACTGAAGGTCTTCGAGAGGTCGCTGGTCGCGTGAATCCTGGCGCGGAAGCGGGCTCGTTCCCGCGTCGGCGTACCGCCGCGCTGGGTGGTCACCTCGAAGCGCGCGCGCACTTCGCCGCTGAGCCGGAAGTTGCCGATCCCCGCGGCGCTCTGCTTGCCGCGACGATCGATGTCGCCGAGGTCGCGCCGGAGCGAATCCAGGCGGTGCGCGAGCGAGTCCATCATCTGTGCCAGCGTGGCCACATCCGTCGCGCGAAACGCACGCGTCGTGTCCACCGCTGCTGCAGGCCGGCTCTGCGGCCCCTGCGCATGCACGGCCGCGGCGCCACACATCGTCATCACCAGCACACTGATCAATCGCGTCCGCATCCGAGTCACCCGGTCAGAGTTTTTCGTGGTGCGCCGACGTGACGGTGCACCGATCCGGGCTTCTTATCGGCGAAGATGAAGGAAACGTGAGCGGGCGAGGAAGCTCTCCTCGCCCGCGCACTTCAGTGGTACCACGCGCGCTCAGCGCAGCGTGGCCGACCAGCCCGTGACCGATGCACCGGTCGACGCAAAAGCCGCGTCCTCACTGGCTTCCGGCGTGACGCGCGCGTCACGTGGTGTCGCTGCAAACTTTCTGGCCGACTGAGAAGTTGACACCGCACGGCGCGATCCGCTGCGCGGCGAATCGACCTGGAACCGACTTACGAGTTGCTGCAACTCGGCCGCCATCTTCGACAACTCGGCCGCCGATGCCTGCGTCTGCGTGGCACCGCTTGCCGTCGCCTGCGCCGCTTGCGCCACGCCGGTGATGTTCTGGGCGATCTCGGCCGACCCACGCGCTGCTTCGGTCACGTTGCGGCCGATTTCGGCCGTGGTCGCGGCCTGCTCTTCGACGGCCCCGGCGATCGTGGTCTGGATGTCGCTCACCTGCGCAATCACGCCCTCGATCTCCTCGATCGCGGCGACAGCACCCGCCGTGTCGCCCTGGATCGCCGCGATCTTCCGGCTGATCTCCTCGGTGGCAGTCGCGGTTGCCTTCGCCAGCTCCTTCACTTCGTTCGCCACGACGGCAAAGCCCTTCCCGGCCTCGCCTGCACGCGCGGCTTCAATCGTGGCGTTGAGTGCCAGGAGGTTGGTCTGTTCGGCGATCGAGGTAATGACCTTGATGACCTGGCCGATTTCGGCGCTCGAGAGGTCGAGCTTCCCGATGGTGGCATTGGTGCGCGCCGCAGCGCTCACGGCATTCCCGGCGACCCGGGTCGCTTCGGAGGTGCTTTTCGCGATTTCGCGAATCGAGGCGCTCATCTCTTCGCTGCCCGTCGCCACCGTCTGCACGTTGCTGCTGACTTCCTCGGCGGCTGCCGACACCACACCCGACTGGGCCGCTGTTTCTTCGGCGCTCGCGCCGAGTTGCTGCGACACCGAGGTGAGTTCCTCGGCGGAACCGGCGAGCGTCTGCGCGTGGCCAGCGATGGTCGCAATGGTCTGGTGCATCGAGGTCACGGCACCGGTGAGCGCCGTCGCCATCCGACCCACCTCATCCTGGCTGCCGGATGCCAGCCGCACGGTCAGGTCGCCAGCGGCCACCCGCTCGAGGGCACCGACAGCGGCAACGAGGGGCTGCGAGATCCGATTAGCCACGGCGAGACCGGCCAAGACGGCCACTGCCAATGCGACGAGGATCGCCGCAACCGAGAGCATCGTGGTCCGCTCCGCTCGCTTGGTGTTACCATCGGACATCGTCGCGCCTGCCTGCTGCATCTTGGTCCCGATCGAGTCGAGCGCGGCATAGACCGGCGACACCTTCACCCGGATCCGGTTCTTGTTGTAGGCCTGTGCTTCGGCGTTCTTGTTGGCCATCGCCAGCGCGAGGGCGGTGTCGCGCAGCGGAGCGTAGCTGGCGTTCGCGGCCTTGAACCCCTCGAGCGCCCTGCGTACGACACTGTCCTTCACTTCGGAATCCACGAGGGCGACGAGTTCGTCCACCCGCGCCAGGCGCTTGTCGATGTCGGCCCGATAGGTCGCCTTCTCGGTGCTGTCGGTCGTCAGCGTGAGGTCGCGCATCCGGACCTGCGCGCGGGCAAACTGGTACGACAGCTCGCCCAGCTTCGTCAGCGGCTTGGTCACTTCCTGGTAGAGACGGGTATCAGCGTTGTCCAGCGACAGCAACTGGGTCACCGTGTAACCGCCAGCCAGTGCGGTCAGCAGCGCCGCGCCGCTGAAACCGAGCACGAGCTTGCCCTTGATCGACAGATCCCGAAACCACTGTGACATCCGCTGCTCCGTTCGAATATTGTGCAGGCGGCGCATGGCGCGCGCCACCGAGTGCCCGCCTTATCGGCACAATCTCCAAAAGGCTGAGCGGGCGAGGGATTGCTCCCTCGCCCGCTCAATCACTGGCTACGACGTCCACTCAGCGCAGCGAGGCGAACCACCCTCCACCCGCGACGATTTCGGCCGGTTCGTTCCCCTGCTCGTCGTCCTGATCGTGCTGCGGACGCCGTACTGGTGGCGCCGAGCGCGCCGGCTTCTTCTTCGTGGTCGCGCGCTGGCGCGGAGCATCGACGTCCACATGGAAGCGCGACACCAGGCGCTGCAACTCGGTGGCCATCCGGGCCAGCTCTGCGGATGATGCCTGCGTCTGGGTGGCACCGCTGGCAGTGCTCTGTGCCGCCTGGGCGACGCCGGTGATGTTCTGGGCGATTTCCGCCGACCCGCGCGCCGCATCGCTCACATTGCGGCCGATCTCGGCCGTCGTGGCCGCCTGCTCCTCAACGGCGCCGGCGATGGTGGTCTGGATGTCGTTGATCTGGCCGATGATGGTGCCGACCTGCCGGATCGCCGCAACTGCCCCTTCGGTATCGCCCTGGATGACGGCGATCTTCTTGCCGATCTCCTCGGTCGCACGCGCGGTTTCCTTGGCGAGCTCCTTCACTTCGTTCGCGACGACGGCGAACCCCTTGCCCGCCTCACCGGCGCGAGCCGCTTCGATGGTCGCGTTCAGGGCGAGGAGATTGGTCTGCTCGGCAATCGAGGTAATCACCTTGATGACCTGACCGATCTCGGCGCTCGAGATCCCCAGCTTGCTGATGGTCAGATTGGTCGCTTCTGCCACCTGCACGGCCGTCGCTGCCACGCGCGTGGCCTCGGCGGTGTTCTTCGCGATCTCGCGGATCGAGGCACTCATCTCCTCGCTGCCGGCGGCCACTGTCTGGACATTGCTGCTGACCTGATCGGCGGCGGCGGAGACCACACCCGACTGCGCTGCGGTCTCTTCGGCGTTCGCGCCCATCTGCTGACTCACGGACGTCAATTCCTCGGACGAGCCCGCCAGCGACTCCGCGCTCTCGCCGATCGACGCAATCGTCGAACGGAGCGAGTCGAGCGCCGTGTTCAGCGCCGTCGCCATCCGGCCCACTTCGTCGGTGCCGTGCTCTTCCATCCGGACCGTGAGGTCGCCCCTGGCCACGGTCTCGAGAAGCTCGGCCGTGTGCCGCAACGGCGTCACGATGCCGCGGGTGATGATGGTGCCGATGAGCAGCATCAGCGCAATGGCGCCTGCCGCCACGCCACCGACGATCCAGCGCGCACGCGCCTCGGCCTGCCGCGCGTCGGTGTCTGCCTGGGTCGCTTCGGCGGTCGCGACCTTCACGAGATGGCTGATGGCGGTGACCTGCTCCTCGTACGATGAGGTCAATACGCCGCGCGCCAGATCGAACGCCTTTTCGCGGTCATCCTTGAGAATGAGCGGCGTGTACTGTTCCTCGAGCACCTTGAAGAAGCGGTCGCCCGGCACGGCCACGCTGTCCAGATGCGCGAGCAGTTCTGGTTGCCCCGAGAGCGAATCCCGCCAGCTCGCAATGCCGGCGTGATAGGCGCTGCTGAACGCCTTCGCCTGCGACACGAGACCCTTCAGCTTCACGGGATCGAGTTCACCGGCCATCCGCAGCATCACCGAATACGGCTCGGAGATGAAGAGCACCGGCGGTGCCGCGTCGCCCACCAGACTCTGGCGTGCTGTCGTCGTCTTCGCGAATTGACCGGACGCCCCCACCGTGTTCATGCTCTTGAAGGCCACGACGCCCAGGCTGACCAGCGCCACCGCGCCAAGGGCGATGAGCCAATTGAGTTTGGCCCCGATGCCGAGTTCGTTGAACCGCTTCATGCCGATGCTCTCCGTCGCGAGTGTCGAGGTGAGTTAGAGACTGGCCTTGACCAGCAGCGCGACCGCATCGCCGAAGGCGGCGGTGCTCTGCCCGGCTTCCTGCGTGGCCGTCACGTCTCCCTTCCCTTTCACGGTCGCGACCACCGAAAGCAGGCCGTTGGCACCCTTGCTCAGCTTCGCCGTTACCACCTTTCCTGCCTTCAGTGCATCTGCGAGCGGCGCTACCGTCGCTTCGGGCAGCAATTCATCGGCTTCGTAGCCGAAGGTCTTCAGGGCGTCGTTCATCTTGTCCCGGGTGACCACGACCACCTTGCCGTCGAGCGACTTGCCGAGCTGGGCGCGCATGGCTCCCGAGAAGGCGAGCGCGTCGGCCGGGGTGCAATCGCCTTCGACGACGGCATTGGCCACGAGCAGGCGAGCCGTGGCATCGACGGCGACCGCGACGGTCTTGCGGGGTGGCAGTTGTGCGCTCGCCGTACCAGCGAGGCTTCCGAGCAGCAATCCAGACAGGATGAACACGCGCATTGAGGATCCCTCCGACCAACTGGGTGTGATGGCGCGAGCCATCATGGCTCGCGCGGTACGGTCGCTAGGACGAGTGCAGCGTGTCGTTGCGACCCCTTCGTTACGATGCGACCGCGACCGGGCTCAACTCGCCGGGGGTAATCGCCCGGTCGGTATCCAGCACCAGCAGCAGTCGATCGGCAGTCTTGTAGGCGCCGGTGATCAGGTCGCGCGATTCGCCGCGCACCGTGTCGGGGCGGGGCTCCCAGGCGGAGGCCTCCACCGCGATCACATCACCGATCTCGTCCACCAGCAGCGAGACCGCGCCGTCGTCATTCCGGATCACCACATTCATCGGCAGGCGATCGTCGGTTCGTGGTGGCAGGTCGAGACGACGACGCAGGTCGACGGCCGTCACGATCTGTCCACGCAGGTTGATCAATCCACCAAGCACGTCATGTGCCAGCGGAACCTTGGTCATCGGCTGGTAGCGAATCACTTCCTGCACGCGTTCGACTTCGACGCCGAAGTAGAGTCCATCAGCAAAGAAGGTGCAGAAATGACGAGTGCTGTCGGGTTGCATCAGGCGGCCTCCGCCACTGGCGATCCGAAGTCATTGGCGAACAGGTCGGCATTGCGGACCAGCGCCTCGAGGTCGAGCAGGTCGGTCACGCTGCCTTGCACCACCACGGCGCCCAGCGTGCCGCGACGCGGCATCGTGTCGCGCACGGTGATCGCTTCTTCCACGATGTCCACGATCTCGCTCACCACCAGACCCACACTGCGATCGCCCGACTGGTAGACCACCACCGACATCATGTCAGGGAGATCCGTCGGCGGTGCGCCGAGGAAGTGCGCGATGTCGAGCAGCGGCATGATGCGTCCGCGATACTGGACCACGCGCCGATTGCCGGAGACCTCGACCGCTGAGGACGGGAACTGCTCGAGGCGCGCGACTTCGCTGAGCGGCACCGCCACTCGCGACGTCTCGCCCACGGCCATCACCAGCAGGGTCTGCCGATTTGCGCGACTCTCGTCGTTGCGCTCTGCGTGATCCACCGAGACCCGCTCACGGGCACCGGCGCTCAGCACATTGGCTGCTTGCGCGAGCCCGAGCACATCGAGAATCAGCGCGACGCGTCCGTCGCCCATGATGGTGGCCCCGGCATAGACCGGCAGCCCCTTGAGGCGCTTGCCCAGCGGCTTCACCACGATCTCTTCGGTATCGCTGACGCTGTCGACCACCAGGCCGAACTGCCGATCGTCGGCACGCAGCACCACGATGTTGATCGATTCGGCCGCTTCGGTCGCCGGCGCCAGCCCGAGCGCGCTGCTCAGGTGCACCAGCGGAAGCAGGCGACCGCGCAGGCGGTAGACCGGTGCGCCGTGGATCATCTCGATCGAGGTGCGGATCTGCTCGCCTTCGAGGCGAACCAGTTCGAGGAGCGACACCTGCGGAATGGCGTAACGCTCGCCGCGTCCCGCCACGATCAGCGCGGGGATGATGGCGAGCGTCAGCGGAATCTTGATCTTGAGGGTCGTGCCGCTGCCGAACGAACTCTGCAGGTCGATCGTGCCGCCGATCTTCTCGATGTTGGTGCGCACCACGTCCATCCCGACGCCACGGCCGGAGACGTTCGTCACCTTTTCCGCGGTCGAGAAGCCGGGCTCGAACACCAGCTGCACCAGGTCGCGCTCGCTCAGCCGCAGTGACTGCGCCTCGCTCACGACACCACGACGCACGGCGGTCTGCCGCACACGCTCCGGATTGATGCCGCCGCCATCATCGGTGATCTCGATGTTGACCTGGCCGCCCTCGTGATAGGCGCGGAGCCGGAGCACACCTTCGGCGCTCTTCCCCGCCGCCACCCGCGCTTCCGGCGTCTCGATGCCGTGATCGACCGAGTTGCGGACGATGTGCACGAGGGGATCCTTGATCGCCTCGATCAACGTCTTGTCGAGTTCGGTGTCCTTCCCTTCGAGTTCGATGCGCACCAGCTTGCCGCATTGCTGCGCGAGGTCACGCACGACGCGGGGCAGCTTCGACCAGACGGTGCCGATCGGCTGCATCCGGGTCTTCATCACCCCTTCCTGCAACTCCGTGGTGATCAGGTCGAGGCGCTGTGAAGTGGCGACGAAGGTCTGGTCATCGAGGGAGGCCGAGTGCTGCAACACCTGGTTGCGCGCGAGGACAAGCTCGCCCACGAGCGTCATCAGCTTGTCGAGCAGGGCCACATCGACGCGGATGCTGGTATCGCTCACGCCAACGGCGTCGACCGCGGCCGAATCGCTCCGGGTCACGATCGTCGCGACTTCTGCGTCGGGCGCCGGTGCCGGCACAGCAGCTGGAATCGCCGGGGCGACCGCAGCATCCGGCGTTGCCACCGTGACCGCAACCGGCGTCGGCTCGGCCACGCCGTCATTCAGGCGATTCAGGCGCGCCAGCAACGCGGAGTGATCCGTCGCGCCTTCGCTGCCGGTCGCCTCGATCGCCTTCAGGATGCCGCGCAGGGCGTCGTTCAACGTGAGCAGGGTGTCGGCAATGTCGGAATCGAAACGGAGTTCACCATCACGGAGGCGACTGAGCACACTCTCACCCACGTGCGCGACGTGCTCGAGCACCGGCAGCGCCAGGAAACCGCTGGTTCCCTTGATGGTATGGACGCAGCGAAAGACGCTCGACAACCGGTCGAGGTCATCGGGCTGCTGCTCCAACGCCAGCATGTCGCGCTCGACCTGGTCAAGGTTCTCGTTGCTCTCGACGAGAAACTCACGCAGGATGTCGTCCATGTCGTTCACTGAGCCCGCCTCCGAATGATCTCGATCAGTTGCTGTTGCAGCTGTGGAGCTAACGGGCTGACTATCGGGCGGCCGGGCCAAAGCATGAGCCAGAAGCCGCACTCCCACTGTATGGAAAGTTGACAGCACCGGAGATTGGAGATTGGAGATGAGAGACTAGAGGGGGACTGCTGCCGAGGAGAGACCCGGCAACTTGTTGCGGGCAGCCGACTTGCGCCGTACGTTCAGGGGATGAAGTACCCTGTGGTAGCCAACTATATCGGTGGGGCGTTCGTGCCGGCCAACGGCGGCCTCGCCCTCCTTGATGTCTTCAATCCGGGCGACGGCAGCGTGATTTCCCGCGTGCCGCTCTCGGCGCAGGCGGAAGTCGATGCGGCGGTCCGTTCGGCCCGGGCTGCCTTCCCGAAATGGGCGGCCACGCCGATCAAGGACCGGGTTCAGGTCTTCTTCCGTTATCGTCAACTTCTTGAACAGCATCTCGACGAACTTGCCGCCCTGGTGACCGAGGAGAACGGCAAGGTCGCTCCCGAAGCCCGGGCGGAGGTGCTCAAATCGATCGAGCTCACCGAATTCGCCTGCTCCCTCCCGCAGATCACCGCCGGCGAGGTGCTCGAGGTCAGCCGCGGCGTCGAGTGCCGGATCGAGCGATTCCCGGTAGGGGTCGTGGCCGCGATCACGCCATTCAATTTTCCCAACATGGTGCCCAACTGGTCGATCCCGAACGCGATCGCCCTCGGCAACTGCCTCATCCTCAAGCCGTCGGAACTGGTGCCGTTGAGTGCCGGTCGGATCGCCGACCTCCTCAAGGAGGCCGGGCTCCCCGATGGCGTGCTGCAGATCGTGCACGGTGGTCAGGCAGCGGTTGAGGCGATCTGCGACCACCCGGGGATCGATGCGATCTCGTTCGTGGGCTCGACCCGGATCGCCAAGGTGGTCTACCGGCGTGCCTCGGAGCAGCTCAAGCGGGTGCTCGCGCTCGGCGGCGCCAAGAATCACCTGATCGTGATGCCCGATGCCGACCTCGATATGACGGCCAGCAATGTCGTGGCCTCGATGTCGGGATGTGCCGGCCAGCGCTGCATGGCCGCGTCGGTGATGGTGGCCGTCTCCGCGACGGATCACATCATCAACCGGATGGTCGAGCAGGCGCGCCGCGTGGTCCCAGGTGACAACCTCGGTCCGGTGATCTCGGCCGAAGCGCGGGCGCGCATTCATCGCTACATCGTCGAGGCCGAAGCCGCTGGTGCGAAGGTGCTGGTGGATGGTCGCAACGTGAGCGTCCCGGGTCGCGAGGGCGGCTACTTCATTGGGCCGACGATTCTTGATCACGTCACGGCCGACATGCGGATCGCCCGCGATGAAGTGTTCGGACCGGTCCTCGCGATCATCCGCGCCCGCGACATCGAGCAGGCGCTCGACGTCGAGAATGCCTCGCCCTACGGCAACGCCGCATCGGTCTTCACCGAGAGCGGCGGCGTGGCGCGTCGAGTGATGGAACGGGCGAGCGCCGGGATGATCGGCGTGAACGTCGGTGTGCCGGTGCCGCGCGAACCGTTCTCGTTCGGCGGCTGGAATGAGTCGAAGTTCGGGGTCGGTGACATCACCGGCCGCGGCTCCATCGAATTCTGGACCCAGTCCAAGAAGATGACCACCAAGTGGAATCGCGAGGCCGGAATCAACTGGATGTCGTGAGCGCGCTGCCGCCCGGCAGCGCGTGATGGCATCAGGAGGTCCTATGTCGGTCGATCGCTCGGTCGAGTTTACCGGAATTCATTTCGAGAATCCCTTCCTGCTCTCGTCGGCACCCCCGACGGAATCGGAAACCAATATCCTGCGCGCGTTCGAGTCGGGATGGGGCGGCGTCGTCACCAAGACGATCGGTCTCCATCCGGTGGTGAACGTCTACGGCGCCAAGGCCAAGTTCCAGCGCACCTCACCGGAAGACGCCTCCGTCTCGATGAAGAAGCGACCCGGTGCGGCACTGCACTCCTCGTGGAACTGGGAACTGATCTCCGACAAGGCGCTCGACTGGTGGGAGCCCCGCCTCCGCCGGATCAAGGAGAACTTTCCCAACCGCGTCCTCGTCGCGTCGATCATGGCGGGCTCGGGAAATGACAAGGAGCTGCGTCACTGGCAGCAACTCGCCCAGAGCTGTCAGGCCAATGGCGCCGACGCGCTCGAGCTGAACTTCTCCTGCCCGCATATGGATCGCCGCGACATGGGGTCCAACATCGGAAAGGATCAGGGGCTCTGCTCCGTAGTCACCGAAGCGGTCAAGGAAGTCTCAACCATTCCCGTCTGGTGCAAGCTCACGCCTGCCACGCCGGATATCGTGGTCGAAGCGGGCGCCTGCTTCCGCGGCGGCGCCGACGCCATCGTCTCATCGAACACCTTTCCGTCGCTGCCGATGATCGACCCCGAAACGCTCGAATTCGAGATCAATGTCGATGGGCTGGTGTCGAGCGGCGGGATGGGCGGTCCCGCGATTCTGCCACTCTCGCTCGCCAAGATGGCGCAACTCGCCCAGGCGTTCCCCGACGGCGCGTTCTCCGGGATCGGCGGCATCTCGGATTTCTCGCAAGCGCTCTCGTACTTCCTCCTCGGCTGCGGCACGGTGCAGGTCTGCACAGCGGCGATGCTCGATCAGGCGGTCGGGCCCAACATCATCAAGCGCCTCAACGCCGGACTCGACGCCTTCCTGGAGGCGCACGCCGACAAGGGCTGGCACCGGATCGAGGATTTCCGTGGCGCACGCCGCGACCGCGTCGTGCTGCAATCGGCGATCCGGCGGCCGAACGAGGCCGACTATCACGCCGGCTTCGAAGCCGTCGAGGGGTACGCCTCGTGATGATGCCGCCGAGCACGCACGTGCCACGCCCGTACACCGGGCCCACGCGCGAGGAAGTACTGCAACTGCGGCGTCAGTTTACGAACCCGGCCGTCTTCACGATGTACCGGGAACCGCTGATGATCGTCGAAGGGCATATGCAGTGGCTCTTCGACGAGACCGGGCGCCGCTACCTCGACATGCTCGCCGGCATCGTGACCGTGTCGTGCGGGCACTGCCACCCCAAAGTTGTCGCCGCCGTAAATGATCAGTCGGCGACGCTGCAGCACGTGACCACGATGTACCTCCATCCGAACCTGGCACTCCTCGCGAAGAAGCTCGCCTCGAAGATGCCGAAGGGTCTCGACGTCACCTATTTCGTGAACAGCGGGAGCGAGGCAACCGACCTCGCGATCACGATGGCGCGGCTCTTCACCGGCAACACCGATGTCATCGCCCTGCGGAACGCCTACCATGGCGGCTCACCTGGTGCGGTTGGTGTCACCTCGCACTCGACCTGGAAGTTTCCGGTGCCGTCGAATGTCGGCGTGCACCACGCGATCTGCCCCGACCCGTATCGCTCGCCATTCCAGGGCACACCCGAGGCGATCGCCACGCAGAGCGCCAACGACATTCGCGAACTGATCCGCTATTCAACCCCGGGAAAGGTCGCCGCGTTCATCGCCGAGTCGATCCAGGGAGTGGGCGGGACGACGCATGGTGCGGCCAACTATCTGCGCGAGGCCTACGCGATCGTGCGCGAACTCGGCGGGCTCTGCATTGCCGATGAGGTGCAGACCGGCTTCGGCCGCACCGGTGCGCACTACTGGGGCTTCGAGAACTGGGACGTGGTCCCCGACATCGTCACGATGGCGAAGGGGATCGGCAACGGGGTACCGCTCGCGGCCGTCACCACGCGAATGGACATTGCCCAGGCGCTCACCCAGCGCATCCACTTCAATACCTTCGCCGGAAACGCGGTGTCGGCCGCGGCCGGCCTCGCGGTACTCGACGTCATCGACGAAGACGGCCTGCAGGAGAATTGTCGCGTCGTGGGTGGCCACCTCAAGGCCGGTCTCACCCGGCTGATGCAGCGCCACCCGATGGTCGGCGATGTACGCGGCATGGGCCTGATGCTGGGTGTCGAGCTGGTGCGCGATCGCGGGACCAAGGTGGCGGCGAAGTCGGAGACGCTCGAGATCGTCGAAGCGATGCGCGAAGCCGGCGTGCTCGTGGGCAAGGGGGGCCTGGAGGGAAATGTGCTCCGGCTCAAGCCGCCGATGTGCATCACCCGCGACGATGCTGACTTCGCACTCGATGCACTCGACCACGCGCTCGCCCAGGTGGGTCACTCGTAGCCCTTACCCCGTCGGGAGCAACTGCCATGCGCTTCGATCGAGTCATCCGGGGCGGCACCGTCGTCACCCCGACCGGGACGTTCGTCGGCGATGTCGGCATTCTGGGCGAGACGATTGCCGCCGTCGGCCCTGGCCTCGATGCCACCGGCGCCGATCTGGTGGACGCCACCGGACACCTCGTCATTCCCGGCGTGCTCGATGTCCACGTGCACCTCGAACTTCCCTTCTGCGGCACCACGTCCGCCGATGACTATCGCACCGGCACGCGCGCAGCGGCCCGCGGCGGTGTCACCACCGTCATCGATTTCGCCATTCCCTACGCGGGAGAGTCGCTCGGCCAGGCCGCCGACAACTGGCTGGCCAAGGCGAAGGAGAAGGCGCTGATCGACTACACCTTCCATATCTGCATCACGCGATGGAACGAGCACCGCGACCAGATCAAGGGGATGGTCGATCGCGGCTTCACCACCTTCAAGGAGTTCATGATCTACGAGTCTGAGGGGTGGCAGTCGGACGATCGCGCCCTCTTCGGCACGCTGGAGAAGATGAAGGAATACGGCACCATGTTGCTGGTGCACGCCGAATCGGCCCGCGTGCTCGATGAACTCATTGCCCGGCATCACACTCCCGAGCTGATGCAGCAGTACGGGGCTCGCCTTCATCCGATGACCCGCCCCAACTTCATCGAGGCCGAGGCGATCTCGCGCGTGGTGCAATGGAGCGAGGCCACGGGTGGTCAGCTCTACATCGTGCATATGTCGACGGCCGAAGGCGCCGACATCATCCGCGCGGCCCAGGCGCGTGGCGTACCCGTGCTGGCCGAGACCTGCGTGCAGTATCTCGTGCTCGACGATTCCGTCTTCGCCCGCGAGGACGGCCACCTCTTCGCCTGCTGTCCGCAACTCAAGAAGCCGGCCGACGTCGAGCGGCTCTGGGCCGGCCTCAGGCAGGGTGAGGTCTCGGTGATCTCCACCGACACCTGCACCTTCTCGCGGGAACAGAAAGCGATGTGGGAGGGCGACTGGACCAAGATCCCGATGGGAATGCCGGGGCTCGAGACACTGCTCCCGCTCAGCTACACGCGTGGAGTCCTCGGCGGTCGCTTCACGCTTGAGGAGATGTGCGAGAAGCTGAGCACCAATCCGGCAAAGATCATGGGGCTCTTTCCGAAGAAGGGCGCCATCCAGGTTGGCGCCGATGCCGACATTGCCATCATCCACCCCACCTCGACGCTCCCGGTCGATCCTGACACAATGGAGACCAATGCCGACTGGTCTCCCTTCGAGGGATGGCCACTCGCGGGCTTCGCGAGGACCACACTGTCGCGAGGCGAAATCATCGTCGACAACTATCGCGTTGTCGGCAAGGCAGGTCGCGGGCGCTGGCTTCCTCGTACGACGGCCGGGCTGCAGTGAGGGCCACCGACGAGGAGATCCGCTACTCGCCGCTCTGGAACGAGGACCTCTCGCCGACCTCGCCCGAGCGGCGCACCTGGTCGACCTACAACATCGCCGCGCTCTGGATCGGGATGAGTGTCGTCATCACCACCTACACCCTGGCCTCGGGGCTGATGCAGCAGGGGATGAACTGGTGGCAGGCGATGCTCACCATTCTTCTCGGCAACGTGATCGTGCTGATTCCGATGGTGCTCAATGCCCACGCCGGCACGCGTTACGGCATTTCCTTTCCGGTACTCTGCCGCGCGTCGTTCGGGGTGCGCGGCGCGAACGTCGCGGCGATCCTGCGCGCCGCCGTGGCGTGCGGCTGGTTCGGCATCCAGACCTGGATCGGCGCCCTCGCGCTCAACCTGCTGCTGGGCGTGGCCTTTCCATCGTGGAGCGGCCTCGCCAACGGCATCTGGTTCTCGTTCGCGGCATTCTGGATGGTGCAGGTCGCGATCATCATCGGCGGCACCGAGGGGATCAAGCATCTCGAAAGCTGGTCGGCACCGTTGCTCCTGGGCGGCGGCCTGCTGCTGCTCTGGTGGGGCATCAGTCACGGGGGCGGCCTCGCCAACGTGCTGACGCAGTCACAGAAGCTGCAAGGCGGTCACGCGGCGTTCTGGACCATCTTTCCCGCGGCGCTCACAGCGAACGTCGGCTACTGGGCGACGCTCTCCCTCAACATTCCCGATTTCACGCGCTATGCGAAGAGCCAGCGGTCGCAAGTGCTCGGCCAGGCGCTCGGGCTTCCCACCACGATGACGCTCTTCGCGTTCATCGGCGTGGCGGTAACCAGCGCGACCATCGTGATCTTCGGCGAGCCGATCTGGGATCCTGTCGTGTTGGTGAGCCGGATTGGCGGAACCGGTGTCATCATCTTCGCGGCCCTGGTGGTCCTGGCGGCGCAGCTCACCACGAACATGGCCGCCAATGTCGTTTCACCGTCCAACGACTTTTCCAATCTTGCACCGCGCCGCATCTCCTATGTCACTGGCGGATTGATTACGGCCGTCATCGGCGTGCTGATGATGCCGTGGCGGCTGTATTCCGATGCGGCGGCCTACATCTTCACCTGGTTGCTGGGGTACTCCTCGCTGATGGGTGCGCTCGGCGGAATTCTCATTGCGGATTACTGGGTCATTCGCCGACAGCAGCTCGACGTGACGGCGCTCTTCCAGGTCAACGGCATCTACAGCTACCGACACGGCGTGAACCCGCACGCCATCGTCGCGCTGGTTGTGGGTGTCCTGCCAGTGATTCCCGGCTTTATCCATGCAGTGAGCACACCCGGCGGCGTGGTCGCGGACCCGGGGCTCTTCGACCATCTGTATCAGTACGCCTGGTTCGTCACCTTTGCGCTCTCCTTCCTGATCTACCTGAAATTGATGTGGCCATCCCGGCCCAGTCCTTCCGTGGAGCGCTGACATGGCCCGAACCGTCAAGTGCGGCCTGATCCAGGCATCGCACGCCTGCAGCACCGATGAGAACCTCGAGATCATCCGCGATGCCAACATCAACAAGCATCTGGAGATCATCGAGCGTGCTGGCCGCGAAGGCGTCCAGATCCTCTGCATGCAGGAGATCTTCACCGGCCCCTACTTTTGCGCCGAGCAAACGACTCGCTGGTACGACACCACCGAAGGGATCCCTGATGGACATACCACGCGGCTGATGCAGGAAGTGGCGCGACGCCATCAGATGGTGATCATCGTGCCGATCTACGAGCAGGATGGTTCGGGGATCTACTACAACACCGCCGCCGTGATCGACGCGGATGGCCGCTACCTCGGCAAGTACCGGAAGAACCACATTCCGCACTGCGGCCCCGGCTTCTGGGAGAAGTTCTACTTCAAGCCCGGCAACTTGGGCTATCCCGTGTTCAAGACGCAGTATGCCGATGTTGGCGTCTATATCTGCTACGATCGCCACTTCCCTGAAGGGGCGCGACAGCTCGGCCTGAACGGCGCCGAGATTGTCTTCAATCCGTCGGCGACTGTGGCCGGCCTGTCGGAATACCTCTGGAAGCTGGAGCAACCCGCCCACGCAGTTGCCAACGCCTATTTCGTCGGTGCCATCAATCGGGTGGGATACGAGGATCCGTGGCGAATCGGCGAGTTCTACGGTCAGAGCTACTTCTGCGACCCCCGCGGACGGATGGTGGCCGAGGGGAGTCGCGACCGCGACCAGCTGATCACGGCCGAGCTGGATCTGGACCAGATCCGCGAGGTGAGAAACATCTGGCAGTTCTACCGTGACCGGCGGCCGGAGACCTACGGGGGGCTGACGGCGCTCTAGAATCGGACCGGGTGGGCCATTCGGCACGGTCCGTGCGGCTGAATCCGCCATTCACCCTGTTCCGGAGGCGTCATGCGCGTGCCTGTGAAGATCCTGCTCGCCCTGCTGGCTGTGCCAACCGTCCTTCCGGCGCAGGGCGCCGGGAAGCACGGATCCGATGTTTCGATCGCCCTCCGCGCCGGCACGCTCGGTTTCGGTGCCGAGATCTCCAAGCTGCTGATTCCGCACGTCGGCATCCGGCTCGGCGCGAACACCTTCTCGCTCAACAAGAACATCGATCAGACCGACATCACCTTCGACGCCAAGCTCAAGGCGAAGGCGCTGACGGCACTGATCGATCTCTACCCGAGCGGCCGCGGCTCGTTCCACCTCACGGGCGGCATCATCACCAACCCGGTCGAAGTCACCGCTACCGGGGTACCGAAGCAGAACGGGACCTTCACAATCAATGATCGTGAATACACCACGGCCCAGGTTGGCACCCTGACCGGCTCCGGCAAGTGGCCGAAGACCTCGCCATACGCGGGCCTCGGCTTCGGCACACCCGCGAACTCGCACTCCGCCATCAAGTTCCTGTTCGACCTCGGCGCCGCCATCGGCAAGCCCACGATTGCGCTTACCGCGACGGGCGCCGCCAACAATGCCCAGTTACAGTCGGACCTGAACTCGCAGATCGTCGACACCCAGAAGGATGTCGACAAGTACGCCAAGGTCTATCCCGTTCTTTCGTTCGGGTTGGCGTACCGCTTCTGATCGATCGGCCTATTCGACCTTGACGTGCCCCATCATCCCCAACGGAGCGTGGGGATCGCACTGGAAGTAGTAGGTCTTCCCGGCGGCGAAGTTCACGGGCACGTCAAAGGTCTGGCCAGGCAGCTGCAACAGTTCGCTGGCGGCGGGAAGATTCGGGACTCCCGGGTTGCTGTCGGGCAGGAAATGCACATTGTGCACGCCGACGCCGAGCGTGAAGCGCAGCACATCACCGGGATGTGCCTCGACCAGTTTGGGCTTGAAGTAGCTGCCGGTTTCGTCGGTGAACATCTCGATCGTGATCACCTTGCCGGTGGGTGCAACTGCCCCTGCTGCCGGCTTTGCCCCCTCCTCCTCGCCGTGCTCCTCCGCCTTCTTCTCTCCGCCACACGCCAGCAGCGCCATCGTCGCGCCAGCAATTACCAGACCCCGCAGGGGGAAACGAGTCGACATAACCACTCCGATTGTGAATGACACTTAGAAACTCTTCCGTTGAAATGCGCGCGTCGCGGCGGCCAGCGGCAGCACGAGCCAGAGCGACAGGGCCAGCACCAGGGCGGCGCGACCCACTTCGGTGCCGAGTGCGTGCTGCACCACCGCACCGGTATAGCCCAGCAAGGCCGCACCATCACTCCCGAGGAGCAGGAGAACGCGACCCACATCGATCGGATTGAGCGCCAGGACCGCCAGCATCGGCGCCTCGACCGGACGCTGTCCGATCATCACCGCGAGCAGCAGGATGAGGCCATCCCAGAGTACGGCGGCGATGAGCCAAAGCCCAAGGGCGGCGCCGAGTGCCCGGACGCGATCGTCAATGCGCAGCGCCACCAGGAACGCGAGGGCACTGCTGATCCCGGTCAGCCCGACGGCGACGAGGAGCAGCGGTGCCAGCCGCATCCCCATTTCGCCGAACAGCAGGCCGTGCCAGAGAAATGGTGCGACCAGCCCCACGACGATTGCTGTTGCGAGGGGAATCACATTCCCGAGGTAGAGGCCCGTGAAGAGCCGTCGCCGCGATACCGGCTGGGCCAGCAGCAGCTCGGTCAGCTCGCGCGCGTGATGCACCTGCACCGTGCCGGCGACGAGGCCGAGCATCGGAGTGAGAATCAGCACCACGTCAATGAGGGAGACGATCGTGGTGGCACCACCACCCGCAAAGCGAATCAGCAATTCACCTGTGAGTGCGAGCGTGCAGACGACACCGATCAGCCAGCGACCACGGAAGGCTTCACGCAACGAGAAGCGGAGCAGCGGTGCGAGCGTGTTCATGCGACCGCCATCCTGGCCCGTCCCGACAGCAGCGCGGCAATAGCCCCTTCAAGTGTGCTCTGTCCGGTGGTCACCTTGAACTGATGGATGGCACCCTGCCACTTCGCCCGGCCGTCGGCGAGAAAGAGAACATCGTCGGCGAGGACTTCGAGTTCCTGAAGGACGTGCGACGTGATCAGCACGGTGGTGCCGGAGGCACGCTCCGCGAGGATGCGATCCTTGAGCACCCGCGCGGCCACTGGGTCGAGCCCCGAGGTGGGTTCGTCGAGCACCAGCAGTTCGGGGCGAAACGCAAAGGCGAGGATCGCGTTGATCTTCTGGCGCGTTCCACCCGAGAGAACACCGAGTGGCCGCTCGAACGCGTCACCCAGCTCGAACGCTTCGGCCAGCGAGAGATCAGGCGCCACGGCCGAGCCGCGAAGCGAGGCGAGGGTCCGCAGCAGTTCCTTGCCGGAGAGATGCGCCGGAAAGTTCACGATCTGCGGCATGTACCCAATGCTCGCACGGTAACCAGGGCTGCCATCGAGCAGGTGCGAACCGACCGCGATGGTGCCGGCATCCGGCGTCGCGAGGCCGAGCAGCAGCTTGAGCAGGGTGGTCTTCCCGGCCCCGTTCGGCCCCACCAGCCCGGTGACCCTGCCGGTCGCGATGTCGGCCACGAGACCGGTCAACACTTCGCGCTGGCCGAAACGCTTCGTCACGCTGCGAAGGTGAATCATCACACGCCCTCCTTCGGCGCCCGCATCAGCGGGCGTGCATCGATGACATTCGCCGGCGTGAGCACCGGCAGCACACGCTCAGCCGCATCGAGCAGGCGCACGAAGAGCGAGCGTTGCAGCAGCAGGGATGCCTGGGCATGCTCCACCAGCATCGCGAAGAGGCGCACCGGGTGGTGCGGCACATCCCCGCGTCCATCGCGGTCGAGGTCCCAGCCGTGATAGGACTCCCACCAGTTACCGGTGAAGTCGGTGGAGGTGCCGGCGCCGTTCACGGCAACATCGAAGGAATTCCGCCGGAAGAGGTTTCCCGAGATCGTTCCACCGCTGGTACTGCCAAGCAAACGCAGCCCCCAGCCATTCTCCTCGAAACGATTGCCCGTGGCGATCACCCGATCGGCGCCGTCGGCAAGCAGGCCCGTCGTGTTACGCCGGAACAGATTGCCGATCAGTTGCGCATCGGCGATCTCCTTGAGCAGCAGACCATACGAGGTCGGACCGCCGTTGTCAGCAAAGGTGTTCCGTTCCATCGTCACCACTTTGGTGTACATCACCGCCACACCCCCGCCATTCGCGGCGAAGGTGTTGCCGGTGTAGTGCGACGAGTCGGAATACATGAAGTGCATGCCGTAGCGATAGTTGTGCTCGCTCCGGTTGTTGCGGACGTTGGCGAGCCGGTTGAACTCGAGGTAGATCCCGTCGCGATGGCCGGTGATGATGTTGTCGTGGATATCCGCCTCGCGGGATGACCACGAGTGGACCCCGTTGCCCATCGCTGCTTCCACGCGCCCCATCGTGCCGGCAATCCGGTTGCCACCGACCTCACACGCCACGGTCCCGGCGAGATAGACGGCGAAGAAAGTCTCCTCGAACCGGTTGTCGAGGATGCGGCAGTGGTGGGCATTCTCTGCGCGCAGTGCGGCGCGGTCTTCGGTGAATGAGCCGCCGGTCGCGGTGAAGGTGAGCCCTTGCACGGTGACCTCATCTGCGCGAATGACCATCAGTGCGTGCTGCCCTTCTCCGTCGATGATGGCACCATGCTCGCCGTGAATGGTCACCGCGCGATTCAACACAATCAGTGGCTCACGGTAGCGTCCGCTGCGCACGAGCACGGTGCCGCCTGCAGGCGTCGCCGCTACGGCGGCCGCGATCGTGCGATACGGGCCGGCCGGTGAGACCACGGTCGTGTCTCCGGCAATCAGCAGTACCGCCAGTGACAACATCATACCGGAACCTGAGCTCCGCGATCAGGAGCGCTGCCGGTCGCCCGCACCGCCACAGCAGCGCGGGGCGTCCGGCTAGTCCACCAGACCAGCACGGCAATGACAAATGCGAGACCGAGCGCGATCGCGGCGCCGCCCGGCCACGCCGTGGCCGTGAAGTTGAGCAACTGCTTGCTCCCGATCAGCGGGGGCTGATAGCTCATTCCAGGGATGATGATGATGGCATTTTCCATATCGAGGTTGTGCCCGTAGTCGTACTCCCAGCGCCAGAAGTCCCAGAGACCGACGGCACCAAGAAGGGCAAAGGTCCCGATCCAGACGCCGAGGAGCCGGCGCGAGTTGAGCACCGCGACCAGCAGTGCCCCCACTCCCAGCGCCGCGAGCAGCCACGGCATGTAACGCAGCTCGGGGATCGCCCCCGGCTCGATCGGCATCATCCCGATGTAGTGATTCAATCCGTTGATGCTGCCGAGATCATTCGGCTTGAGCCCCGTCACGGTATGCGCGAAGATCCGCATGCCGAGACCCTCGGGGTATTGCGGGGCCAGCAAACGCACCTCCCAGAGTGGCCACAGTGCAGCCGCAGCCGGGAGAATCGCTGCGATGCCCATCAGGAGGCGCGCCCGCCGGTTCATGATTACTTCCCGCCTGCGGCGCCGTGCTGGTGATCCATCGGCTTCGGCACGGCGTTCATCCGCGAGAGCTGAGTTGCAGCCTTGGCCGAGATATTGGCCTTGAGCGGCACGTTGGCACCCTTGGCACTCACCCGGACGTATCCCTGCATCTCCTGGTGTAGTGCCGAGCAGAAGTCGGTGCAGTAGAACGGGTAGACACCCGGTGCCTGCGGGATCCAGACCAGCGTCCGGGTCTCGCCCGGCTGCATGATCAGTTCGGCAGTGTTCATCCCGAGCACGGCGAAGCCGTGGAGGATGTCCCAGTCCTGTTCGACGTTGGTGACGTGAAAGAAGACGCTGTCACCGACCTCGACCCCTTCGAGATTGTCCGGGGCGAAGTGGCTGCGGATCGCCATCATCTTGATGTGAACGGCCTTCCCCTTCCGCGTGATGCCGCCTTCGGCTTCCGACCGCGTGACCCACGGCGACTTGTTGTTCGCGAGCGAGAAGAACTTGACCTGCTTGTCCTTGAGGATGCTCGCCGGCAACGCCTGGGCGTAGTGGGGCTCGCCCTGGGTCGGGAAATCGAGGATCAGCTTCATCTTGTCGCCACTGATGTCATAGAGCTGTGCCGACTGCGCCAGCTCGCCACCGGTCGGGAGGTAGCGGTCCTTGGTGATCTTGTTCATTGCCAGCAGATACTTGCCCCACGGCTGCTTCGAATCGCCCCCGGGAATCATCAGGTGCCCGGGCGAGTAGTACGTCGGCGCGCGGTCGAGTACTTCCCACGTGCCCAGCTTCCACTTCACCACTTCCGACGAGATGAACATCGTGGTGTAGGCGTTGCCCTTGCCGTCGAACTCGGTGTGCAGCGGGCCGAGGCCCGGCTTCTGTACTTCGCCCGCAATGGTCGCCTCGTACTTCAGCACTGGAATGCCACCGATATCGCCGTCGAAGGCCTTGGCGGCGATCGCGGCCTTGATCTTCGTCGCCGAATGCACCGGAATCACGGTGGCCAGCTTGCCGCCGCCGACGATGTATTCGCCGCTCGGATCGATGTCGACGCCGTGCGGCGACTTCGGCGTGGGAAGCAGGTACACCACACCAGGGCAGGCCGCCGGTTCCAGCATCTGCACCGACGTCTTGAATTCGACCATCGCCTGCCGGGAATCGGGATCCATGTAGTTGTGCGCATAGCGTGACGGGAAGGCCTTGGCCTTGCCGTCTTTCACGCACCGCTCGGCCAGCTTCCAGTTCACGGCAGCGATGTAGTCCTTGTCGTTCTTCGAGGCGTTCAGCTCGAGCTTGGTATAGGCCTGCTCGGTGTTGTACGTCGTGAAGAAGAACCAGCCATCACTCGGCCCCTTGCCGGCATGGCCGAGGTCGTAGTTGTACCCCGGCATCAGGAGCTGGAAGGCGATATCCATCTTCCCCGGCACGTCGGCCTTGATGAACGAGAGCGTTCCCTTGAAATGCTCCTTGTAGCTCTCGATCGGCACGTCGGCATTGGGGATTGGCACCGAGAAGCGCGTCGCCGAGACGATGTACTCGGAGTTCGCCGTGGTGAAGGGCGAGGCATGCCCGCCCGCGGCGTTCGGAATCTGGAGAATCTCTTCCGTCTCGAAGCGGGTCAGGTCGATGCGGGCCACGCGGGGCGTGTTGTTCCCGTTGATGAAGAGCCAGCGCCCATCCGGCACCGCATTGGTCTGCGACAGCTCGGCGTGGTGGGTATCGTCCCAGGGCACGGTGCCGAAGGTCGTCTCGAGCATCGGCTTGGTTTCTTCGTTGTAGCCGTAGCCGTTCTCGGGGAACTGAGAGAAGACCGGGATCGTCTTGAGCAGGCGACCCGAGGGGAGTGCATACACCGTCACCTGGCCGCTGAATCCACCAGAGAGGAAGGCGTAGAATTCATCGTACTGGCCTGGCGCGACGTACACCGCCTTGGCGGCATCGCCGCTGACCATCTCCTTCGGAGCCGGGGTACTGCACCCGGCCACCGCCCCCATCAGGGCGAGCGAAGCGAACAGACCAACACCGAATCGCCGCATACCTGCCTCACTATTCGTGGCCCCGTGGGGCCGGTCGGGTGCCACACCGCCATCGCGGGGGCACAAGTAGATCATCGACTCGCCAGTCGGCGTGCGCTGTGATCGTTGTCACACGCCGTTCTCGCAGGTACCGGGAGAAGAGTGGCACCTGGAGCGTGAAGGTCGTGTTGAAGCATTCGTGAAGATTTGTTCATGATGCGCGCACGACCAATCGCGTGAGCGGCAACGCCGCTCGATCGAGGGTGCGCCAGAGATTCCACGCGAGGAGATACGCTCCGGTGGCCGAGCAGCTCGCCCCAAATCCGAGTACGACGCCGCCAGGGAGTGGCGCATGCAGGCGCCAGACAAAGCCGATCACCATCAACGTGACGCCGATGTTCGCGACCACCAGGTGAATGCGCGCGAGTCGCGGGGAGAAGAGCGGCGTCGCCGCGAAGCGCGGGAAGACGTGATACGCCACGCCGGCGATCATCATCGTCACGAACCCAAGCAGCAGCATATGGAGGTGGGCGGTGCGATACGCCCCCCACGCCGGGTGGACCGCCATCGCGACGCCGAACGAGACGCCCGCCACGAGCCAGAGCAACGACGCGCGCAGAAATCCGGTCGTGTAGCGCTCCATCAGCAGACCCCGCAGCAGCCGGCGATGAGGTGGACCGTGATCTCGAGACCATCCTCGCCGGCCGCAACCGCGTGCGGCACGTCGGGATCGACCTGCACAATGCCCCCGGTGTTGAGCGCGGCGGCGGTGCCATCGGAGAGGGAGAAGCTTCCCGAGCCGCGGACGGCGGTGATCAGGATGCGTGACGCGTTGCGGTGGGTTGGCAGGCGTTGCCACGGCCCGAAGGTGATGGTGAAATGCCGGCCTTCAGGACCCTCGACCACGTCGGAGATGGTCGGTCGCGTTTCGGGAAGCGTGGGGGGGGGTGGGCCATAGGGACGCACGGTGCAACTCCGGAAAAGGTTGCATCAATCGTCGCCCGCGCCGCCATGCCAGTCCGTGACGCTTGTCACAACGCCCCCTGCGCGCTTCATTCGCAGGATGAGTTCCCTGGTAGATGTCCTGCGCAATGTGCCGATCTTCGCCGAACTCGACGAGCGCGTGATCGCGTTGCTCGCGGTGCGCTGTGTGCCGCGGGCGGTCGGTGAAGGCTTCGTCCTCTTCCGTGCGGGCGATCCCTGCGCGGGCTTGTATGTGGTGCTCGAGGGGAGGGTCCGGGTCTTTCGCTCCTCCCCCGATGGTCGGGAGCAGACCGTGGCCGTCGAGGGGCCCGGCCGGCCGGTCGCTGAATTGCCGCTCTTCGATGGTGGCCCCTACCCGGCGCACGCGGTCACGACGATGCCGACCCGACTCGCCTTCCTGCCACGCGCCGAGTTCGAGCACGCCTTCCGAACCGATCCGGAAGTCGCTGCGGCGGTTGTGCACGCGCTCGGTCACCGGCTCCGGCATCTGGTACAGCTGCTCGAGACGGTGGCGTTCCGCGATGTCGCCGCGCGACTCGCGATGTTGCTGGCCGACTACGCCGACCAGACCGGGCGCAGCAATGCGGACGGGATCCACTTCACGCTGGAGCGGACCCAGGAGGAGCTCGCGACCGAAATCGGGACCGCGCGCGAATCGGTGTCACGCGCGCTGAAGCAGCTCGCGACCCACGGACTCATCCGGAACAGGAAGGGGAGTCGCTTTGTGGTGGCACCTTCGGAGGAGCTGCGGAGCTGGGCCCGTCGTGGTGGGATGTGAGACATCCGTCACAGCGGGCGTGCATTGCGGCGACGAAATTCCCCGGATGACCAGCAACGCCAACTCGTACCTCCCTGAATTCGATCCGGCGCACCTCGTGGAACTCGACCTCCGCGAACTGCTGCGTGCGGGCGGTGCTCCCAAAGCGCAGATTCTCGAGGCCGTGGCCGCACTCCCGGCTGAGGGAGTGCTCCACCTGCGCACGCCATTTCTCCCGGTGCCGCTGATCCAGCTGCTGGAGCAGCGGGGCTTTCAGCATCATGCGGCATCGTTCAGCGAGAGCGACTGGTCGGTCTGGTTCTGGCGGGGCCTGCCGGCAGTGCGCACCGCGAGCAGCGCAACCGGGAGTGCGATCGCGCAGGATGGTGCGGAGGACCTCCGGATGTTGCCACCGCCGGAACCGCTGCTCCGCATTCTCGAGCGCATCGACAGCGAGCGCGCGCCCTTCGACGTATTGCTGCCGTTTTTCCCACAGCCGCTGGTCGAGGTATTGCACGACGGGTCGTGGAGTGTGGTGCTGGTGAGCGAGGCGTCGGATGGGGTAAGGGTGCGGTTGATTCCGGCACCTCGACCGGCCCCCTGATCGCGGCAACGAAAAAGCGGCGGGCCTCGTGAATACGAGACCCGCCGCGCAGAGGCGCCGACCGGAGTCGAACCGGTGATGGAGGTTTTGCAGACCTCTGCCTTACCACTTGGCTACGGCGCCAACGGCGGGGATTCTACCCCGGATGGGGCTCCCCGGCAATCCGGCCCCCTCAGTTGTCGAGCAACTCACCGAAGGGCTTGAGCGGTCCGACCCGGTCGGCCACGACCTTCACCAGCACCGTCAGTGGCACCGCCAGCACGGCCCCGGTGATCCCCCATACCCAGCCCCAGAAGAGCAATCCCACGAAGATCGCGACCGGGTTGAGTGGCAACCGGCGGCCGAGGAGCATCGGCGTCGCGATGTTGCTCTCGATCATGTTGATCACGAAGAAGGCCCCCATCGCGATCAGCGGTTCGCGGGTGGTGTCGAACGACACGAGCCCTGCCACCCCGATGACCGCCAGCGTCACCGCCGCACCGACGTAGGGGATGTAATTGAGGACGGCGGCCACCACGGCCCAGAGCGCGGGATTGGGAAAATCGATCGCGACCAAGGCGCCCCAGGTGAGGACGCCGACACCAGCATTGATGAGCGTCGTGAGCAGCAGGTAGTGTGACATCTGCCCCTGCATCTCGACGATCGCGGCAGCCATTTCTCGCCGGTGTCGCTCGGGCAGCATGTCGGCAAACTTTTCACGGAAGCGATCACCGCTCGCGAGCAGGAAGTAGGCGAGAAAGATCACCGTCATCAGCGCGCCGAGTGCGCTCATCGTCGTGCCCGAGAGCTTGCTCATGATCCCGGCCGGCGCCACCGTGACCGACCGTGCTGGTGGACCGCTCGCCACCCCGCCCTGCGTGACCTGCTGCACCTTCTCGGCGGTCTCCTGCAGACTCTGCAGCGGCTTCGCGAGTTTGCGAATCTTGCGCTCCGCTTGCTCCAGGGTCTTGGGCGCGCGATCGAGCCAGTCGGCCGCTGGCGCCGCGAGCACCATGATCGAGACGATCAGGCCTACCGTCACGCCCGCAACCACCAGCCCTGCGGCCAGGGCGGACGGAATCCGGCGCCGAACCAGCCAGCGAACCGTGGGTGCCAGCAGCAGCGCAAGCAGCCCTGCCACGGTGATCGGCAACAGGAGTGAACTCCCGAGGCGCAGTGCCGCGATTGCGAGCAGGAGAAAAATACCGAGTACAGGGGTCATCAAATGCTCAGCTGTTGGTGAGGCCGTCGCGACGCGCGGTGCCGCGATAGAAGACCACCGCGGTCGCAATCCAGAGGGGCACATCGCCGACCAGTTTCATCACCAGCCCCGCGAGTTGAATGTCCTGGTTCGCCGTGAAATGCGGTGACACTCGCGGGGCCAGCTCGTAGAGTCGATACATCGGCCAGTCGGAAAACACCATCATCATCGCCGGAATCGTGGGCACCACCGTGGCGCCGAAGAGGTAGCCCATCATTCCGAAGACCCCGAGCCGCACGAAGCCATCTGGTGCGAGGATCGGCCACCAGAGGAAGAGTCCGGCCACCAGCCACGCGATATCGATGGCGAAGGAGCCGAGTTGCGTCGTCATCGCCAGATCGACCACGGCTGGAAAATGTGTCGTCACGACCAGGATATTGTACGCCAGCAATCCCGGTAACGCGCGAGCGAAGAAGCGTAGCACACGCTCCAGTCCGGAGCCCGCCGGCGCGAGCGTGCGCCACCCTTCGGCCGGGATGCTCCGCAACAGCGACGGCGCAACCAGCAGCGTGAGGGTCAGGAACTGCACCGTATGTACGCTGGCGAGATACCCCGCGCCAAGTTTGCCGAGCGGCCAGTCGAGGGTCAGCAGCAACGCGATCCACGCGATGACGAACCACTTCGTCGGTCGCCGGACCCACCGCTGCCGCTGACCGAGCAGCCACCAGCCGGCCCCGAGCGACAGCAGCAGCAGATGCACGCCAGGGTACCACTGCCACGTCCAGCTCCAGGGCAATCCGGTTGCGGCACACCACCACTGCATCGACTACTCCGTTCCCGCGATGGGCTGAACCGGGGCGCGCACGCGGAGGTGCCCGCTCCGCGCGAAATCAAGATCAAGCGTGACCGTGTCGCCCACAGCGACGGAGCGAACGAAATGCTCGAGCATGCCGTGGAGCTTCCCCTGGGAGAATGTCACCCGGCTCGCCGGCGCAATCACGAGCAGTGTCAGCGGCGTCATCGTGACCATGCCGCCGTTCGTCACGTTGTCGTGGAGTGAAACCGCGCCGACATCGGTGGTGATGCCACGCAACGTGTCGACAATGGTGCCGTGGTTCTGAATGGTGAAGTAGATCGCGGCGCTGCTGGCACCCGCAGGTGCAATCCGCAGCTGGAGATCGGCGACTTCGAGATCGCCGATGCGCGATCCGCCTCGTGCGCACGCGATCAGGAGGAGTGCGACGAGGGTGGCCTGCCGGCTACTTCGCTCCATACGCCAGCAGCAGCGGGAGATCGTGAGCCCAGTCACGCTGGCGGGTGCCGAACGGGTACATCACCCGACCCATACCATCGCGCGTGTACGCGATCACGGTGGCAGCGTGCCCGACGGCGTAGCCACCGCTCGCGTCACGCACGCTGTCGCGAATCGCCGGCAGCAGCTTCACGATTCCCTGCGCAGCCGCGAGCAACGAGTCAGATCCCGTGAGCCCGATGAACGCGGGGTTGAACCCCTTCACCCAGCGATCGAGCACGGCGATCGAGTCGCGCTCGGGATCGGTCGTCACGAAGACCACGCGGATGTCGCGAGTCTCCTCCTCGGAGAGCTTGTCGAGCACCGCCGCGATGTTGGCGAGGTGCACCGGACAGACATCGGGACAGTGGGTGTAGCCGAAGAAGAGCAGCGTGACCTTGCCCTCTGTCTCGGTCACAAGCGAAAACGGCTTCCCCTTCGAGTCGGTGAAGGTGAAGTCGGGCTTGGGAACCGGGTTCGGCAATTCCGCGCCGAGGAAGCCACTGGGAGAAAGCTGGCCCTGCTCTCCCCCGTTGCACGCGAGTGCGGCCCCGAGGGAGAGCCAGACTGCCAGGCGCTTCACTTCGCGGCGGTTACCGAGAACGCGAAGGCACCGCGCACCGCGTGGCCGTCGTCGGAGGCCGTGCGCCAGCGCACGATGTAGGCGCCGACCGGCAGCGGCTTGGCCACGGTGGCCACGATCGTTGCCGCATCCTTGGTGGGCTTCACCACGAGCTTGGCCACTTCCGTCGAGTCGGACTTGAGGATCGAGATCGCCGAGACCGCCGCGTTGACCTCTTCGGTAAAGGTCAGCGACACCGACAGCGGCGAAGCGCCCTTGGAATCCTTGGCGGGCGTCGACGACTTGAGTGCGGTATGGAATGCACCGCTCGACAGCGCGCTCGCGGTGATGATGGCCAGGAACGACTTGAACAACATGGGTCAGGTTCTCACGGTCTGAGGTTACGATCAGTCGAGCACTTTCACGGAGTCGACATAATACGGCGTCTCGCCGAAGCACGTTGTAGGTACGCCGCGATGCTCGGCATACTCGAGCACCACGCGATGTCCCATCGAGGAACTGAGCGCCTTGGCAGCCGCTTCATTCCGGACCGTGAAGGGCCAGATCGTGGGCGCCACACCCGGGACGCTGCTCATGGCGAGCTCCCCTTCCCAGGTCTTGCAGACCCACCCCTTCTTTGAAAACTTCTGGACGATACCGGCCCGTTCGCCCTCGGAATATGACCAATCGAGGGCCATTCCGACATAAATCGAGAAAAGCAGGACCGGGATGACGACGATGGCCGTTCCAATCAGCCACCAGCGGCGACGGGGACGAACGGCGGCGGAAATGGGTGTCGGCTCGGTCACAGTCTGGGCGCTCGCGGCTGGAGTCGAAGAAGCTTAGCGGGCCGCGCGGGCGCTCGTCGAGAAGACGAAGCCCTTCCCGACCACGAAGACCCACCCGGCCGGCTGGCGATCCGAGGCAAAGCGACGGACAAGGTCGAGCCGGGAGGCCCCGTCATCCGGGGCGCGGGAGGGGCCCAGCCGAAGGCCGACGCCGGCATCCCAGCCAGTCCGACGGGGCGACCCGTGATACCAGGCACCGCCGTAGTCCACGAATGTCGCCAGCCCGACGCCGGTCACCTTGGCGAACTCCTGGAACGCGGTATAGCGGTACTCGACCGTCCCGAAGAACTGCCGGTCGCCGGTGAAGGCGTGTTCCTGGAAGCCGCGCGGTCCGGCGCCCAGGCCGAGATCAAACTCGCTGCCGGCCAGCGGGCTTCGCAGCATTCCCCCTTCGGCGTGGAAGAGGAACTGGTGCCGGGGCGACGGCAGCAGCGCGGCCGTGGCCGCCAGCTGGACCTGGCCCGAATCGAGTCCCTTGCTGGTAAAGAGGCCGCTGGCGAGGAAGTCCCCGGTCAGGAAGCCTCCCGGCAGCCTGGTGCCGGTGTGCAGCCCGAGCCCTGGCGCGACGCCGTTGCGTTCGTAGCCCAGCGCCCCGGGGGCCACCAGCAAGGAGAGCCGCGCCACGGTACTGAGATCGACGTCTTCGGGCCGTCCGAACGATTGGTAGCCGCGCACCACGAGGAAGTCGGCGTGACGTGCCTCGACGTATCCGCCGAACGCGGCGGTCACCGAGTGGGTCGGAATCCGGTTCACGTCGTAGACACCCTGCGTGGCGAAGTCGTCGCGGCGCAATTGCGCCACGGCCCCGACGCGCAGATATCCCTTCGAAGATGCCCGCAATGCCCGACTCGCATCGAGTCGCCCGAGCACGTAGCGTCGCTGGAGGGTATCGCTGGGTGCAGTGAAACCATCCCGGAAGACAAAGATTCGTTCGCGGCGCGTGTCGAACTCGAGAAATGCCCCGGAACGCGTCGCCAGCGAGAAATACGGCTTGCTGATCACACCCGAGAGGAGCTGGCCATCGGAGCGGTCGGCATAGACCACGTTGACACCGACCTTGTTCGCGATCAGCCGCTGCTTGCGAAACTGGAGGATCGTGCTGGTCCGGTCGGGATCCTTCTTGTAAAGCAACTGCGTCTGTGTCAGGGTGCCGAGGAGGTTGTCCTCGATCAGGGCGAGGGTGTACGCCACCGAACCGCCAGTCGACTTGAACCGGAAATCGGGTCGCGTGCTCCAGCCATCGCGGGTGAAGACATTCATCGTCAAGCCCGAATCGGTGCGGACCGAATCGACCTTGACCGTGCTGAAGACCCCGAGGCGCCTGAGGTTGCGGGCGGTCTCCGCCGTGAGCGCGGCGTCGTAGCGATCACCGGGCCGGAACAGCAGTTCGCGGCGAATCAGCGGACTGCGCGTGGTGATATGCAGCGCGTTGACCACCCGGATGCCGAAGAACGACCCTTCCGACGTATCGAAGATGTTGTGCCGGTCGAGCGTGACCGAACGAATCACCTGCGAGGTATCGCGCGACACTTGCGCCAGCACCGGGAACGGTGTCAGCAGGGCCATCGCGATGAGGAGGGGGAACCGGCCCGGCATCGACACCAGCGTCAGCTCAGGCTCTCCAGCAGGCGCCAGAGTTCGAGTGGGGAGAACTCCGCGAAGCGCGCCTTCACATCAGGGACACTCCATTCCCGGAAGATCCACGAGGAGGAGCGTCGGACGTCGCCAGCGACGAAATGCACCCGGCCCGCAATGACCGGCCCATCCTGGCGCGTCTCGAGATGCACCGACCACGTCGTCCCCCCACGGGCGAGGTCGCCCATGTGGTCGGCGTTGCTGAGGTCGATGGTATCGGACGGCGGTGTAGTCATCGGGACCCGTGCAGAGGACTCCCAAGGGTAGCAACGCACGCGGGCCTGCGCCAGCAGGGAACGCTATATTGGGCGACACGCCTTTGGAGATCCCGTGACCCAGACCACCCCGAAAACCTGCTCGCGTTGCGGTGCCTCCGGCACCGGCAACTTCTGCGCGTCGTGCGGCTCACCTCTGGGTCCGCGCGCCTGCGTCAGCTGCGGCACCGCTCTCGGCCCCGACGCAAAATTCTGCCCCGGCTGCGGGGCGGCGGTGGCGGGGGCCCCTGCCGGCGCCCGGATGCCGTTGCAGGCGGCACCGGCCGGAAGCAAGACGCCGTGGATCGTGGCCGCCGTCCTCTGCGTGGTGGCCATCGGGAGCATCGTCTACTCGGCCCGCTCGCGGAACGAACCGACCGGGGCCAACATGGCCAACGCCGGCAACGCGACCGGAGCTGCCGCCGACCCCACGGCCGGAGTGAAGGCGCCCGACATCTCCAACATGACGCCTCGGGAACGCTTCACGAAGCTCTCCGACCGGATCCAGACGGCAATCGAGGCGCGCGACAGCAACCAGGTCTTCCAGTTCTTCCCGATGGCCGAGGGGGCATTCACGCAGCTCCCCGACGGCGACCGCGATGTCGATGCCCGCTACCACATGGGGATGCTCTGGGCGCAGGTCGGCGAGTTCGCGAAAGCGAAAGGCCAGGCCGATTCGATCATGCGGGTCGAGCCGACCAACCTCTTCGGCTACTACATGTACGCGATGCTGGCCGAATTCCGCGGCGACTCCACTGCGGCACAGAAGTCCCGCGCCGATTTCCGCTCCCACTACGACGCCGAGATCAAGAAGGCTCGCCCGGAATACAAGGACCACGAGCCGTTCCTCGACACCTACCGCAAGGGAGCGGGCGCCAAGTGAGTGTTCAGACGATTCAGGTCGCGCACTCGCCGGACTCCGATGACGCGTTCATGTTCTACGCCCTCGCCGAAGGGAAGATCAACACCGGCAATCTGCGTTACGAGCACGAGCTCTGTGATATCGAGACGTTGAATCAGCGCGCCCGGCACAAGGAGCTGGATGTGTCGGCTGTGTCGATTCACGCCTATGCCTACATCGCCGACGACTACGCCCTGCTCTCGAGTGGCTCCTCGATGGGTGACGGCTACGGTCCGCGACTGGTGTCGAAATCGGCGCCTCCCGCCGATCGTGTCTCGGGCAGCAGCACGGTGCGCGCAGCTGCCAAGGGAAAGCGGATCGCCATCCCGGGACTGCTCACCACGGCGTACCTCTCGCTGCGACTCTGGCAACCCGACTTTGAAGCCGTTGTTGTGCCCTTCGACCAGATCGAGGCCGAGGTGCACAACGGTGATGTCGAGCTCGGCCTGATCATCCACGAAGGTCAGCTCACCTACGCCGACGACGGCCTTCATCTCTGGGCCGACATGGGCGAATGGTGGCTCGCCGAAACCGGCCTCCCGCTGCCCCTCGGCGGCAATGTCGTCCGCCGTGACCTCGGTCGCGATGTCATCGAGCAGGTGGCCCGCGACCTCCGCGACAGCATTGTCTACTCGCTGGAACACCGGGCGGCCGCGCTCGCGCACGCGGCGCAGTACAATCGCGGCATCTCCGATGAGCGGACCGACGAGTTCGTCGGGATGTATGTCAACCAGTGGACCGTCGATTACGGCGAGCGCGGGCGCGCCGCGGTACGACTACTCCTCGAGCGTGCAGCCGAAGCCGGGATCATCCCGAAGCGAGTGGACGTCGAATTCATCGGATGATGGATGACGGATGACAGATGACAGATGATGGATAACAGCGAAGGGCCGGCACCTCATTGAGATGTCGGCCCTTCGTCACAATCCACCATCCGTCATCCACCATCTGTCATCTGTCATCTGTCATCCTGCTGTCACGGCACCGCCTGCGTCCGATCCTTCACGAAGAAGACGCCTTCACCGATGCTGGTGATGATGATGGTGCCGCTCTTGAAGTACGGGTAGGTACTCCAGGCGCCGGTGAACTGGACGGCATCGTCCGCCGGGTAGGTATCGAAGAAGCCTACTTCCCGCGGCTTCTTCGGGTCCGAGATGTCCATGATCCGCAGCCCGGAGGAGTAGTTCGCCTCGTAGAGCCGGTTCCCCTTCACGTACAAGTTGTGGTCAATTGATTTGGTCGTGCCGACATAGGTGGCCGTCATCACGGGGTCGTCGAGCTTCGACATGTCCCAGATCATGGTGCGGGTGCCCTTGGCGGCCTCGAGCTTACCTGTCGTGTCGGCCGCCGCGTTGGTCTCGTCGCCTTCGTCATTCAGGTAGAAATAACGATGGTCGTCGGTGAACCATCCCTGGTGGGCATACTGCACGTCGGGGTAGGCGGCGTGGGCGATGGCGACCGTGTGGCTCTTGTCGGTCACGTCCGCCACACTGATGCCGGTCTCATTGGAGCCGATGCAGATCTCCTTGCCGGTGTAGCGGGCGTCGGGGCCGTGATAGGTCACACACTGGGCATCGTGACTGTAGCCGGTCTTGTTGATGCCGGTCTTGGTATCCTGGAAGCAGCCGGCAAATTTCGGCGAGAGCGGGTCGCGGATGTCGATCATGTGCAGTCCGCCGCCACACGTTTCGCCGCCGGAGGACGCCCCGACCGCATAGGCGAAGCCACTCTGCTCGTTGATGACGATGTTGTGGGCGCTGTTGATGTTCCGGTAGATGTAATCCGCCGTGAACACCTTCGGCGTGGTCACGCTCCGCAGCCGCTTGAGGTCGAACACCTGCATCCCGTGCGGACCGGCACCATCGCTCACGATGAAGGCATAGCCCTTGTAGGTCTTGATATCGCGCCACGCGGCCGGGTTAGCCCCTTCGGTCAGCGGCAGGTTTCCGAGGTAGCGCGGATGTGACGGATCGCTGACGTCCACGAACGCCGTCCCGTCGGTGCGCCCCAGCAGGGCGTACTCCTTGCCGCTGAGCGAATCGGTCCAGCCCCAGTTGTCATTCATCTGCGTCCCACGGACCCCGCCAACCTGCGAGATCGGAAGGAACGAAAGCAGCGAGGCATTGCCACAGCTGAACTCCTTCGCCTTCCCAGCGCCGCACTGCACCTCAGCGCCGGTCACGGAGGCAAACTCGGTCGTGGCGATGAAGGCACGACCGGTGGTCGACCAGTTTCCTGCGGCATTCTTGCTGAGAAAGACCACGGTGCCCGAGCCGGCATCCTGCGGCATCGCGACGGCGGCGACCGAACCGCTGGTCGCGAGGGCCGAGCCCAACCCCGCGTTGGCACTCACTGAATCGATGGTCAGGCGCGAGCTGCCGATCCATTCACTGCCGCGACGCTCAAGCCGGTAGACACCACCACGCCGATCGGCGTTTGGTGCGCCGACCCAGAGTTCGTTTCCGACCATGGCCATCGCGGTGCCGAACGTGGCCACGTTGCCGCCGAAGGCAGGTGCGACCCCGAATGGGGACAGCGCCACCCCGGGCTGCCACTGGTCGCTCTTCGCATCGCGGCGGAACACCATCACCGCACCGCTATTGTGATTGGCACCGGGCGCTCCGACAAAGAGCTCATCTTTCTCCAGCAGGATTGCCTGACCGAAGGAAGGCTCCGCCCCGAAACTCGCCGTCGTCACCGGGACAGCAGGCCCCCACTGGCCGTTGCTGCCGCGATGGTAGAGGTATGCCGTGCCGATCGTGCTGTCGCGGCTCCCCGCGCCCACGGCAATCCAGTCGCCCTGCCACGAAATCGCCGAACCGAAACGGTGGTTGAGCGCCTTCGCCTCGGGCGGCTTGAGGGTGCCGGTCTCCTGCCAGGTGCCATCGGCGCCACGCTTGTAAAGGTGGACCGTTCCGGCGCCCTCGCGCGTTGCACCAACTGCGGCCTCATCACCGTTGAGGGCGATCGCGGCGCCGAAGAAGTGATTCACGCTCGGATCAGTGGAGTTCAGCGTTCCGGTCCTGGCCCAGGCGCCGCTTGCGGTACGCGCGTAGGTGGTGATCGTCCCGCCCTTGCCGGTCTGTCCGTTCAGCGCAGTGACCAGCAACGACTTGCCATTCACCCCCATCGAATAGCCGAACCCGTCGCTCGGGCTGCCGATCGGCGACTTGACCGTCTCGATGACGCGCCACCCTGCAGGGCCACGACGATAGAGCCGCACGACCCCGCCCGCACTTCCGGCGCCAGGCTCGGCCACATAGACCACATCGCCGACCACGGCCACGCTCTGCCCGAACTGGGCGCGTTCGCGCACCAGATCGCCCGGCCCAGCGACCGCCGGAAGCGTAGCCAGCGTAGTGAGAACGAGTGCGCCCACGATCGGACGCGAACGAAGAGTCCATGAAGCCATAGTCTTGCTCCTGCAGTTGAAGGAACGACCGGACCTACGGGTGCGGCGTCCGGTTCTCGAACCAGAGCAGCCCACCGCTGCCAACACCAACAAAGAAATCGAGATCGCCATCGCCGTCGAGATCGCCGACCGCAGGCGCCGACAGATCGAACGTGGGGAGCACGAAGGAAGTGTCACGGGTGAAGCTGAACTCGCCCTTCGCCCCCGTGTTCCGCCAGAGTTGCACCCCGCCCTCCTCGCTGCCGATGAGCAGGTCGAGCTTGCCATCGCCATCGAGATCGGCGAGCACCGGTGTGCTCCGCCGGCCGACGTCGAGCGACAGGAAACGATCACTCACGAGCTCGAACTTCGGTGTCGTCTTGCTCCCGACGTTACGGTAGAGATTGATCTCCCCCGACGCCTCACCCACCACCAGGTCGAGCAGCCCGTCCCCGTCGATATCACCCAGCGTCGGTGCGGCGTTGCTGCCGCGGGTCAGGGTGATCAGGGCGGAGTCGGCGAGGGTCCACCTCGGCGCCTGACGCGTGCCGCTATTGCGATACCACTTCACCTTGTCGCGCCAGGTGCCGAGCACCAGGTCGGGGAGCCCGTCGCCGTCGAGATCGGCGAGGGCCGGCGCCGAATGGAACTCGGTCGCCAGCGGCAGCACGCCGCGATCACGGAAGGCCGGCGCCTTGGTGGTGCCGACGTTTTCGAACCAGGTGACGGTACCGATCTCGTTGTTGTCGGGGGCGATCTTGTTGGCGATGAGCAGGTCGAGATCGCCGTCGCCGTCGACGTCGCCGAGGGTCGGCGACGACTCGCTGCCCACGTCGATCATCGAGATCAGCCGCGAGGTCCGCACGCTGAATTGCCCCTTCGCGGTCTGCTCGAGCAGGTAGAGGTTATTGACTGCCGTCGTGCTCGGCCGGTAGGCGCCCCCGATGACACCCATCACAAGATCGAGATCACCGTCGTTGTCGATATCGCCGAAGGTCGGTGCGTTGTAGCCACTGGTGAGCAGCGCGTTCCCCACCGGAAACTGCACCGGTGTGCTCGCGTGCAGGTTGGGCGAGCCGCAGGTTCCGACATTCTCGATCTGCAGCAACCCCGGCTCGAAGAAGTCGCCCCAGTAGAGGTCCGGGTCGCCATCGCCATCGACATCGGCAAACGCCATGGTGTTGGCGCCGTGCATCGTCGGTCGCGTGGTGACGCCGTCGGCGCCGGCGACTCCCCCGATGATCTCGATCCCTTCCCAGCGTTCGGCGAGAAAGCGGAAGCGCGGCATTCCGTCAGGATTCTTTCCGTCTTCCTCGTAGCGGTCGACCGTGCCGCTCACCCGGCCGATGAACAGGTCGAGCTTGCCATTGCAGTCGATGTCCACGGTGTTGAGGATGTTCTGCGGATCGGCGAAGATCGCCTTGCCATCGACGTCGCGAAGCGAGTCGGGCATCGCGGCGAAGCGCGGCGCCGTGCGGCTGCCGTCGTTGCGCCAGATGCGGATGAACGAATTCTTGAGCTCGCCCATCAGGTCAAGGTCGCCGTCATGATCGAGATCCACGAAGCGGAACCATTCACCGACCGCGAGGTCCTGATAGCGTGCGCTGCGCCAGACATACTTGCCACCGACGTTCTCGAAGAACATCAGCTGACTGCCGCGCTCCTGGATGAAGAGGTCCAGGTCACCGTCGCCGTCGATGTCGACGAGCTGGGGGCGCGGCACATCGAAGCCGCCGAGAAACGGCTGTGGCATCGGAATGCCCGCGCTGTCGGCCACCGGCATCCCATCGACACGCTGCACAAACTGCCAGGCGCGCGGCGTCTGCGCGGCCAGCGGCGCTGCAAGGGTCGCGATCGAAGCGAGGAGCGTCGCGACCCCGTGACGCACAGCCATCATCGCGCCCCCGCTGCACCCATCCCGGTGGGCCCGGTGCCGAGCATCAGCGTCTTGACGACCTTGCCCTTCTTCACGTCGATGATCGAGAGCCAGCCGTCACTGGGATTCATGTTCGCCATCCCGGCCATGCCCGGCATGTGATCGTGCGCGCTCTCGCCCGGCTTCAAGGCGCCGGTATTCTGGTTGACGACAAAGAGCATCTTGCCGTCCTTGCGGAGAATCAGGTCATAGGGCTGGGCCAGGTCGCCGGTGATGGTGCGGAGCACCTTCCGGTGCTTCACATCGACCACGGCGACGCCATTGCCGCCGAACAGGGTGACGAACACGGTCTTGCCATCGGCGCTGAACATCGGATCCCACGGCTTGCCGGCCAGCGGAATCTCGGCCACCGGCACGAACGGCGGTGCCTTGGTCAGGTCGAAAATCAGCAGCGAATTGGAGATCTCGCCGCCCACGACCATCGTCTTGCCATCGGGGCTCTGGGCAAACTGCACCAGCGATCGCGTCGTGCCGGAGAGCGTGGTCAGCGTCACATGACCGGTGGCCGTCTCGACCGAGGCGATCCGGTTCTCGGCGAGCGACGCCGTGTGCACCCACTTGCCATCGCGAGTCGCCAGCAATGCGTGCGGCCGCGCCACCTGGATCTCCTGCTCCTCGACCATCGTGAAATCGGAGCGCTTGATCACCGCCAGCGACTTCGGCGGATTCACGGCGGTCATCGATCGACCGACGTAGAGCGAGTCGTGCATCGGGTCGATCGCGAGCAGGCCCGGTGTCTCCATCCTCACCTGGCCGACCACCTTGTTGTTGCGATCGAACTTCACCACCCGGCCGTCACCGATCATCGAGACATACCAGTACGAGCCATCCTTTTCCACCACCACGTGGTGCGGCTTGGCGTTACCGGTGAACCCCATCGTCTTGAGATCGAGCACGGTGTCGACCGTGAGCTTCATCTGGTCGACGACGGTGATGGACGCGGCGGATTGGTTGACGATATAGAGCTTCGGTCCTGCAGGCGGAACGGGGGCCCCCGAAGGGGCCCCCGCGCCGAGACCGACCACTGCCGCGAGTGCGGCAGCGGAACGCGTCAGGAAGGTGATCATGGAATGGCCTGTGTCCGGTCTTTGATGAGGAAGATGCCAGTCTGCATGTTGTTGACGAGGATCGAACCATTCTTGAAGAACGGGTAGTTGTTCCACGCGCCCGAGAAGCCCGGGGCGTTCTCGCCCGGTGCCACGTCGAAGAAGCCGACTTCACGCGGCTTGACCGGATCGGTAATGTCGATGATCCGGAGCCCGGCGACGTAGTTGGACTGGTACATCCGGTTGCCCTTCACGTACAGGTTGTGGTCCGACGCCTTCGTGGTGCCGAGGAACGGTCCGACGAACACCGGGTCATCGAGCTTCGCCATGTCGAAGATCAGGGTGCGCGTGGCCTTCGCCGCATCGCCCTTGCCGCCGGTCTCGTCGAGTTCGTCGTCGACGTAGAAGTAGCGCATGTCTTCGGTCCACCACCCCTGGTGGGTGTAGCCCACGTCCGGGTAGGTCGCGCGCGACAGGATAACCGGGTTCTTCTTGTCGGTCACGTCGGAAATCGACAGCGCGGTCTCGTTCGAGCCGATGCAGATCTCCTTGCCCGAGTAACGCGAGTCGGGGCCGTGGTACATCCGGCAGAGGCCGTCGTGGGTGTAGCCGGTGAGATTGCGCCCGGTCTTGGTGTCGGCAAAGCAGCCAGCGAACACCGGGTGGAGCGGGTCACGCATGTCGATCATGTGATAGCCACCGCCACACGTCTCGCCACCACCATTGCTGCCGACCGCGTACGCGAAGCCGCTGCCGTCATTGGTCATGATGTCGTGAATCGAATAGAGCGCGTCGTACCATGCATCTGGCACGAAGGTCTGCGGCGTCTTGACCGTGCGCAGGTGACGCAGGTCGAAGATCTGGATGCCATGATGCCCCGCGCCGTCGGAAACGATCAGCGCGTAGTTACCCAGCGTCTTGATCTCCTTCCAGATCGCCACGTTCGCCGTGGCCGGCTTCGGCAGGTCGCCGAGGTAACGCGGATGGCTCGGATCGGAGACATCCACGTACGACGTCCCGTCGTTGCGTCCGATGATGGCGTAGTCCTTGCCGGTTTCGGGGTCGGTCCAGCCCCAGTTGCCGCTGAGAATCGTGCCGCGCTTGCCGCCGATCGCCGAGGTCGGCAGGTAGGAGAGAATGCCGGTGTTGCCGCACTCCCAGTCCTTCGCCATCCCGTTCTCGCACTTCACTTCGGTGCCGGCAATGCTCTGCCACTTGTCGACCGTCGGCGGGAACGACGTGTTCTTCATTGTCCAGTTGCCGGTGGGTCCCTTGGCGAGGAACATCACCGTGCCGAGTCCACCGCCGTCGCCCGCCATCCCGACGATCGCGTTGTTGCCGGAGATGGCGAAGCTGTTGCCGAAGGTGCCGCCGCCCGGGATCGAGTCGACCACCAGCTTGTTCATCCCGACCCAGCTGCCGCTCTTGTCCTGGGCGATGCGGAGAATCCGGCCGCTGTTGGCATCGCTTGCGGGGGCGCCGATCCAGAGTTCCTTGTCGACGATCGCGAGCGCGAAGCCGAAGCGGGTGGCACCGCCTTCGAAGGCCGAGAAGGAGCCCTTCTCGCTCCATGGCGAGTCCTTGGTCCGCTCGAAGAGCACCGCGCCACCGGAGAAGGCATTGGCGGCCGGGGTGCCCACGAGGAGGCGATCACCCTTGAGGTTCAGCGAGGCGCCGAGCTGCGAGTTATCGAGGGTCCGACGGCCGACGAGCGCCGCCTCCTGCTTCCAGGTGCCATCGCTGCCCTTCACGAAGGTGTAGACCTTCCCCTTCGACTCCCGGCCAGAGGCGCCCACGGCGACCCGGTCACCATCGACCGAGATGGCGGTGCCGAACTTGTCGCCGGCGGCCGCGCCGCCCTCGGGGGAAAGCGAACCGGCCGCAGTCCACTTGCCGTCGGCACCCATCCGGAAGAGATAGACCGTGCCGCCGGCGGTCTCGCCCGGGGCGCCGACAAAGGCCAGGTCACCGCTCAGCGCCAGCGCCTGGCCGAAATTGGCCCGCGCCTTCTGACCGACATCGCCGATCGTCCCGGCCGAGGTCCAGTTGCCATCGCTGCCGCGACGGAACACCTGCACCGTCCCGCGGCCGCTATCAGCGGCGTTGAAGGTGCCGACCTGGCCCACGAGCAAAGTCGTCCCGGCCGTCGCGAGGGAGATACCAAATCCGTCGCCTGCAGCGCCGTTCGGCGCGTTCAGCTTGCCGGTCGCCTTCCAGATGCCGGTGGGCAGGCGCCGGTAGAGATGCACCAGGCCCTGGCCCCCGCGGCTCTCACCAACGAAGGCCGCATCGCCGGAAATCGCCACCGCAGCACCGAATCCCGACAGACCGGCGCGGTCGCTTCGATCGGACGCGTGGGCGGGTGACACGGACGCCGACACGGCGCACAGCAGCGCCGCGAAGGAGATAGCTCGCTTCATGGAGGTCCTCGTACGGGTTGAAAGAGAGAGCCAGATTATAGCGCAGTCACCCGGTATGGAGGGGGTCGTGGTTCTGTACGAAACGCCCCCCACCCGGTTTCGTCCCGGGCCCCCTCGATTCGACCCCGTCTCCCGGGCGCATTATTCTTCCGTCCTGTCCCATTGCCACCGGAGCCCCCTATGTCCGCCTCGTCGATCGTCGATCCGCTCTCTGCCAGAGGACCGCTCGAGTCCGACGAAGGGGGCGTGACCACGACTCTCATTGTGGACGACGAGGCATCGGTCAGGGATTCCCTCTCCCGCTTTCTCACCGGGATCGGTCACGAGGTGGTCACCGCAGCCGATGGTGCCCAGGCCGTGGCCGAGATCCGTCGCCGCAAGATTGCCTGCATCCTGCTCGATATCCGGCTGCCCGATTCCTCGGGGCTCGACCTCGTGCCGACCTTGCTGGAGCACGAACCCTTCGCCGCCATCCTGATGCTGACCGCCGTGAACGATGCCCATTCCGCCGCGCTCTGCATGCAGCGCGGGGCGATGGACTACCTCGTCAAGCCGGTCGATCTCGCCGACCTGCAGCGGGCGATCGTCCGCGCACTGGCCCGGCGCCGGGAAGCGATCGAGCAGGCGCAGACCCAGGCCTGGCTCCGGCAGGAGATTGTCCAGCGCGGCGCCGACCTCCGGCGCGAGCGCGGCAATCTCGAGCGGATTTCGGTGGCGACCCTCGAGGCGCTGGTGAACGCCCTCGAGGCCAAGGACGCCTACCTCCGCGGCCACTCGGCGCGGGTCGCCGATCTCTCGGCAATGGTCGCCGCCGAGATGGGACTCGGCGATGAACAGATCGAGATGGTGCGCACCGCGGGGCGGCTGCACGACATCGGCAAGATCGGCATCCGCGATGAGGTGATCAACAAGAAGGGGCCGCTCACCAACGACGAGTTCGAACACGTCAAGAGTCACGTCGCCATCGGTGCGCAGATCCTCTCGCCGCTGACCCATCTGCGCGAAGTGATTGCCTTCGTGCGCTCGCACCACGAACGCGCCGACGGCACCGGCTACCCCGACGGCCTCGCGACCAATGCGATTCCGATCGGCGCCCGCATCCTCGGCGCGGCCGAGATCTACGACGCGCTTACGACCGCGCGGCCCTATCAGGAAAAGATGACGCCCGACGAAGCCGTCGCCCGGATGCGCGACCTCGTCGGCACCGTGATCGACGCCGATGTGCATCGCGCCCTCGAGGCGGTGGTGGCGCGGCGGAGTACGCTGATTTTCCTGGATGACAGGACGCTGACAGACTGAACAGCAGGATGATGGATGACAGATGATGGATGACAGATGACAGATAGGCGAAGGGCCGGCACTTCATTGAGTTGTCGGCCTTCGCTGTGTACCCATCATCCATCATCTGTCATCTGTCATCTGTCACCTGTCATCTGTCATCTGTCATCTGTCATCTGTCATCTGTCATCCTGTTGAAACGCCATCCCCTTCAGCCTCGCAATTCTCTCCGCGATCGGCGGGTGCGACGCCAGCAAATTGCCGATCATCCCGCTGAGGCGAGAGAAGTGGCCATCACTCGGGTCCACGATGCAGAGATGCGCGGCACCACGGCCCACGGCGCGCGTCGGCGCGCGCGCACCATCGAGTTTGGTGAGGGCGCGAGCCAGCGCACCTGGGTTGCGGGTGAACTGTGCCGCCGTGGCGTCGGCGAGAAATTCCCGCTTGCGCGAGATCGCCATCGCCATGATGCGGGAGACGATCGGTGCCAGCACGAGCGTGATGAGCCAGAGCACCAGGATGATGATCGCCACGGGAAGGTTCTTCGAACCGCGGCGACCCACGGCGCCCGCAACACCACGACTTGCGCTGCCACTGTGCCAGAGAATCCGGCCAAAGCCATCGGAGAGCAGCGCAATCGAACCGACCATCGCGGCCACCAGCGTCATCAGCTGCGTGTCGTAGCGTGCGATGTGCCCCATCTCGTGTGCCACCACCGCCTGCAACTCGTCGCGATCGAGCAAGGTCAGCAGCCCGTCGGTGACCGCGAGTGACGCGTGCGCAGGATCGCGACCCGTGGCAAAGGCATTGGGATCGTCATCCGGCACCAGAAAAAGCTTCGGTCGTGGCTGCCCCGACGCGATCGACATCTCGTCGACGACGTTCACCAGTTGCCGCTGTCCGTCGGTCGCAGGATTGATCAGCTCCATCGCGTGGGTCGACCAGAGAACCTGCTTGTCGCCGCGCAGCCACGACATCCACGCAAAGCCCGAGGCCAGGAGCGTGACCACGATCCCCACGACCGGGACAACGTGGCGATACGACCCACTCGGCGAGTTGCCGGTCGCGAGGTAGAGTGCGAGGTCGCCGCCGAATCCGACCCAGGCGAAAAAGAAGACGAAGCCGATCAGCAGCCACGACGACTTCCGGCGATTGGACTCCTGCTGCGCGACGAAATCGCGCGCGGGCATGGTCACGTCGGCCGACTAGCGCAGCGAAATGTCGACCTTGGGATTGTCGCGTTCCCCCGGCTCGGAAATCTCCCACAGTTCCGCCGGCGATGCCTTGGCCATCCCGGCGACCAGGTTCGTCGGGAATTGCTGCTGCGCGACGTTGTACTGCGTGGCGCTGTCGTTGTAGTGCTGTCGCGCAAAGGCAATCTTGTTTTCGGTCGAGGTCAGCTCTTCCTGCAGCTGTGACACGTTGCCCAGTGACTTGAGGTCGGGATACGCCTCGGCGACGGCGAAGAGCCGCCCGAGCGCCTGGGTCAGCTCCCCCTCCGCCTTTGCGGTCGCAGCGACGCCGGTCGCCGCGACGGCACGCGTACGCGCGGACACCACCGCCTCAAGCGTTTCCCGCTCGAACTGCAGCGCCCCCTTGACGGTTTCGACGAGGTTCGGAATCAGGTCGTGCCGCCGCTTGAGCTGCACGTCGATCTGCTTCCAGGCATTGGCCACCTGTCCCTTGAGCGCAATCAGCCGGTTGTAGGCCCCGATCATCCAGAGCACGATGACGCCAACAACGACCAGAAGAAGGATGCCGCTCATGGTGACTCCGGGAGAGAGGGGTGAATGAGCCCGCGAAGCTGGGTGACGAGGGCGCGCAGACGGGGATCATCCGCCAGCAGGGGGTGCCCCGCTGCGAGATGGAGTTCGGCGCCTTCGCCCAGAGAAATCCGCTGCCATTCGGCGGAGAGGGGCGGCAGCGGTTCAGGAACGGGGTTCGCATCACGCACCAGCCGGGGCCGGAAGAACGCGGCCCCGAGTCGCTCGGCGACCATCTGTTCAAGTCCCGTCTCACCGGCCCTGGTGCGAAATTCGGCGATCGTCTCGAGGGTCTCGCCCGCTTGCTGCGAGAGTCGCACCGCGACCAGGTCGATGAGATGGCGGTATCCCCACGATGACCCCGCACCACGACCATACGGCGGGTGGATCACGCCGCGTGCGACGTAGAAGCGCACGGTGCGCTCGGTGGTGGGCTTCTCGCGCGGCAATCCCGCGTCGACCATCAGGCCGTCGGCGAGTTCGATGAGCTCGGCGAGACGCCACGGCGCGGATTCGTGATAGCGACGCAGGGCATTGACGGCGACGGAGTTCTTCACGCGCTGAAAGGTTGCGCCTCGCGCTCGCATGCGCCAGCACTCGCGGGCCCACCGCCCCACGTTGCAGTCATGAATCGCGGCGTGACCCTGCCAGAGCTTCTCGTGGCGCTCGTACTTATCGGGCTGCTAGCGTGCATCGGCGTGCCGCGCATCGCGGCGGTGCGCGACGGCATCCGGGTGCGCGAAGAAGCCCTTCGGCTCCTGGCGGCACTCGACCAGGCGCGCGGCGCAGCGATCCGGATCGGCAGCGACACGCGGCTCACCCTTGCCGATTCCGGATATTTCATCGTCGCCACACCGGCCGATTCGCAAGTGGAACTTTGGCGGGCCCCGGGGCCGGCCGGCAATTCCGTGCAGCTCACCGGCAGCGGAGCACCGCTCCTCTTCGGTCCCGCTGGGCTCGCCGTGGGCGCATCGAATCGCACGCTGGTGCTCACCAGCGGCCGGGTGTCCCGGAAAGTGGTGATTTCCCGGCTCGGCCGGATTTCAGGATAGGCCGTACTTGCGGACCTTCGCCAGCAGGGTGGAGCGGGCAATGCCGAGGAGAAGTGCGGCCTGGCGCTTGTTGCCCCCGGTGAACCGGAGGGTGGCCGCGAGATGTCGTGCTTCGGCGCTCTCGAGCGACTCCGGCGCCGGTTGCGCGGCCCCTTCCGTGATCACGAAATCGGGTGCCGGGGAGACCCCGGCAGGGAGGTGCTGCGGATCATCCGACAACACCACATGTCCCGCGGCCTGCAATGCAGCGCGGAGCAACGCGACATCGTCGCGATCGGGGTCGGCCACCAGGAGCCGCACGTGGAGGGGGCGCACCACGCGAAGCTACTTCCCCGGACGCCATCGGGCCAATTTCCGATGAAACTGCCACGTCGGCGTCGCCGCCAACGCGAAACGGCCGGGGCGGGCGTTACACTTCCCCCCGACTTCAACCCGACGCGTACCATGCCGCCACCGCTCGATCTCAAGACGCTCGCCGCAGGCGATGAACTCCAGCACCCGCTCCTCGTGCTCGACGTGATCGCGAAGACGGGCGATCACCCGCGCACCACGCTGGTGCTCGGCAACCGGACCGGACGCATCGAGACCTCGCCGTTCTGGGCGGGTCGCGATGATGTCATTCGCGGCATCGGCAAGGGGATGCAGGTGCAGGTGCTCGGACAGGTCACCCGCTATCGCGAATCGTTGCAACTCGAGGTCACTTCGTTGCGGCCGCTGCCCCACGGGAGCGTGCCGCTCAGCGACCTGGTGCCAAGTGTCGGCTCGGTCGAGAAGTACTGGCAATTCGTCGACGACCTGCGGCAGAAGTTCACGGCTCCGCGCCTCCGCGCGGTGATCGATCTCTTCTATGCCGACCAGCATTTCCGCGAACGCTATGAGCTCTGCCCCGGAGCGCCCGGGACCGGGCACCATGCCGCCCTCGGTGGCCTGCTGCAACACACCTGTGAAGTGATCTCGATCGGCCGCCAGATCGCACGGATCGCGCACGCCGACGAGGAGCTGGTCATTGCCGGTGCGATGCTGCACGACATCGGCAAACTCGAGGCGTATTCCTGGAGCAGCGGCGTCTTCGAAACCACCGAGCGCGGCCGGATGATCGGGCACGTGGTCGAAGGCGTGCTGATGCTGCGCGATGCCATTCACGCGGCTGCGGCACCGCCGTGCACGCCGGAAGAACAGATGCTGCTCGAGCATCTGATCTTGTCACATCACGGGCAGCTCGAATACGGTGCACCGGTGCGCCCGCTCACGCTCGAAGCGGAAATTCTCCACACCGCCGACAATGCCAGCGCGAAGACGGCATCGATCTCCGATGCCTACGCGTCGGCCGAATATTTCCCCGGCGACGCACGCGTCTCGGCACGAAAGGTCTGGCAGCTCGATGGTCGGTGGCTGGTGCGTCTGGCGGCGGACTTCGGGCGCGACACACCCAACGGAAAAGACGAAGCGGCCGATCAGGCGAGCTGATCGACCGCTTCACATTCCGCCGCCAGCGCTCGGGGGCGCAACGGCGGGATGGGTGCTGCGGGTCAGAGCGGCTCGCGGACCACTCGCCCACAGGGCTCTCCGAGGCACCAGATCGGAGGGGTCGTGACGCGCGAAACGCCCCGACAGCCTGAGACATAAGCTAGGGGCGTGCCAGAATCTCGCAAGTGCCTGATTCTATTCGGGTTAGCCCACTTCGACGTGGAAGATTTGTGGGGTCGAAGTGGGGACTGCAACGTCACTTGCCGGGTTTGTCCACGGAATGTGGAGATGTTGATCCACAATTCCACGCCCCGGCAAGCACGCTGATTACATGTTGATGGCCGACTTGAACCCTTTCGGGTCCAGGGGAATCTGCAAGGTCTTGAGCAGAACCTGCAATTTCCAGTCGTATTTCCGGATTGCCTCCTTCGACGCCAGCGCCACTCGGAAGAGCGGATCCTGATCGCCGGGCTTGCTGCCGGCCAGGCCAACTTCGAGCGCCTTGTCGCATGATGCCATCGACCGCTTCAGGTCGGCGAGGCCGGCATTGTAATCGTTGATGACAGCCTTGCCCCGCGCATCGTTGGTACCAACCGTGCCCATCTTGCTCTGCAGGGTGCCAGCGGCACGAGCGGCGCGAACGCAGTCGGACTGCAGCACGCGCGCCGACGAGAGTACGACCGACGGTGACGCCCCGCCCTTGGCACGGATCAGTCGTGCAGAGGTAGCCTCGACCGAGGCGAGGCTGTCCCGCAAGACAATCACGTCCGCCTTGAGCGCGATGCGCATCGGATCGAGCGTGGGCTCTTCTCCGAAGATGACCGCCTGGGCAACCAGCGGCGAGGCGAGCACAGGCGCAGTCCCGCACGCCAGGAATGCCATGAGTGCAATGCGACGATTCACGAATCAATCCCCACTTCGATGTAGCGCCAGCTCGCTTCACCGGCATCATCACCAATGAACAGCGCACCGCCGGCGGAAGCCGCAAACCAGCCCGCCACAAGGCGGCGCGGGCCATCCAGTTCCTGAACAATCGGCGCCAGCCAGCGGCGCATGTGGCGCAGTTCGGGCGCGCGCCGACCGAGCTGGGCCAGCAACGCACCGGCGCCACCGGTCGCACGAAGAAAGTGCGCCAGCGCGTTCGCGCGTTCCGAAAATCCGATCGCCATCACGCCTGGCTCGTTCAACAGCACTTCGCCGTCGTAGGCATCCAGCGTCAGCGCGTCGAGTCGCGGCCCGAGAAAGACGTAGCGGCGACCGTCCGGCGTCCGTCGCTCGACCACGGCGGCAGCAGTCTCCTCGGTGAGCCGACCCGCGTGCAGGAGGTCGTCATCCGGAAGCACCCCGACGACCCGGGTCCATTCGAGCGCGCCCAGTGCCTGTTCCACCGGACAGCCAATCGCATCGTCGAAGGCGACCACCCTGGGAGACTCTCCCGCGCGCAGGATACAGTGCGCGAGGGCCTCTGCCCGATCGGTAAAAGTGCGAACCACCAGCGACGTTGGCGAGGACATAAGCGGGATGATAGACCAGGACCCGAGCCCCGGAAAGGGGCGCCCGCTTGCCAAGGCCCTCCGCTTGACGGCAACATTCAGCCATGGCTGACCTTCGGTCCCTCCGCAGCAGAGTCACCGCAGGGACAGCACTCCTGCTCCTTCTCGTCTTCGCGATGACGCTCCTTGGCGTCTCGGCTGTCAATTCGCTTGACACAGCGGTTCGCGAGGAACTCATCACCGTCCGCGAACGCACCGTGCTCGCCCAGACCATCACGCGCGAGGTGGTGACGGCGATCCGGGATGGCGATGCACTGTCGGCACGTCCGGATTCCGCCCGGCAGCTCGAGCTGGACTCGGCATTTGTGGCGATCCGGTCGGTGACCCTGGCTTACACCCAGAGCGAGCTCAGCCCAGCGGAGCTCAAGTCAGTCACCCGGGTAGGGGCCCTCGCCACCGAGCTGGCCCGCCGCTCGCCCGGCGGCGCGGCGGCGACGACCCTCCCCCGCGCCCCGATCGCCGACTCATTGCTCGACGAAGTCCGGGCGCTCTCCGCCGTTCAGGAGGCAGCCGCGTCCGCCCGGGCCGAGAAGCTGGCCCAGACCAGCGAGGACCGCCGTCTGGTGGTCTGGATCCTCTTCGTGGTCGCGCTCGGAATCGGCGCCGGCTCGGCGGTGAGTACGGTGCGGGCGGTGGTGCTGCCGTTGCGGCGGCTGATCGAGGCCACCGAGCGGGTCGGTTCCGGAGATCTCCGACCGCTCGACCTCGGGCCGATGCCGAAGGAGCTCGGGGTGCTCGGCGGTGCGGTCCGACGGATGAGCGAGGGTCTGCGCAGTGTGGTGGGTTCGGTCGCCGATGTCTCGGCGACCCTGACCGAAAACGCCTCGCAGCTCTATTCCCGTTCAGAACAGTTGACCGAAAGCGCGACCCATGTTTCCCGGGCGATCGGCGAGGTATCCGCAAGCGCCGAACGGCAAGCCACCGGAATGCGCGAGAGCGACGTCGCCCTCGGCGACCTTCGCGCGGCAGCAGCCCGAAGCGCCGGGGCCGGCCAGCGCGTGGTGGCGGTAGCCGACGGGATTCGGCGAACGGCCGCGACCCACCAGGGGCATCTGGGGGCCGCCTCGGCCACCCTGCTCGAGCTGCACGAGGTCGTCGAGCGGACGACGTCGTCGGTCGATCGCCTGACCGATGCAGCGGCTGCCGTTTCCGAGTTCGTCGCCCTCACTGGGCAGCTGGCGGCGCAGACCGAGCTGCTGGCCCTCAACGCCGCGATCGAGGCGGCCCGCGCCGGTGAGGCGGGCGCCGGCTTCGCCGTGGTTGCCGGCGAAATTCGCCAGCTCGCGGAGACCAGCGCCGAGGGTGCCAGGCGGATCGCCAAGACGGTAGCCACCCTGGATGAACAGGTGCGGCTGGTCGCCGCCACGGTCGGCGCGGGCAAGGAGCGTGTCGCCGGTGTCGAGGGGGTCGCCGCAGGGGTGACGCGCGCCCTCGCGGAGATTGTCGGCTCGGTGGAGGAGGTGTCGAGCGCCGCCGGGACGGTGGCGCGCGAAGCGGCCGCCCACCGCGAACTCGCCGACCGGCTGGCCGCCACTGGCGCCGACGTGGCGCGGTCGGCGCAGGTCAATGCGCATGCTGCCCAGGCCGTCACCGATTCGGCGCTCGAGCAGTCGTCGGCCACCCGGGAAATCGCAACGGCGGCAACCACGCTCGTGGCGACCGCCGATCGATTAACCCGATTGGTGAAGGGCTTCCGGGTCTAGCGCTTCTTCTTGGCCGGCGCTGCTGCCTTGGCCGTCGGCTTGGCCGCGGGGGCCTTGGGAGCGGGCTTCGCGACCGGCTTGGCCGGCGCCTTCGCGACGCTCTTGGTGGCGGCCGGCTTTGCAGGAGCCGCCTTCGTCACCGGCTTGGCAGGTGCGGGCTTGGTCGCCGGGACGGCAGCCTTCACGGCTGGCTTCGCGGCCTTGGCTGGTGCGGGTGGAGGCTTGGGCGCAGGCTTCGCCACCTCGGCGGTCTTCGCCGGGGGCGCGACCGGCTTCGCCGGTGCGGCGCTCGACTTGGCAGCCGTCGCAATCGGCGCCGCGGGCTTGGCCGGCTCCGGAACGATGGCGGCCACGGCGGGCTTCGGCGGCAACTTCTTCGCCTTCTCGACGATCGGCTCGATCTTCTTCGGTCGGCTGGCGACCACCACCCGAAGTTCTTCGAGAACCGTATCTATCTCGTCCTGAGTCAACAGGTTACGACGAACGCCAAAGCGCAGCAGCTCCTCGGCGTGGGAGGCGTCGAACTCCTCCAGCCCAGCGGCAGCGCGCGAAAGCGCGACAATAGCGTTGGCGACCGGGCTGCGAAGCACGGCGGCGATGCCCGGGAGGGCTTCCATCAAGGATGAGATCTGGGGCGCGGCCAGTTCGGTCATACGGCCCTCGGAAAAGGCCGAACGTAGACAGGCAGCCACCCCTCCGTCAAGAGATCGGGCGCTTTGGCCCCTTGACGGGGTCCCCGGAAGGGCCTAGCTAAGTAGGACGCGAAACGGCCGGGATCCCCTCGGCCTGCAGCGTGGAGAGGACCAGCAATGGGCCGGCGCCACGTCAAGGAGTTTCGCCCGGACGAGGCCTTGAGCCTCATCAGCGCCGACCGCGAAGGGAAGACTCTCCGGTGCCCGTCCTGTGGCAGCGAATCGGTGGAACGGACCCCGCCGCGCCCCAGTGATGGTGCACCAACCCCAGGACGAGTCGGTCTGATCTGCGGTGCGTGTGGTCGGGTGGTTTCGTACATCGATCGAGGCGAGATCTCCCCCGCCCTGCACTAGGCGTCCGCGCGAAATCAGCACCACCTCGTATGCACCCCGGGTTCGGTTCCCGCGGGGTGCCGTCGGCCTATTCGGGTACGTGGAAGATCCGCTTCCAGCGTACTTCGGTGAAGAACGGGAATGCCTTCCAGCTCTCGGCATCGTAGCTGAAGTAGACCAGGAGTGGCCGCCCGCGAACGTTGATGCGCGGCAGGAAGCCCCAGTAGCGGCCATCGTAGGAGCCATCGCGATTGTCGCCCATGACGAAGAGCGACTCGGCAGGCACGACGACCGGACCCCAGTCGTGCAGATCGGGGGCATAGCCCTCGGGCACCGGCCCGGCGTAGTGCTTGACCTGCCATTCGCGCATCCGCGCCCGCATCAGCGGATCCTCGGTGCGGTCCGGCTCATCATTCCTGGTGTACGGCTCGGTGAGCTTCTTCCCGTTCCGGTAGAGCGTGCCGCTGCGCATCTGCAGGGTATCCCCCGGAATGCCGACCAGTCGCTTGACGACTTTCAGATCCTCCTCGACCGAATCGAAGACGATGATGTCGCCGCGCTCCGGCTCACGCACCGCCGGGAGGCGCTTGTGGATCAGCGGGACTTCGGCGCCGTAGAGGAACTTGTTGACGAAGAGAAAGTCGCCGATCAGCAGTGTGTTCTGCATGCTGCCCGAGGGAATCCGGAATGCCTCGACCAGGAAGGTGCGCAGGAAGAGCCAGACCACCAGGGCGATGGTGATCGACTTGACCCATTCGAGAAACCAGCGCCCGAGTGATGCGCCGCGCCCCGGTGGCGCCATGGCTACTCCTTCCAGTCGGCGATGAACAGATCGGTCTCGCCGGCACTCTTGCCGTGGCGATTGGAGGCGAAGACGAGCCGCTTCCCGTCGGGAGAGAACATCGGGAAGCCGTCGAATTCGCCAGACGTGGTGACCTTTTCGAGACCCGTGCCGTCCGTACGCACGATGAAGAGGTCGAAGTTTCGCCCGCGCGGGTTTTCGTAGTTGGACGCGAAGATGATCCGCTTGCCATCAGGGTGGAAGAACGGCGCGAAATTGGCGCCGCCCAGATGGGTCACCTGATGCGGGTTGCTGCCATCGGCATTGGCCATCCAGAGCTCGAGCTTGGCGGGGCGCACCAGGCGCTTGCCGAGCAGGGCCTGATAGTCGGTGCTGTCGGCCGCACTCTCGGGATACTGCGCGCGCCAGACGATCTGCGTGCCATCGGGCGAGAAGAACGCGCCGCCGTCGTAACCGACGCGGTGGGTGAGTCGCTTCACATTGGTGCCGTCGGACCGCATCGTGTACAACTCGATGTCGCCATCACGTGTCGACGTGAAGAGAATCGTCTTGCCGTCGGCCGACGCCGTGGCCTCGGCGTTGTAGAAGCCGTTGTTGGTGAGCTGACGGGTGTCCGAGCCATCGGTGCGCGCGGTGTAGAGCTCGAAGTGCCCCAGCGGCCAGACATAGCCCAGTGAGCGATCGACCGGCGGCGGACAGTTGGGGTCATGGGCCGCCGTGGAGGCGTAGATGATCCGCTGATCGCGTTCGATGAAGTAGCCGCAAGTGGTGCGGCCCTTCCCGTTCGACACCCGGCGCACATTGGTGCCGTCGATCTGCATCACGTATTCCTGGTCACATCCCGAATCGACTTCGGTCTGGCGCTGGAAGATCAGCCGCTTGCCATCGGCCGAGAAATACGACTCGGCGTTGTTGCCGCCGAAGGTGAGCTGCTGAATGTTGGCCAGATGGCGTTCGCCGGGTTCGGGCGCCCAGGTCACGCGTGCGGTTGAGCGCGGGGCGCAGCTGCCGACAAGAATCGCTCCGGAGAGCGCGAGCATCAGGGTACGAATGGTCAACCTCACGGAATGCTGTGACTGCCGCTTACTTGAGCGCCGCCAGGACCCGCGCGGCATGTCCCTTGGTCCGTACACGTGGAAAGACCTGCTCGATCACCCCGGTGGCATCGATGATGAACGTCGTCCGGATCATGCCGATCACGGTGCGGCCGTACATCTCCTTCTCGCCCCAGACTCCGAACGCGGTTGCGACCGCGCGATCTTCGTCGGCGAGCAACGGAAACGGCAGTCCGTACCTGGTCCGGAAGAGCTGATGCTTCGCCGGTGTGTCGGGTGAAATGCCGAGCACCACGGCACCGGCTGCACGGATCTCGGACCACCCGTCGCGGAACTCGCACGCTTGCGCCGTGCAGGTCGGGGTGTCGTCTTCGGGGTAAAAGTACAACAAGACGCGCTGGCCCTTGAAGTCGGCAAGCGAGACCATGTTGCCCGAATGATCCGCGAGCGTGAAAGATGGCGCCTTCACACCGGCCTGAAGGATCCGTACTTGTCCGGAGCTCACGGCGCTGCAACACGCAGCGATGGCGGCAACACCCGGACCCGGCGAACCGGGTGCGCTCCGTGAGGCAGCAGGCTGCGGTCGAAGAAGTTCCAGGTGGTGTAGCCATCCTCGGACGCCGGCTCGAGCAGGAACGCGGCGAGCAACCCGAACCGCTGATTCGTCGGCACCAGGAAGCTGCCGAAATGGGCCGAGTCGGCAGCGACCGGCGCCCAACGACCCTCGACGCGCACGCTGCAATGCCCCTCGTTGGGCCGCGGCGAACGAATCACGGTGTCCACCGTGAACGCTTCTGCCGGACCAACCCAGTCGTGCCGGAGTCGCTTCACCAGCACGCCCTGACGCTGCAGCAGCTCGGCCACCTTGGCGTCATTGAAGAGGTACGCCGCCGGCATTGCCTCCTTGCGCACCGCGCCGAAGCGATCGTGCACTTCCATCCAGACCGGACGCGATTCGCCAGTGAGGAAGATCTCACTCCGCGGACCCGGAGCCGGGGCCGGACGACCGGGGCCGCGTGGTGGGCCGGCAGGTGCGGCGTTGCTCGTGGCAGTGCATCCCACCGGTTCGGCAATCACCAATGGTCGCGGCGCGTTCGCCATCGCGGTCGAGTCGGGCGCCGGCAGCGTTTCGGTGCGAGTGATTGCAACCAGCACGCTGTCCATCCGGGCCGGAGAAGAAGCGAGCACATTGCCGCGCACGATCACCGAGTCGGGGCGCCAGTTCGCCGTGAGCGTCCGGTGACGCTGCATCTCGCCCTTGTGCTCGACGAAGAAGCGAATCGTTTCGAGGACGAAGGCGTACGTCGCGTCGATCCGGCGCGGGAAGACGTCGTGGCTCATCGCCTCGCTGAGGATCGAGAAGCGCGTCATCCCGTTGAGGTTGGTGCCATAGCGCGGCAGTGACTCGTAGGTATCCCAGCCCGTGGGATTGGCGTTGCCACCGCGGAAGTTGCCGTAGGGATAGGTCTCGAACTTGAAGCGTTCACGCACCCGCTTGCGCACCTGTTCCAGCACCGTGTCCTGCACCCACCCCGTGCTGGGCGTGCGATTGGCATTCAGCCCCGGCGACCAGGTGAGCGCGTAGCCGTGATAGCTGCCGTCCGTGGTGTGCAGATCCATGAACAGGTCGGGATCCCAGGCATTGATCAGTGCCAGCGAGGCGCGCGTCTCGGGGGCATCCTGCTTGACATAGTCACGATTCAGATCGTAGCCCTGACCATTCGGGCGCAGCCCCACGAGCGGCGGGCCATTCTGCTCGCTCCGGTTCCGTTCCTGAGGACCCCAGGCATCGTTGCCGTCGGCGTTGTACATCGGCACGAAGATGATCACGACACTGTCGAGCAGCGGCCGCAGACGGCCGAGGGTGAGATCCCGCATCAGCTGCTGCACGGCCTCCTTCCCTTCGACTTCGCCGGCGTGAATGTTGGCCTGGATGTAGAGCAGCGGCTTGCCGGTCCGCTTTGCCGCCGCCGGGGTCGTTACCAGTGGGCGCGAGAGGATGACGTAGGGGAGGCGCTTCCCTTGCGGAGACTGGCCGAGCGTGCCGACCTGCAGCTTCGCGCCGCGGTGCGTCAGGGAATCGATGAAGGCGAGCACCTCGGCGTGACTCGAGGTTCGCGCGCCGCCGGTCCGCTCGGGGACCGTCTGCTGCGCCCCAAGGGGAAGGGCCGCGAACAACGGGAGCGCCAGCGAAAGAAGTCCACGGTGCCGCATCAATGCTCCTCAGGATGAGCCGGGATCACGAGGCGCCGGACCAGATGTTCGGCAATGCCATCGTCCCAGGTAAAGTCGATTTCGGGAATGACGCCAGCGCCGCTCGGTCGGTTGAGCTGGAGCGGCTGCACGCCGCGCGCGGGACCGTCGACCTGATACTCCCTCGCGAGGGCCACCGGATCGTGGAGCCAACGGATCAAACGATCACGCAGGACGGCGGGCGTCGCGCTCCGGGCTGCCAGCGCGCGCACCAGAAGGTAGCCCAGTGCGTGCGGGTCGTCTCCCCCGGAGAGCAAGTCGATGCTGCCGCGCTTGAAGGCCTCCATATACGCCAGCAGCGGCACCGAGCCTCGTGCCGGTGCGAGCACGGCTTCGGTGGCCCATTCGGCCGCGCCCTCGGCGAGCCAGGGATTGCCATCGAGCAGTCGAAGTTCTTCTGGCGTGTCGAGCAGGCCGGGCGCGGTCCCTTCAAGTCGGGCACCCTCGAAAAGGAGATGCTGCCATTCATGCACCGCGGTCACCACCGCGAATACCGGGGAGATTCCCGGTTCCATCCGGATGGCATCGCGACCCGAGAGGAAACCGCCGAGCCGGCTCCGCGCGACCGATGCGGGGCCGGTGAGTTGCATGCTCTGGCCATCGCGCACCACGCTGAGCGAATCGCGGTTTTCGATCTCACGCCAGAGTCCGAGCGCCTCGGCCACGCCGCCCTGTGCCAGCCACTCCACACCACTCGCGTTGAGTGGGCGGATGAGCCGCGACCCGAGGCGTGCCGCACCGACCACGGGCACCGCCTGCACGGAGCCGAAATGCGTCGGCTCCAGTGGCGGAGCTGGTACCGTGGGCTTGCCCCAGAAGGCGGCGACGAGGGCCGCCGGCGAGCGATACCCGGCAGCGGTCTCGATCCACGGATTGTTGAGGAGCCAGTCCACGGCGTCGGTCCACCAGACTGTCGCTTCGTCGTAGGCCTCGAGCAAGCCGCGGACCGATGCATCGAAGCGTGAATCGGGAACCGAGTGATCGCCTCCGGCGATCCGGCCATTGACGGTGTCGGTACGCGCCTGATTCCACGCGCGCCACCCCGCGCCATAGAGCGAGAGGGAATCGGCCGCGATCGGGAAGCCGGGAGCGAGCACGGCAAGACTGCGCGCCAGCGCCTCGGGCGAGACCGGCGTGGTGTTGCGCTTGCTCCTGGCGATCGCAAATGCGACCTGATGCAGGTCAGTGCGCAAGCGCGGGGCGATACCGAAGATCCGGCGGAATTCATCGTTTGCAGCGGGGCTGCGTGCAATCCGGAGCAACTGGGCGTAACTGAGGGCGCGACCGCTGCTGTCGAATCCAAGCGCGACGCGCTGGGCATTGAGCATCGCATCGACCGTGGGCGGTCGCAGGCCCACCGACTCAGCCAATGCATCGCGCTCGGCAGTGACGGTCGCCGGCGTGGGCATGAGGGCGCGCCACGCCGCCGGCAGCGCGACATGCGTCAGCCCGGTGCCAACGACCACCTGGCGGAGTCGCACGCGCGGGCGCACGGGCCAGCGCGTGATGCCGGCGGGAATCTCCTCGGCGATCCACCGGGTAGCGCGTCCGTCGGGTTCAGTGACGGTGCCCTGCATCGCACCGGAGGTGACGATGCCATCGAATCGTCGTCCGCCCGGTGCCACGCCGAAGGCAATGTGGCCATCGACGATCTGCAGGTCACGCAAGGGAATCCACGCCGTGTCACTGCTCTCGAGCAGCAGCCGACCATTGCGCCCGGTGAGCCGAAGCTCACCGCGTTCGGACCCCACGGGACTCTGGATCTGCACCGCCCAGCGCGAGGGGGCCTGCGCAGCAATGGGAGCGGACGTTCCGAGCAGGGCTCCGGTGATCACGAGCGCTGCACGGCGCATCAGTGCTCCCGTACTCCTTGCGGCCGGCGCACGACATCAGTGGCCTTCACGGTGGCGCCGGGACTCAGCCGATCGAGTCCGCCCACGACGACGCGGTCACCGAGATCAACTCCCTTGCGCACCTCGACGAAGCCGGGAGAGCGCACGCCGAGTTCGACCTCACGCCGGGCCACCTTGTCACCTTCCACGACCCACACCCACGATGCACCCGCGGTCGGGGCGATCGCCTCCTCAGGAACGATGATCGCGGAGGGGCGGACTTCGGTCGCGAGCCGGGCCTCGATGAACATCCCCGGCTGCAGGATGCCCTGCGAGTTGTCGGCGACGGCCTTCACGGTGATGATCCGCCCCGGCAGCGTGACCACCGGATCGACGAAGTCCACCCGCGCCTCGAACGTCCGCGAGTCGAGTGCCGCCACCTGGAATGCCACCCGCTGCCCGACCTTGAGTGAACCGGCGTAGCGCTCCGGCACGGTGAAGTTGATGCGCTGCGGCGAGACCGTCTGCAGTGTGAGCAGCCGCGACGAGCTGTTGACATAGTCGCCAAGCGAGACGAGCCGCTGGCCGATCACGCCGGCAAACGGGGCACGCACCACGGTGCGCGCAAGCCGCAGCTCCAGCAGATCGAGCGAGGCCTGGCTGCTGCGCGAGGTCGCCTCTGCGCGCTCGAGGTCGGCCGGCGCCGCGGCCTTCTCCGCCAGCAGCTGCCGCGTTCGCTCGAGCGACTGCTTCGCGAGATCGCGATCGGCACGCGCGCGCTCCACCTGGGACTTGAGCTCGGCGTCGTCGATCTTCACCAGCGGCGTGCCGGCAGCGACGCGGGCCCCCTCCTTGAAGAGCAGGTCGATCACTCGCCCCTCGACATCGGGGCGCAGTTCGATCTGCTGCATCGCCTCGATCTGGCCGGTGGCCACGATCGCATCGGTCACCGTATCGGTGAACGCTGCCGTCACTTCGACCGGGAGCGTCGGTGGCCCGCCACCCGGCCCGCCTGCAGCGGGCTTCGCGGGTGCCTTGCCGCACGCAGCAAGGACGACAGCAGCAGCGAGCAGACGACGAGAAGAAACGATCACGGAGTACTCCGGTCAGGATCATTGGTCAGGCGGCGACCAAGCATTGTCTCGAGGGCGGCACGCGCGAGCCGCACGCCGTAGCGCGACTGTACCAGATCGGCCTGCGCCTGCACGAGCTGTGACTGGGCATCGAGCAGTTCGAGGACGGTGCCCGACCCGGCGCGATAGCGCGACTGCTGGACCCGCAGGATTTCGGTCGCCACCGCGACACCGGTGCTGCTGATGGCGAGCGCCTGCCTGGAGACATCGTAGTTGGTATACGCCTCGGTCACGTCGCGGCGGGCCGCGCGTTCGAGATCTTCGCGAATGGTGCGGGCAACATCGCGACTGCTCTTCAGGCGCGAGATCGCGAGTTCCCGTTGGCCACCATCCCAGATCGGCAGGGCCAGGGAGAAGCCGACGCTCCGGCGAGTGGTCTGCGTCGGGAAGAACTTGTCGTCGAACTTTCCGAGCGAGGCGAGCAGCGTCACGGTGGGGAAGTAGCTCCCCTGCCGCGAACGGATCTGCAGGTCGGCGGATCGTTCGGTTGCCCGCGCCTGCCGCCACGCGGGTCCCTGGGCCACCGCCTGCTGTACCGCATCGTCGAGCGACATTTCGAGGGCTGAGGGCAGCGCCGGATCAATCGGGGCCGCGTCCACGGCCGTTGCCCGACCGATCCGCCGCCCCAGCTGCAGCTGCGCCACCGTGAGGGTGGCTCCGCTCCGCAGGACGTCAACCTCGGCGCGCTGCACTTCGAGGAGTACCTGCAACGAGTCGGATTGCACGGTTGCGCCGCTCACCACGCGCGCGCGCGCCGTGACCAGTTCCTCGCGCGCGCGCGTACGGCGCTGCTCGGCCACGTCGCGCAGTTCCCGCGCCCCGAGGACGGCGTAGTAGTCGCGCTCTACCTCGAGCGCGGCGGTGAAACGGGCACCGAGTTCACCGGCCTCGCTCCCTTCGAGCTCCACCGCGGCTCGCCGCATGTCGTTCCATTTGCGCCCGCCCGTGAACAAATCGTAGCGCGCATCGAGGGAGGCGCGGCCCGTGGCATTTGCCTGGCTGCCGGTCCCGACATTGAATTGCTTGGTGGAGAGCTGCGAATAGTCGGCCGAGGCCGACACCGAGGGCAGCAGGAAGACCAGCAATGCAGCCTTGCGCGCGGATTCGGCGTTGTGGAGCTGGCCCACCGACTGGACATAGTCAGGATCGAGCCGGACGGCCGCCTGCAGCGCTTCGCGCAACGTCACCACTGGCAGAGTGTCGCGCGATCCTGGCCCGGCGAGCGCCGCGGCCAGCAGGAGCGCGCCGATCACGACTGCTCCGCCGGCTCGAGCACCTGCGCGTGTGCCGTGCGACGCACCAGCGCCCGCTCCAGCAGCACCCAGACCACCGGCACCACCAGCAGCGTGAGCACGGTCGAGAAGAAGACGCCACCCACAATGGCGTACCCGAGCGGGCGTCGCGATTCCGAACCCGCGCCGAGGCCGAGTGCGATCGGCACTGCGCCCATGATGGTGGCGACCGAGGTCATCAGGATTGGCCGCAACCGGATGCGCCCTGCCTCGAGCATGGCATCGGTGAGTTCCATCCCGCGTTCGCGCAGCTGGTTGGCGTATTCCACCAGGAGAATGGAGTTCTTGGTGACCAGGCCAACCAGCAGGATCATCCCGATCTGCGAGTAGAGGTTGATGGTGGCACCGGCGAGTTTGAGCGTGAAGATCGCGCCGAGCACGGCCAGCGGCACCGCCATCAGCACCGTGAACGGATGCACGATCGACTCGAACTGCGAGGCCAGCACCATGAAGACCACGATGATCGCGAGGCCAAAGGCGAGGGTCAGTTCGCCGCCGCTCTCGGAGAGCTCGCGCGACTCACCGCCAAAGGCGATTGTCGTCGACGGTGGCAGCTGCGCCCGCACCACGCCGGTGAGCGTGTCGATCGCTTCGCCCAGCGTGAAGCCGGGCGCGACTGCGGCGCTCAGCGTGAAGGCGCGCACTCGATCGAAGTGGGCGATCCCGCGCGGGCCGGTGGTTTCCTGGACCTTCGCGAGACCGTCGAGCCGCACCAGCTGACCGCCCTTGCCGCGCACAAAGAGCGTCGTCATGTCCTGCGGCGTGGCCCGGCGGGCCGGATCGAGCTGCACCAGCACGTCGTAGAGCTTGTTGTCGCGGGTGAAAGTGCTGCTGCGTGAACCGCCAAGCAGCGTCTGCAGCGTCGTCGCCACGTCGGACACGGGAACACCCAGATCTTCGGCGCGGTCACGATCGAAATTCACCGTGAGCTCCGGTTTGTTGACCTTGAGGTCGGTGTCCACGTTGAGCAGCCCGGGAATCGCGCGCGCGGCCTTGAGGATCCGTTCGTTGGCCACCAGCAGCGAGTCGTAGTTGGGATTCCGCACGATGAACTGCACCGGCGATCCGTTGCCGCCGATCGCCGGTGGATTGCTCGCGAACGCCATCACACCGGGAATTGCGCCGAGCTTGGGGCGAATCTCCTGGAGAATCTGGTCGACCGTGCGGGTCCGCTCCTCCCACGAGCTCAGTCGCGCCACCACGAAACCGCCGTTGGGCGAGCCGCCGCGGCCGATGATCGAGAAGATCGAGGCCACCTCAGGCACCGAGGCGAAGATCTCCTCGACCTTCTTCTGGTAGCCATCGGTGTAGGCGAAGGTCGACCCCTCCGGTGCTGTCAAGTTGGTAAAGATGACGCCGCGGTCGTCGGAGGGAATGAACTCGCGCTTGAGCGTAAGGAAGACCGCCCCGGCGCCGACCAGCAGTGCCGCCACGCCGATGAGCACCATCGCCGGATGACGCAGCGCCGCCGACAACGCCCGGCGATAACCGTTGGCAAGCCCGTCGAAGCCGCGTTCCAGTGCCTTGTAGATCACCCCGTGACTCGGCGGCACTCGCAGCACCTTGGCGCAGAGCATTGGCGTGAGTGTGAGCGCGACGAAGCCCGAGATGAACACGGCGCCGGCCACGGCGATACCGAACTCGTTGAAGAGCCGCCCGGTGTTTCCCTTGAGGAAGGCCAGCGGGATGAACACCGCCATCAGCGAAATCGTGGTGGCCACCACGGCAAAGGAAATTTCCGCGGTACCGCGTCGCGCCGCGGTCTCGGGATCTTCCCCCAGCTCTTCCTGGTGTCGATAGGCGTTCTCGAGCACGATGATTGCATCGTCGACCACGATGCCGATGGCCAGCGTCAGCGCGAGCAGGGTGAAGTTGTTGATCGAGAAGCCGAGCCAGAACATCACCGCGAAGGCCGAGATGATCGAGGCCGGAATCGCGAACGCGGGGATGATCGTCGCGCGGAGATTACGGAGGAAGACGAAGATGATGATGACGACGAGCACCGCGGCCTCGATGAGGGTGCGCTGGGCATCCGCGATGGAGCGCTTCACGAAGACCGACTGGTCGAATGCCTGGATCAGCGTGGCGCCCGGTGGCAGCGCGGCCTGGATCCGCGGCAGCTCCGCCCGGATCCCTTCGGCCACGTCGAGCAGGTTCGCCTTGGATTGGCGCACCACGCCGATGCCGACGGCGGGCACGCCGCTGAAGCGGATCGCCGACCGATCGTCCTGCGGCCCGAGTTCGACCCGTGCGATGTCGTGCAGCTTGATCAGCACGCCATTGTTATTCGACACCGCGAGATCGCCGAATTCTTCCGGCGTCTTGAGTTCGCCCAGGGAACGCACCGTGAACTCGCGACGCGATGACTCGATTCGTCCGGCCGGCACCTCGATGTTGCGCGAGCGGATGGCAGCCAGCACATCCTGCACCGTGAGGCCGCGGGCCGAGAGTTCGTTGGGGTCGAGCCAGACGCGCATTGAATAACGACGCTCACCCAGGATCTGTGCGCTGCCGACGCCCGGGACCGTCTGCAGCCGCTGCTTCACGATCCGGTCGGCGATGTCACTGAGCTGCATCAGGTCGAGCGTGGGCGACGAGAGCGCGAGGTAGTAGAACGGCCGCGCGTCGGCATCCTGCTTCGCCACGACCGGTTCCTCGATGTCGACCGGGAGTCGGCCCCGGACCCGGTTCACCGCGTCGCGGACATCCTGCGCCGCCGATTCGATGCTGCGGTCGAGCGTGAACTCGAGGGTGATGTTGCTGCTCTGCTCGGAGCTGCTCGAGGAGAGCGTGCGGAGCCCTTCGACCGTGCTGAGCTGCTCTTCGAGGATGTCGGTGACCGACGATTCCATCACGCGCGGATTGGCGCCGCGCAACGTGGTCTGCACCGAGATGATCGGCGGGTCGACGTCGGGGAGTTCGCGCACGGCGAGGCGCTGGTAGCCCAGCACCCCGAAGAGCACCAGGGCGAGCGACATCATCGAGGCGAACACCGGCCTCGAGATCGAGATTTCCGAAATCTTCATGGCGCCAACCTATCTTCCTCGAGCAGCGAGGATCGAGAAGCGAGAAGCGATGCGAACCGGGGGGTCATGATCCGGTTACGCACGCTTCCGCTCGTGGTTTCATCGTGCATCAGGAGTCCCCCGTGGCACCCAAACTCACTGCGCGGCAACAGGCGCAGCTCCAGTGGCTCGAGCTCGTTCCGGCGCGGCTCGAAAAGGCCACCAAGATCATCGAGATGATGTCGACCCATCACGCCGACGACACCCAGATGCGGGCGCTCCGCCGACAACTCGACGAGATGAAGGCCCAGGCCGCCGGACTCGGCCTCGGCGCCCTCGCCGACAACTTCGGATTCATGGGGATGTTGATGCGGCGGACGGGGGGACATGAGGTCAAGGTCCGCGGGCTGCGAGAGCTGCTTGCCGGCGCCAAGATCAACTTCGAGGGTGCCTATCGCTCCGCCTCCACGCCAGAGCCCGGCGCGGAGGATGAGGAGACCGGCAAAGTCAGTCCTTGAAGATCTTGTCGAGGATCGGCGAAGCGGTGAACGCGAACATCGAGAAGATGACGGCTGTGAGCATCAGGGTCACGAACGTGAGCGCCGTGATCAGCACGCCCGCGCCGACACCCGCCATCACCATTCCGAAGTAGTAGAGCATCGCGTTTCTCCTGGGGCGCAAGCCCCTGACACAGGGCGGAAAACCTATCACGGCAACGGGTTGAGCCGCAACCGCGCCCAGTCCCAGCCGGCCAGCCCCCGGCGGTTTACCGCCCGAACCTGCACCACCATCCCTGGGGCGGCCCCGACCAGACGCGCCTTGGGGCTAAGCGTGGTCAACCGGTGGGCCATCGGGTCCGATTCCGGGCCCCAGGTCACCTCGTACCGCGCCACCCCCCCCTCCCGGCTCGGATTCCAGTGGATCTCGGCGGTGCCACCGGCCAGCCGGTCGAGGGCCAGCCCGCCCAGCCGTGACGGGGAGGAGGCCAGCAGCATCAGGGTCGCCACTGTGGTCTTGCTGGCCTCGGCGATGAGCTGATGGTTCTCGAATTCGAGTACATCGTGGGACATATGGTAGTGGGGATTCCCCAGCACGGGGTACGACCCGATCCCGCCGACGATGTCGCCATACGCCTCGTAGTACGCCGCCGCATCGGTGCTCTTGTAGTAGAGCGCGTCATAGGTAATCATCTGCGAAAATTGCTGGGCGGCGGCGTGCTGGATGTCACGGATCCCGGGATTGGAATAGCGGATGGTGTTGTCGAGTCGACCGTCGTTGGTCCAGCCGAGCATGTCATTGTTGAGCGCGCCGACGACCTGCACGCTGTCCGCGACGGCCCGACGCACAAACTCCCGACTCCCCAGCAGCCCGGCTTCCTCGCCCGTGAACGACGCGAAGATGATGGTCGCGGGTTGCGGGTGCGCCGCAAGCACGCGCGCGGCTTCGAGCAGCGCGGCCGTGCCAGAGGTGTTGTCATCGGCGCCAGGTCCCTCGGCGCGGGAGTCGAAGTGCGATGACACGACATAGACGAGCTCCGGGTGTTCGGTGCCCTTGAGCACCGCGAGCACGTTGGCACTCTTGCCCCCGAGCGCACCCGGTGGCGAGAACCACTGCGGCCCCGCCACGTAACCGAAGGTGCGGTAGGTCTTGAGGAGGTAGTCGATTGCCTTGGCGTTGCCGGGCTGACTGATGTGCTTCGAATCGAAATCGAAGAGCGACTTTTCGTATCCGAAGATCCGCGCCACGTCGACCTGCGAGGTGACCTGCCGGACCTGGGCCGCAATCGGCTTGAACGTCGCCAGGCCGCGGTCGCGCAACGACACCTCGGCAGCGCGGTTGCCGCGAATCCGCGCCAGCAGATCGGCATCGCTCACCGTGAGGTCGAGGTCGGTGAGATAGACGCCACGCTCAGGAGAGACCGTGTTGCCGTCTCGCTCGGCCACGATCAGTACCCGACAGCCATCGGCGCTGACCACCCATTCGTATTCCGGGGCGATCGTCCGTACGGTGTTGTTGTGGAAGAGCCGCGTCCGCTGCAGCGTGGTCGCATCGTAGATGTAGCTGCGACGGTGCCGCGCTTCGCCGATCACGGCAAGGAGCTTGTTCTGGTTGAGCCAGACCGGGAAAAGGTCGTGCTGGATCTCGCGAGTGAGGCGCACCTCGTTCTTCCCGTCGGCTCCGATCAGGTACAACTCCCAGTCGTAGGTCGGCATCATCTGGAAGACGACGCGGCTGCCGTCGGGCGAGAGCGCCGGGTTGGCGAGTTGTTCCGTCGCGCGCTTCACTACCACCGGGGCGCCGCCGGCAATCGGCTCCACCACGACGGAGTTTTGACCGTTGTCGGCCTTGACCAGGTAGGTCACCGCCGAACCATCGGCCGAGACCGACGCGGACGACCCGTTGACCCACCGCGACGTTCCGGCCACCAGATCGACAATCGCGAACGACGCGGCGGCCTTGATTCCTGCGGCACCACTCGGAAGCCGTACCGGATTTCCCGCCACCACGGCATGCACCAGGTATCGCCCACCAGGAAGCGGAAGCGGCGCGGACTTGAAGCCGTTCATCGCCGCCACGGGGCCGATAACGGCATAGCCGGCGTCGCGCCGCTCGAGCCGCAGGATCTCATTGCGACTGTTGTCGCCCTCCGGCGCGGCGACCACAAAGAGCATCGCATCGGTGGCACCGAACACGACGCCGGTTGGGCGCCACGATTCCATTCCGGCGACCGGCACCGTGGCGCCACTCACCAGTTGCTGCACCACCAGTTGTGCGGGTCCGCTACCGCGTTGCGCGAGGAATGCGACCAGTGTGTCGCTTGGGGAGATCGCCGCAGCGGCCCCGCCGACCTCTCGCACCGGCGTGAGCCCAGGTGCCGAGCGCACGATGCGGGTCACGCGATTGGTGATCGGCCCCGTCTCGTAGCTGGCGAAGGTGCCCTTCGGCGAGAAGGCGGGCCGGCTGCCATCCTGCGTGAGTTCCCTGGTCTGGTAGAGTTCGCCGGTCACCAGCGCGATCGAGTCGCGGAACGTTTCCTTGAGCGGAGTTGCCATGATCCGGGCAAAGCCATCGAGCGCGCCAATGAAATCGCCGTGCTCCCAGGCGAGTGCCGCGACCCGGTAACTGCCGCTGTCCACCGCGACCGCCGCCCTGGGAACGGGCGCACGTTGGGCCCGCAGCGAGAGAGGGAGCAGGAGCGCAGCGATCAGCAGGCGGGTAACACGCATAGGGAACTCCGGAAGAATCAGGGTCTCAGGCCGACTTGATCTCGGTCCACAGCCGATCCCATTGATCGGTTGCCGGGCCGAGGTCGCGCTGGTATTCGAGGCGTGCGAGCTGCGCCGGATCGGGGGGCGCCACCGGATGACGCATGAGTGGAATCGCGGCTCCGTTGACGGGGCCACCGCCGGTCTGCTCGGCGATCTCGGCGGCCACTTCAGGGCGCAGGAGATAGTCGAGAAAGGCGTGCGCGGCCCGTCGATGCGGCGCATCCCGGGGAATGGCGAGGGTGTCGAGATAGATCTCGCTTCCTTCTGCCGGGATAACATACTGCACTCGCGGCTCCTCCAACTGGGCCTGGCGCGCATCAGGGGAGAAGAGCTGTGCCACCTGCACATCGCCACTCACGAGTTGTCCCTTGACCGGTGCCGAAATGTAGGCGCGGAGGTGTGGCTTCACGGCAATCGCGTCGCGCTTGGCCGCCGTCAGCTCGGACCCGTCCGTGCTGTTGATCGATCGGCCACGCCATTTGAGCATCGTTCCGATCACTTCGCGTCCGTCGTCCAGCATCGTCATCTTCCCGGCCAGTGAGGCATCGGCAAAGACACCCCAGGTCGTGAGTGACGCGGCGACGAGATCTTCGCGGTAGGCGATGCCGGTGGTTCCCCACTGATAGGGCATGGCATAGCGCCCGCCGCGATCGGACGGAGCATCGAGAAAGGCGGGAAGCAGGTTATGCCATCGACTCAGCACGGCGTGATCGAGCGGCGCGAGCAACCCGCCTTCCGCGAGCACCGGGACGAGATACGATGTCGGCCCAACGAGGTCATACCCATCGCCGCCGGCAACCAGCTTGGCGACCATCTCCTCGTTGCTCTCGAAGGTGTCGTAGCTCACACGCACCCGGAATTCGCGTTCGAAGCGGGCGATCGTCTCGGCCGCGATGTAGTCCGACCAGTTGAAGATCCGCAACTCGCCCTCGAGCGGGCCCGCGGCCGAGAGTGGCTGTTCGTTGGGGGGTGGCGCCTTCCGCCTGGTGATGCAGGCAGCAAGCATTGATGCGGTCGCGGCGGACAAACCCATCCGCAGGAAATCTCGTCGCATCATACCCGTACGCGCGGCGCGTGCGCCGCGCGGATCTTCGGCAACCTCGAACCCCTGCACGTCCTTCACGGCGAATTCGTGTGCCGCTCAAGGGCGGCACCACCAGGGGCTCCTCGCGTCACACCGAGCGCCTTCTGCGCGAGGAGCAGCAGCAGAGTGGTCACGACCACCAGAATCGCCGAGAGCGCATTCACAGACGGCTCCACGGTGCGGCGTACCATGCCGTAGACCAGCAGCGGCAAGGTGCTGGTGCCTGGGCCAGCGGTGAAAAAGGTGATGACGAAATCGTCGAACGAAAGCGTGAAGGCCAGCAACGCTGCCCCAACGATTCCCGGCATCAGGAGTGGCACGGTGACGCGACGAAAGGTGGTGAGCTCATCGGCACCGAGCGTGAGAGCCGCCTCTTCGAGCGTTTCGTCCATGCCACGCAGCCGCGCGAGCACCACAAGGATCGTGAAGGGCAGCGCAAACGCGGTGTGCGCGACGATGAGCGAGAGGTATCCCAGCGGCAGCCCGAAAGCCCCGAAGAGAATCAGCAGCGAAATGCCGGCAATGACTTCAGGGGTCACGATCGAGAGGGCGAGCGACCCTTCGAGCCACGCGGCACGGCGCAGGCGCCCGCGGGCGAGCGCGAGTGCGGCGAGGGTCCCGAACGCGGTAGCGAGAAGGGTTGCCGAGAGTCCGACGACGAGCGAAGTCCGCAGCGCGATCAGCAGGTCCGCCCGCTCGAGCAGCCGCTGGTACCAGACGAACGAGAATCCGTCCCAGCGAGCGCCACTCCGCGAGGCATTGAAGCTCCAGAGCACGAGGAGCAGCAGCGGCACGTGAACGGAGAGGTAGCCGATAGCGGCAATGGCCGGTATCAGTCGGCGCCTCACGATGCCACCTCGTCGCCCCGGCTACGCGCGCGCAGCACCATGCCAAGCAAGACGAAGCTCAGCAGCAGGAACGACAGCGCCGAACCGAAGGGCCAGTTGCGCGAGGTGGTGAACTGGTTCTGGATCAGGTTGCCGATGAGCATCACCTTGGCCCCACCCAGCAGGTCGCTGGTGAGGAACGATCCCAGCGCGGGGATGAACACCAGCAGCGACCCCGCCACCACGCCGGGCAGCGAGAGCGGCCAGGTGACTCGCCAGAATCGGCGCCAGCTGCGTGCGCCAAGTGCCTCGGCGGCCTCAAGCAGCGCCGGATCCTGCTTCTCGAGCGATCCGTAGATCGGCAACACCATGAACGGGATGTAGCCGGTGACGAGCCCGAACAGCACGGCACCTGGCGTGTAGAGCAGCTGCAGTGGCGCGCTGATCAGGCCGAGCCCCATCAGTGCCTGATTGACGAGGCCGGTATCACGCAGCAGGAAGATCGTCGCGTAGGTCCGCACCAGGAACGAGGTCCAGAACGGCAGCACCACCAGGAAGAGCAACAGCGCCCGCCAGCGTGTGGCCCGGGCGATGACCAGCGCCATCGGATAGCTCACCGCCAGCGCCAGCAGCGTGGCGACCAGCGAGAGGAGCACACTGCGCCCGAGGATCTGCAGGTACAGCGGCTCCCAGAGCCGGGAGATGTGCGCCGTCGTCCAGCCGCCGTAGACGCCACCGAGAATGTGCCGCGGGCGGAAGGCATAACTCGCCATGATGCCGAGGGGGACTGCGAAGAAGATCGCGAGCCAGAGAGCTGCCGGGAGGAGCAGGAATCCGGCGCCGAGCGCAGGACGCCGGTGCATCGTGGCGAGGATTCGTCGCCGGATGCCCTTCATCCCTCGAGCACCTGCGCATCGTGCGGTGCCCACACCACCCGCACCGGATCGCCTGTTCGCCAGGCCAGGGGATTCGCGAGGACACCTTCGTTGCGCAGGGCGACCCGCACCGTGCTGCCATCGCGCAAGGACACGAGGACGTGGAGCGTCTCACCAAGAAAGATGATTTCGCGCACCGCGCCAGCGAATGCATTGCCTGACACCTCACGACCATCATCACGATGCAGCGCAAGCCATTCCGGTCGAACGGCGACGCGCACCGCGTTGCCTGCCGCCATCCCGCTCGTGACCGGTATCTGCCACCGGTTGCCATCGCTGCCAGCCACCTCGGCGACACCATCAACGACCTGCACCACCGTCCCCGCAAAGAAATTCGCCTCGCCGATGAACGACGCGACGAACTCCGTGCGAGGGGTCTCGTAGATCGCCTCCGGCGTGCCGACCTGGACGACCCGTCCTTCGTGCATCACCGCGATCCGGTCGCTCATCGCGAGCGCTTCTTCCTGGTCGTGCGTCACCAGAATGAAGGTGATGCCGAGCGTGCGGTTCAGCTCCTTGAGTTCGAGTTGCATCTGCTTGCGCAGTTGCAGATCAAGGGCGCCGAGCGGCTCGTCGAGCAGCAGGATCGGCGGCTCGAGCACCAGGGCGCGGGCGAGCGCAACCCGCTGCCGCTGGCCACCGGAGAGTTCGCTCGGTCTGCGTGTGGCATAGACGGCCGGATCGAGCCGGACCAGCTCGAGAGCGCGGTTGACGCGCGTGGTGATCTCGTGCCTCGGGACGCGTCGCTCCTCGAGGCCGAACGCGACGTTCGCGGCCACCCGGAGATGCGGGAAGAGGGCGTAATTCTGGAAGACCATCCCGATCGGGCGCTGGTAGGGGCGGCGCCCGGTCATCTCCTCGCCCAGCATCCGGAGGATGCCGCCCTCGGGTTGCTCGAAGCCGGCGATGAGCCGCAGCGTGGTGGTCTTGCCGCACCCGGAAGGGCCGAGGAGCGAGAAGAACTCGCCCTGCGCGACCTCGAACGAGACGCGGTCGACCGCCGTGACGTCGCCGAAGCGACGGGATACCTGTTCGAGAGAGAGGACGGGAGGCGCAGTCACAGAATGAGAAGCTACCGTGCCCCTACCCCCGGCGCACCCACCCCGGCACGTTTCCCTGATGCAGGAAGCCATGCCGCTCGCCGTCGGCTCCGAACTCGCCGACGTGATCTTCCAGGCCACGATCACTGCCGGTCTTGCCGCCTTCGCGCTGGTCCTCTATCGCCGCGTGCGCGAACGATGGCTCGCGTGGTGGGTCGCCGCGTGGGGGTTCTACCTCATCCGCCTCGGCGCCATCATGGCGTTCCTCGCCACGGGGAATCTCACCTGGCTCTTCTGGCACCAGGTCATCACTGGCTGGGTGGCACTCACGATTCTCTGGGCCGCACTGGTCTTCTCGCGGGGCACGCCGTGGCGGAATCGCTACGCCGGGTTCGCACTGGTGCCGCTGGTCGGTGCGTGGCTCGCCGTCAATTCGCTCGATCAGTTCATGGTGGTCGCGATTCCGATGGTGGCGCTCATCTCGGGGGCGACGCTCTGGACGTCGTGGGTCTTCTGGCGCTACGGGCGAACGGCAAACTCGGGTGGCGCAAAGTTCGTCGCGCTCGCCTTTCTCCTCTGGGGACTCCACCACCTCGACTACCCCTTCCTCCGCGCGCGCGGGGCGTGGACGCCGTGGGGCTACTACCTCGACATCCTCTTCGAGCTCTCCGTCGGTGTGGGTTTCGGACTGATGGTGCTCTCCGATTTTGCCGCCAGGCTTGCGGGGCGCACTGACGATCTCGCCCGACTCTCCGGCCTGATGGTCCGGCAGCACGAGGCCGAACGGCGACGGCTCTCGCGCGACCTCCACGACGAGACAGCGCAGACCCTCTCGGCCGTGAAGCTCGAGGTCGGCATGCTGCGCGAGAGCGGCGGTGAAGTCGCCCACGAACGACTCGACCAGATCCTTCACCTCGTCGACAACGGCATCCGCGGGATCCGCCGTGTGATGAACGATCTCCGCCCTGCCCTGCTCGACGACCTCGGCCTGCTGCCGGCGATCCGGTCACTGGCCGAGGATGTACGCGAACGCGGGCCGCTCCAGGTCGAGACCGACCTCCCCGAAGAGGCGCCGTTGTTGACGCACGATGCGGAACTCGCGCTCTTCCGCGCGGCACAGGAAGCGCTCGCCAACACGGTCCGACACTCGGGCGCAACGCGCGTCACCCTCCGTATTCGTGCGGACCGCACGATGGTGACGCTCTCGGTGAAGGACGATGGTCGCGGCTTCCCTCCCGGCCGCGATCTCGCCACCTTCGAGCGTGAGGGACATCTGGGGCTCGCGGGGATGCGCGAGCGGATGGTCGGCCTCGGTGGTACCGTGCGGGTCGAATCCACGAATGGCGTGCATGTCGTGGTGACCCTGCCAGTCGAATTTCAGGAGCAGTCAACATGAACACCCAGGTGATCCGGGTTGCCGTCGTCGATGATCATGCCGTGGTGCGCGAAGGAATTCGCCGCGTACTCGAAGGCGAGCCGGGCGTGACCGTTGTCGGCGAGGGAAAGAACGCCGAAGAGGCGCTGACCCTGGTCGCCAACACGACGGTCGATGTGCTGGTGATGGATGTGGCGATGCCGGGACGTACCGGGCTCTCGGTGGCTGCCGAACTTCACCGTCGCAACAGCAGCACCCGGGTGCTGATGCTCTCGATGTATGATCAGCCGGAGTATGTGCTCGAGAGCGTGAAGGCCGGCGCGCGCGGCTATTTGCTCAAGGACTCTGCGCCGGCCGAACTCCGCCGCGCCGTGCGCACCGTGTTCGGGGGTGAGAGCTACTTCCCTCCGGCGGTCGCGGCCCGGCTCACGGCGGCGATGCGCGCCGATTCGGCGCCGCCTTCACCGCTCACGCTGCTCACTCCGCGCGAACGCGATGTGCTTGTCGGCATCACGCGTGGCGACACCAACAAGCAGATCGCCTCGCAGCTTGGCATCTCCCACCGCACCGTGGAGACCCATCGCGAGTCGCTGATGGACAAGCTCGGCATCCGCACCGTGGCCGGGCTCACCAAGCTGGCCATGGAAGAAGGGTTGCACGGGGAGCGCAGCTGATGCGGTCACGTGCCATTCACTCGTTCGCCCTCGCTGCCGCCGCCAGTGCAACCGCGATCGCCGCCCTCCCCGCCCAGACCCGGCCTACGCTCGTGCTCGACAAGGGTGCCGTGGAGTATCAGGAAAGCTTCTCGAAGGTTTCCCAGGTCATCGAGCTGCGCGATGGCCGCGTCTTGCTGCTCGACAGCGGCGAAGGCGATCTGCTCGTTGTAGACCTGACCCGGAAGAGCTCTGCCAAGGTGTCGCGACAGGGCGCTGGCCCGCTCGAATACCGGTCGCCCGGCATCCTGCTCGGGAGCGTGGCCGACACGCTGCTCTATCTCGACATGATGCAGGGGCGCTTCCTGCTGCTGTCGTCCACCGCGACCCCGCTCGGAACGGCACGCTTCGGCAGCGCGGAGACCGGAGCGAATCTTTCGGGCATAATGCCCACGGCGATGGATTCGCGTGGCCGCGTTTATGGTGCCACCACCGGATTCTCGATGGCGACAGGCGGGGCGAACCGCGCGATGCCGAACATCGCCGATACGGTCGAGATCCAGCGCCTTGACCGAAAAACCGGCAAGACCGCCACGCTCACGCGCATTCGCAACGTCACGTCACAGATGAAGCCGAAGATCGAGCCGGACGGTGCCGGGATGAAGCTCACGATGACCGCGCCAGATGGTCAGGCCATGGATGCCTGGACGGTGCTCCCCGATGGGCGGGTCGCCGTGTTGCGTGACGGCGTGTACCGGGTGCATTTGGTGGCTGATGGCGGGAAGGAGGTACTAGGGCCGGTGATTCCGTATGTCGCCGTGCCGATCACCGCCACCGAACGGAAGGCCATCGTCGATTCGATGCGAGCCGCGACGGACCGAATGATGACGGCGTCACGAAAGGCATTCAGCGCAGCCGCAGGAGCAAGCGGCAAGGCACCGCCGAAGTTCGAGGCGGTCGTGCTGGAGCCGGCGAAATGGGCCACGGCGAAGGCGGCATATACTGGTATTACCAGTTCGCCCGACGGCCTGCTTTGGGTCTCGCTCTCCAGTCCGACCGGATCGCGTACCCAGCGCTTCGACGTACTCAGCGGCGCCGGAGCGCTCCTCGCCCACGTGCAACTCGCGTCGGGCGAGTCACTCGTGGGCTGGGGTCGCGGCACGATCTATACGATGCGGATGGATGAGGATGACCTGCAGTACCTGCGGCGCTACACCCTCCCTGCCATGAAGTAGGCGCGCGACGCGCCTACTTGCCGCCGTAGACGATTTCGCCCGCGATGATCGTCATCACGTTCTTCGTGGTGAGGATCTGCGCTTCGGGGATCGTCATGATGTCATGATCGAGCACGGTGAAGTCGGCCGCCTTCCCCACCACGATCGATCCGTGACGATCCTCTTCGAACGCCGCGAACGCGGGGAACCAGGTGAACATCTTGAGCGCCTGTGCCCGGGTGACCTTCTCCTCGGGATGCCACCCTGGCCCCGACTTGCCATCGAGTGACTTGCGCGACACTGCCGCGTAGAACTCGATCATCGGCTCACCGCGTTCGACCGGCGCATCGGAACCACCCGCAACCGGCACTCCCATCTTGAAGAAGGTCTCCCAGGCATACGCCCCCTTGATCCGCTCCATCCCGATCCGGCTCGGCACGAAGAAGAGGTCGCCGATCGCGTGCGAGGGCTGCATTGAGGCGATGAGGCCGAGCTGCTTGAAGCGCGGCAGGTCGGCGGGAGTCACGATCTGGGAGTGCTCGATGCGCCAGCGCGGCTCCTTCACCAGCCGCTGCGCTGCTGGCACCGCAGCGAGGGCCCCGGCGTAGAGATCGAGCGTGATGTGATTGCCGCGATCACCGATCGCGTGGGTCTCGACCTGGATCCCGGCGCGCAATGCACGTGCGAGCATTCCCTTCACCGCCACGGTGTCGGTGGTGATCAGGCCGCTGGTGTGCGGATCGTCGCTGTAGGGTGCCAGCATCGCGGCGCCGCGCGAGCCGAGGGCGCCGTCCATCACCACCTTGATGTCGCGGACGGTGAGGTGGTCCGCAAACTCGGGCTTGCCGGGACCCTGCGCGATGAGCTTCTCGGCGTCGGGGCTCGGTCCGCTGATCGCCTTGTAGATCCGGACCTTGATGCGCCCCTCACGATAGAGCTTCCGCATCCGCTCGACTTCGGCCCAGGTGCCGTGGGCGTCCTGCACCTGCGTCCAGCCGAGCGAGGTCTCGCGCTCCGAGGCGAGTTCGAGGGCGCGTTCGAGGTCGTTCTCGGTGGTGGCCGGCACGAAGCGTCGGACCATTCCCTGCGCTGCATCGATCAGCATTCCCGTGGGCTGGCCATCGCCATCGAGATTGATGGCACCACCTGCCGGCGCGGTGCTGGTCGCGCCGATCCCGGCAATCTTCAGTGCCGCGCTGTTCGCAATCGAGGCGTGCCCGTCAGCGCGCGTCAGCACCACCGGATTGTTCGGCGCGATCTGGTCGAGGTCGTGGCGAGTCGGGAAGACCGGCGGCGTCCAGAATGTCTCGATCCAGCCGCGACCGGTGACCCACTCGCCTGGCCTGGCGCGCTTCACCGCGGCTTCGACCTTGTCGAGGAAGGCGCTCTTGGTGCTGGTCCCCTCGAGATTCAGCGTCATCTCGCGCTGACCGATGCCGGTGAAGTGCGCGTGCGCATCCACCAGCCCGGGATACACAAAGCGACCCTTGAGATCGAGTGTCCTCGTGGCGGGCCCGACAAACCGTGCCACCGCCGCATCGGTTCCGACGAAGACGATCTTGCCGTCCTTGACCGCGACGGCCTGTGCCATCGGTCGCGCGACATCCACGGTGTAGACGGTGGTGTTCCGCAGCACCAGATCGGCGGCTTGGGCGGCGAGCGGCAGCGGGAGGAGGAGGAGCAAGGAGCGTCGCAGCATGGGGTACCTGCAGAGAGACTAGAGATGAGAGACTAGAGACTAGAGAACAGTGGTGTCGCAGCCAAGTGGAAAAATATACCGGCAACACACCCTCTAGTCTCTAGTCTCTAGTCTCTAGTCTCTAGTCTCTAGTCGCTAGTCTCTCATCTCAAGTCTCTGCGCTTCACGCAGCAGGGCGGTGTTTCGGCGTCCTCGCGAGCGACGCGTTGATGGCAATCAGGTCGACGTACTCCGGATCGAATTCCTCGGGCAGCCAGGAGCGCAGCTCGGCCGATCTCGGGTCGAGCGGCTCGGCGAGCGAGGCGAGCATCTCGCGATACTCGGTGGCGCCATCGCAATCATCTGGTGGAGCGGCACGTCCGCCGGCGAGGCAGGTCGGCAGGCGCTGCCCGACCATCCGCGGGGAGACCAGTTCGAGAATGATCCGGTCGTGCCACGGTTCGCCGTGATGTTCGGCGATGTGAAAGGCGACCGCGCCAGGGTGCAGCTCGAGCATTTCGAGCGAGATCTCGTCGGCTTCGTGTCCGGGCTGCGGATCGTCCATCGGATCGTGATACCGGACGCCGTCGACGTCGAAGGCATAGGCGCCGTCGGCCGCGCGCCCCATCGCCCGCTGGATTACCCCGTGCAGCTCCTGCAGCGAAGCGCGACCCGAGACAGCCACCCGTCGCCAGACGACGGGCAGGATGCCATCGAGTTCGATCCGGAATTGCAGCACATCGCCATCACCGAATCGAATCCGGTGCCGCGCCGGCGCGCCCACTCAGGAGCCCTTCTTGAAAAAGAACTGGTAGAGCGCGGTATGGTCCGGGTCCTCGCAGTTCGCCTCCCATCGTCCGTCCTTGTTGGGGGGAGCAAACCGGCAGGCGAGCCCGCCATCGACGACGCCGAGGACGATCTCGAACCCGGACTTGTAGGCACGCTGATCGACCATTGGCAGCTGGTTGTCGCCCTTGTCGCCGGGCTGCGACATATGCACCAGGGTCGAGTCGCCCCGCTTTTCCACGATGAGTTTGAGCGGAATGATCTGGGACGATCCGGCGGGCGTAGCGCCCGCCGAATAGGTCCCTGGCTCCGGATACTGCGCGAGCAGTGGGAGCGGTGCGACAAGAGCAGCGAGGAGAAGCGCGGCGACACGCATGGCACACTCCCGGGTCGAGGCGGCAGACTCCCTAAGGTATCACCCCTTGGGGCCGCGGTCCACGAGGTGTGATTCCACGAACCAGAGCCATTGGTCGGTCCCGCGGGTAATCTCGGTGAGCATGTCCTGGCTCACGGCGTCGTGGAGGTCGTCCATCTCCTCGATCCCCATGCGCGTCGAGCGAGCGAACGACGAAAGCGAATCGGAAAGCGCCGCGGCGTGCTCGTCCCCGGAGGTGAGTACCAACGGGTAATCAATCAGGTCCGAACGCGCGGCCACGATCCGCACCGTGCCTTCGGCGATCCCGCCGAGCTGCACGATCCGTTCGGCGATTTCGTCGATGTATTCCTCAACTGACTCGTTGATCTCATCGAAGAGCTTGTGCAGGGCGATGAAGTCGCGCCCCTTCACATTCCAGTGGGCCTGCTTGCATTGCGTCTGCAACTCGATGCATTCGGCGAGACGCTGGTTGAGGAGGGCGACGACCTCCGAGCGCGTGGCCGACGGCAGGTCGTTCTTGGTGGGATAGAGCAGTGGCGTCGCCGCTTCGGCGGACGCGGTACGCCGGGCCGGGGCCTTCTTGCCGGCAGGAACTTTCTTGCGATTGGTAGCCATCGGGTACTCCGCAACCTGGGGTGAGTGTGGCTGACGGGACGGGCGAGCGCCCGTTCTTTGCACACCCCACCGGTCAGATTGCCGGTTCCGTGACGCGCGGGGTCAGGGGCCGCAGCGCAGCATCCCTTCCGGCCAGCCCAGCGGGGCCGCGTCACCAATACCAAAGGTGCATGCCAGCGTCGAGCGAAGGTCGAAAACGACGGCCGCCCACCCCGCCGCGGTCGACCGGAGAATCCTGAATCTGACATCGGCTGGAAGCTTCAGCTGCAGCGAATCGGCAGTCGAGACGTAGTGGCCGACGTCGGAGTAGGCCATCTCAGCAGCCGTCATCGCGCTTCGCATCACGCCCTTGAGCTCGGCGAGTCGGGGCCCGGTGGCAGCGGGGAGCGTGTCCTTCACTCCCTCGCACCGCGCCCTGCTGCCAACGGCGCGGGGCGAGTTCACCCGAAGGACCACAACGCGCTCGACATCGTCGCGGTCCTTGAGGCGGCCAACGACAAAGCCGTCGGTGACCTGAAAGAGTTCCAGGCCCGCAGGAAGCTGAACGGATGCCACCGGCCGCCCGGCGGGCGAGTAGACGGACCAGACCGGCGAGGTATCGAGCCGCACCCAGAATCGACCTGCGCCATCGGGCAAGGCTTCTCGCAATGCTGGCGGCGGCACGGCCACAAGCGCATCGAGCAGCTCGACCGCGCAGTGATTGAGGGCATTCGGCAGGTCGCGAACCAGCGTCCGGCGATAGAGGGCGACCTGTGCCGGCGCCGTGCCCGGCCCGGCCTTCGATTCCTGCAGCAGCTTGCCACTGACCAGAAATTCGGACCAGCGCATGCTGCCCTGATCGAAGAGCACCACCGTGTCGCCCCGCACCGAGAGGATGTCGATGCGCCCCTGGAACTCACCCGGTCCACCGCCGCTCCGTCCGATCCGGGAGAGAAACTTCCCCTGAGCGTTGTAGACCCGCAGTTCGTGCGGTTTGCCATTGGAAACCAGCACTCGACCATCGGAAAGGCGTCTCGCGCCACCTACGCGAAGGAGCTCTTGCCGCTCGTCATCGCTGGCGTCACCAATACTGGTCACCGGCGTGGCCATCACTGGCCAACGAGGAGGGGCCTGCCCATGCACTGACATGGGAACGGCAGCCACGATCAGCACGGCAATCAGGGTGCGACCCTTCATCAATGACCTCGACTGAGCGGGGGACCCCACAGAACGCGCCGCGCGGAGCAAAGCTTACTTCGCCGCCGCCTCGAACCGGATCGGCTCCTCGAACCGAAGCGTGATCACCGGCAGCAGCGAATCGGGCGCGACCTCGGGGAGCATCACCGACATCACTCCGTTGGCGACCGCTACCGGCAAGGGAATGTCCTTCGCGCCGAGAAGGAGCGCCTTCTCCGGACGGCTCTGCAACCCCGGCAACGCCAGCGGCCCCGGCTTCCAGTCGAGCACGAAGAGGTGCAGCTGCCGCTCGCCGGCGGTGGTCGAGAGAAATCCCTTCGGGTCGGCGAAGCGTGACGCCGTGGTGCCGTAGATCGCCTTGCCGTGGACTCGCATCCAGGCGCCGATCGCCTCCATCCGGGTGACGGCCTCCGGTGGAAAACGGCCATCACCCATCGGGCCAACATTCAGCAGCAGATTGCCGCCCTTCGACGCGGTCTCCACCAGGATCTCGACGAGCTTGCGCGGCGTCTTCCAGTTCTGGTCGCTCGCCTTGTAGCCCCAGTTGTCGTTCATCGTGATGCACGATTCCCAGTCTTCGCCAGGGATGCCGGTCGCCGGAATCTTTTGCTCCGGGGTGCCGAAGTCGCCGAGTTCACTCCCCTTCGGCGCGCCGCTGCCGTCAATCCGGTTGTTGATCAGGAGCTTCGGCGCCTTCTCGCGGATCTGCGCCTCGAGCGCGAGGGCGAGCTTGTGAGTCCAGGTCGCTTCCCACTGGCCATCGAACCAGAGGATGTCGATCGGGCCATAGTTGCTGAGCAGTTCGTCGACCTGGGTGTGCAGGTAGGTCACGTAGCGGTCAAAACGCGCATCACCCACCGGCCGCGTGGCGAGTTCCCAGTCGCGGCGCGGCAGGTAATCGTGGTGATGCCAGTCCATGATCGAGTGATACCATCCCACCCGGATGTCTCGCTTGCGGAGCGCCTTCGCCAGATCGCGACAGATATCCCGCTGGCTCGGCGTCGCCATCACATCGAAATCGCCGAGCGGGGAGTCCCAGAGGCAGAAGCCGTCGTGATGCTTGGTGGTGAGCACGGCGTATTTCATTCCCGCGCGCTTGGCGAGCGAGGCCCATTCGTCGGGATCGAACGCGGTGGGGTTCCACTGCTTCAGGAGTTCGTCGTATTCCTTGACCGGAATCTGGGCATTGTTGCGGATCCATTCGGCCCACCGCCCGTCGTCCTTCCACTTTCCGGCGAGAATCGAATAGAGGCCCCAGTGCAGAAAGAGCCCGAAGCGTGCCTCGCGCCACCAGGCCATCCGGTCGTCGCTACCGGCAACCGCGATCGCGGGGCGAATGCGCTGCAGCGCCGGCACGGCGAGGCCGGCCGTGGCGACGAAGGTGCGGCGGGAGAGTGGTGTCATTTCACGACCTCGATGCGAAAGCGCATGACCAATGGCACATCATCGGCATCCTGGGCGAGCGCATAGAGCTTGTCGCCACGGAACACAAAGGAGAGATACCCCTTGAGCCTCGAGGGAATCGAAGCCTTCGCCACCAGCTTTCCATCGGCGCTGTAGACATCGTATCGCGCTTCCGGTGTGCCAACGGGAGTGAGGCCAACCCAGATCCTGTCGCGATCGTCGATCTGCAGTTCGTGGAGGCGCGGATAGCTGGTGGGTATCCCGGCCGGCGAGTAATTCGGCTCGCCGTACTTCGAGGCGATCTCCTTGATGTTGGCGATGGCCGCATCGCGTACACTGGCTGGGATCGGAAGCGCCGGCGCCTCTCCGCGAATGACTCCAAGGGTATCGCCCTTCTCCAGTCCAATCCGGTATACCGTGTAGGTCGATCCGTAGGCGCACCAGATGTATCCTGCCGGATGGACCACCTTCATCATGTCCGGCGTGAACGGGATCCCCATGGTGGTCCCTCCGCCAGTTTTGCTGCGGAAGCTGTACGAGGAAGGCCTCGTGTCTGCGACCACCTCGGGCGGCACACATCCGCGAGGGACCAGGCTGTCGGCCTGCCCCGTCAGGTAGTTCGTTCGCTGAAGGCGATAACCTCGCGGCGGGGGGGCGGAGACGCCCTGCATCAGCCGACCCTGACGATCGAACTTGCCATCCCAGATGAAACCGTAGGTATGGACGTCGCGCGGCATTGTCTTGACCAGCGTGCCATCTTCGCGAAGAATAGTCACGCGGTTGTTTCCCGGGTCGTTGATCCAGATGGTACCGTCGGGGGCGCGCGTAAAACCATTAGGGGTCTCGTACTCCGCTGGTCCGCCGCCGCCCCGGCCAATGTTCCTGATGAACTTGCCATCGGGTGCAAACAGCTTCACCGCCTGCGCCTTGTAGTCGAGCACCAGCACATTGCCGTTCTTGGCGACCTCGATCCCCCGCACATCCGAGAGCTCCCCAGCCGACTCATCGGCAGCACCGTACGTCACTTCCGGCACCAGCCGCCATTTCGCCGGGGTTTGCGCTGCAACCGGAACCGCGATGACTACCAGTGGGAGCCACAGATGACGCATGTGCTGCCTCGGGGGAGAGGAGAGCTACAGAGTACCGCGGAGGCGCTTCAGGGCACGCTGATAGTTGGCGGTGGCGGGGCGTGATGTCCAGCTGGGCCAGGCGCTGTCATTGGCGAGCCGACGCACCACGTCGGAGAGCATCGCGGCATCTTCCACCGCGCCACTGAGGTCCCAGTCGGCGCGCACATCATCGTTCACGCGGTGATACTCGCGCGCGAGGTAGGCGTCGCTGCGCTGCTTTCCCCACCCTGCGGGCCTGCCGACATAGTCCATCCCCGAACCCACGAAGAGCCCGGGGATGCCGGCCTTCGCGAAGGCATAATGATCGGAGCGCACATAGAAATTCTGTTCCGGATACGGGTCGCGCGTCATCACCCGCCCCTGCGCCGCCGCCGCGTTGCGGACCAGGGTATCGAGCGTACTCATCCCGTCGCCGATCGAGATCACATCGCGAGTCCGTCCCCAGGGCGTCATGAAATCGAGGTTAATGACGCCGGCCGTCTTCGCCAGCGGCACCGCCGGATGGCGCACATACCATTCGGCACCGAGGAGCCCGAGTTCTTCGACGGCCGTTGCCACGAAGAGCACCGAGCGCCGAGCCGGGCTGGCGGCCGCCGCACGCGCCATCTCGAGCAACTGCGCAATGCCGCCGGCATTGTCGAGCGCACCGTTGAAGATCTGATCACCCTTGAGCGTGGTGTCACGGCCGAGATGATCGTGATGCGCCGAGACGATGACGTACTCGTCTCGGGCGGCCGGGTCGGTGCCCGCCACCAGCGCCACAACGTTGTGCGTGGTGAAGCGCATTACAGTTGGCGCGTAGTGAATCGAGAGACGACCCGGAACGGCGACCGGAGAGAACGACTTGCTTCGAGCCGTCGCACGGAGCGCCTCAAGGGCGCCAGCCGGCGAGAGCAGGCGTGCTCCCGCTTCGGGGCCCACCAGCAGGGTTGTCGCCACCGGCGGCGCAGCTGCATCACGCGCGAGTCCGGTAACCGGGCGGGCCGACTGATTGGCGCGTACCGCGAGGTCCGAAGTCACCACGACGATTCCTGCCGCGCCGCGATCCATCGCCGCTTCCGCCTTCAGGCTCGTCGGGATGTTGACCGACAACGCATCCCACTCCGGACCACTCGGCAGGCCTGCGAGCTGGACGACGATCTTGCCGCGCACGTCAACATTCTTGTAATCGTCCCAGCGATGATCCAGCGTCGCGATGCCGTAACCGACGAAAACCATCTCCCCGCTGACACTGCGAGCGCTGTCAACGCCTGGAGCCAGCACCACCTGGTTTCCCGAGTCCAGCATCACCCCGTCACGTTGCAGCGCGAAGGTGCCGCCCCCCTTGATCCGCACCATCTCTACCGGCTGCAGAAACGAGCCGTTCGCCCCCATCGGCCGGAGGCCGAGTTTGCGAAACTCCTCACTGATGTGGCGCACGGTGAGCGTGTCGCCGCGAGTGCCGGGGCCGCGACCCTCGAACGAATCCGAGGCGAGGATCTCGATCTGATGCATCATCCGCGCGGCGCTCGCCTCGGCCGCGTCGCCCGTCTCCGAGCGCAACATCGCGCGGGTCGAGTCGAGCGAGCCGTCGTTTGCGGCTGGCTTCAGGCCGAGGATGGCGCACATCAGGGCGTAGACGTGGATGTTCTGGAAGGAGTGGGCCACATAGCCGCGCCGGAAGGCCGGCCCGGCTGCCACGAAGAGGGCTCGCATTGACGGGAGGGTGTTGTCCCAGCCGTGCGACGCACTCGCGGCCGACCAGGCGTCGACCTTTCCGCGACGCGTGATACTCCACCCCTCATCGGCAATCAGCACCAGCGGCGTGATTCGCGGGTTGTCATTGAAGTGGAATCGTGCCGGGACTTCTCCCTTGCGGTAGACCTGCAGGTGCGGGTTCGCTCCCTTCAGCTTCGCGTACACTGCTTCAAGCTTGCCGGGCTTCGGCGCAATCGCGCCCACCGGAGTCCAGTCGATCACGTCGACGTCATCGAGCGAGATGTAGTCGTCGAGCGCGATGAGCTGGTTCTTCGGCGTCGACTGCATGCCGTGGTCCGCCACCACGATCACGTTGACGCGGTCGAGCTGGCCACGCGCCGCGAGACCGGTCATCAGGCGGCCGATCATCGAGTCCACCCGGGCGATCGCGGCGTCAGTCTCCGGTGCGCCGGGGCCGAAGGTGTGCCCGGCGTGGTCGACATCACTGAAGTAGAGCGTCACCAGCGATGGCGCCTGCCCCTTGGGCCGCGACAGCCAGGTCAGCACCGAATCGACACGGGCCGCATTCGGAAAGGTGTCCTCGAAGCGCTTGTAGATCGTCGCGCGAACGCCACCAATCTCGGCTTCGGAACCGGGCCAGAAGAAATTGGCCGCACGCTTCCCCTGCTTCTCGGCCGTGACCCAGATCGGCTCGCCACCCCACCAGCGACCGTCGCGCACGGCCATCGAATCGGCCATGGTGAATGAGCCAAGCAACGGATCGCGGATGTTGTTCGCAACGATGCCGTGGTGCTCCGGATAGAGGCCGGTGACGATGGAGTAGTGATTCGGGAAGGTCTTGCTCGGGAACGACGGCGTCATCCACTCCGCGCGCACGCCTCCGCGCGCCAGTGCCTGGAGATTCCTCGCGACCGGTCGGTCGAGGTAATCCGCGCGAAAGCCGTCGAGCGAGATCAGCACCAGGGCTTGATCTCGCGCGACGGGAACAGGGTGGTTCGCGGGAGCGGACGAAGGCGAACAGCTGGTGAGCAGGAGTAGTGCGGCAACAAGGGCGGCGGGGGTCTTGGGCATCCGTGAGGATGCTACCGGACGAGGCGGAACGCCAGCCCCTGAGAGGAGACTAGAGACTAGAGACTAGAGACTAGAGACTAGAGGGGGTCATCCGGAAGCTCTATTGCGGACCGACTGCCCGGACTGCCGTCTCTAGTCTCTAGCCTCTAGTCTCTAGTCTCCAGTACTTGGTCGCTACGCGACGGTAACAGGCACTTCCCGCGACATCGCCTCAGTGGCAACCGGGAGCGTCAGCGTGAGCACGCCCAGCTCGAGCTTCGCATTCAGGCCGGCAAGATCGTACTTGCTGCCGATGGTGTACTGGCGAGTGAAGTTGCCGCGCCCTTCGCGCTCGACGTTCACGGTGATCGTCCGATTCTCGGCCGAGACCTTGAGCTGCTCCGGCTTCACACCAGGCACATCGAGAGTGATCACTGCCTGATCGGCGAGTTCCTGCACGTCGGCACCGCCACTCCACACCGGCACATCGAAGGCGCGGGCGATGAAACGATCAATCGACGGCTCAAGGGCGAAGCCGTTACGGCCGGCAAAACGGGGCATCTGATGGCGGGACATCATGGCTGCAAGCTCCTCCCCTTGCGGGGCGCTGGTTGGGACAGTGCGGCGGAAGCTGTTCCCCGCCGACGACCAGGAGAGGGGCATCGGGCGTGCCAGCCTGGGCCTGCCAACGTCGGCAGATTGCATCGACGCCGGCCAGTCATTGCGACAGAGGCGGTGTCAGATCGACAGAGCAGAGACTAGAGACTAGAGACTAGAGACTGGAGAAGGGGATTCGCAGGCGTTGAGTCGTGGGTGCCTCGTAGCAGACTCGGAGGCGCCGCGCACCAGCTCTAATGTCGCCAGCTCGAACCGCCGTCGGGACTCCGTTGGGCTGCGGAGAGGCAGCCCACGAGCAACGCCGGCGAATCCGGACGGAGTCAGCGGTGTTGCTCGGGGCGTCCGGCGTCTCGAGGATCGGTGCCGCGCGAGCGCGGCATCACCACTCGCCGGGGAGATCGCGCTAGTCCGAAAAGCGCCAGTTCGCCACGTAGTCGCGCTTGAGCGGGACCTCGGGCTTCAGCAGTGCGCGCACCATCTCGATCGGCATCGGTCCGGTCGCGAGAACCGCGTCGTGGAACTGCCGTTCGGTCATCTTCTTCCCCTTCACCACATCGCCATAGAGCGACCGCAGCTGCATCCCGCCAAGCAGGTAGCCCGCCTGGTAAAGCGGCGAATAGTTGCCGTTGAAGGAGCGTCGCACCTCGCCAGTGGCTGAGGCGCGCTCGTGGCCCACCTTGTCGACGAGGAAGTCGATGCACTGCTGCGGCGTCCACTCGCCGAGGTGGAACTTGAGGGAAAAGATGATCCGCGCCGCGCGATGCATCCGCCAGAAGAGTGCCCCCATGCGCTGGTCGGGGGTGGAGTGGAAGCCGAGGTCCCAGAGATGGAGTTCCCACCAGAGCGACCACCCTTCCACATAGAATGGAGTGTCGAAGATGCCGCGCTGGGTGTTGTTGCGATCGGCCATGAACCCTTGCAGGTGATGTCCGGGGATCAGCTCGTGCTGCACGGTGGCGCGGGACATCGGCGCATTGTTCGCGCGCAGCGCCTGCACCTTCTCCTCTTCACTCATCGCATCAGTCGGTGATGAGACCTGGATCACTTCGCCGCCGAGGAAGAACGGATTGGTTTTCTGCGCCTCCGGCGTCATCATCTCCATCCGCCAGACTTCCTTGGCGAGCGCCGGTACGGTGACGAGGTTGTGCTCTTCGACGTATCGGGTGGCCTCCCAGGCCATGTCACGCACGGCAGTGACCTGCTCGCCGACGGGTGGATACTCGGTCTTCACCTTCTCGAGTGCGGCCTTCCAGTCATCACCAAAACCCATCTCTCGCGCGGCGCGCTTCGCCTCGGTTTCGAGAAAGGCATACTCCTTTTCGGCGATGGCGATCAGTTCGGCCGGAGTGTAGGGAATCATCTCGCCCGCGAGGTCCACCGCGAGTCCGTCGGCGCCGATCGGGTCGCCGACGATCGGTTCATCCTGTCCTTCCCTGGCGCCCACAACCTTCTCACGCAGTGCCTTGCGATAGCTGTCGAGCGCCGCGTCGAACTTCTTCGCGGGATCGGCGATCCACCAGGTGATCTGCGCGTCATAGCCCTGATAGAAGCGGAGCCAGGCCGCGAACTGCCGCTTGTATCCGGCGATCGCATCGGCGGCGCGGTAGGCCACGATCTTCGTCGCCTTGACGCCGGTCGGCACGCCATCGGTGTTGCCGAGGCCCTTGCTCGTCTTGTCGATCTGGCTCGTCATCCATGCGATGGTTCGCGCCGTAGTGGCCGGATCGGGGCGCTGCAGGGTCCGGCGTGCCTCGAGCAGTGCCGCGAGGGTGTCCGCGAAGGGCAACAGTGCCGTCATCTCACCGGCCAGCTTTGCCTCGCGGTCGAGGAGGCCGAGTTCGTAACGGAGCTTGTTGTCGAGCAGCAGGTAGTCCACCTGCGCGGGTCGCGACAGCTTCTCGAAGGGCAGCGCCTTGAGTTGGGCGCGCCAGGTGGTGTTGAAGCTCCGGAACCGCTCACGCCTCACCGTGGAATATTCGGTCGTGTAGCGCCGGCTCAGCGCGCCGCGGTCACTCTGCCAGCGGTCGAGCACCTGGGCGATCTCGCTCTTGGGCTGTGCCATCAGTGCAACCAGGTCGGGAACGCTGGCATCGCGCGACTGGGCGGCGAGCGGCATCGCGAGGAGGCAGAGGCAGGCGAATGGCGCGAGGCGACGAACCACGGGCGGGCTCCCGAAAAAGAGTGCAGCAAAGGTAGCGCGGGTCTCGCTGCGCAGGGCGTTACGCCGTCGGCTCCCTCTCCGCGCGCGCCTCACGAGCCACGGATTCGCTAGCGTTGCTCGTGGGCTGCCTCTCCGCGTCTGTTACAGCCGCCCGCGATCGCGCTAGCGATACCAGCCATCGTGAGCGACGGCTGTAAAGGCCGCTCCGAGGCACCCACGACTCAACGCCCGCGAATCCTTTCGAGGAAGTGCTAGACGGCATTGAGTCGGTGGGCGTTCGGCGCGGGGGGCCGCGGGAGGAGAATCAGTAGGGAGCGCGTCCTTGGCCGGCGCACCATGCGCCGGCGGGCGATTCGCAGGAGCGTCCGCCGAGCGGGCGGGAGCGCCCGCCGCCGGACGCGACCGAATCGCGGACGCGCGGATCCTGATCCGACGACCGCGGCCTCCCGTGCCGAGCCCGAGCAGCAAAATTCCGGCAGTTCCGTCGCTGGAAGGATCTGCGCCGCGCGAGGCGCGGCGCGAGCACCTACCGGCGGAGCACCCGCTCCATCGCGCGCGCAAGTTCCGCCACGGTGTACGGCTTCTCGACCACCTCGCAGCCACTCTCGGCGATGAACGCCGCCGTGGCTGGCTCGACCACGTCGCCCGTCACGAACATCAGGCGGCCCAGCAGCACCGGCCGCTCGGCGCGCAAGCGGGCGAAGAGTTCGCGTCCCCCGATGCCGGGCATCTTCAGGTCGCAGAGCACGAGGACAGGAAGTTCGGCATCGCTCGCGTGCAGCAATATCGCCAACCCCTCCTCGCCCGACACCGCTTCGCGCACCAGCCAGCCGCTCCGGTGCAACAGGCGGGAGAGCGTCGACCGAACCGAGCTCTCATCATCGATGATCAGCACCGTCGCGCCGCTCCCGTACGCCGCCGCCGGCCGTGGAATCGCCCGCAAAGTGGTCGCGGTCGACGGGGTCCAGGCGACCTCGTCAGCTGTCGCGATCGGCAGCGCGAGGACGAACCGGGCGCCCACCCCCGGCGCCGGACGATTCTCGAGCCGCAGCGTTCCGCCGTGCTGTTCGACAATGCCGAGCGACACCGAGAGCCCGAGCCCGGTCCCCTGCCCGACAGGCTTGGTCGTGAAGAACGGCTCGAAGATCCGGCCGACTTCCTCCGCCGGGACGCCCGGCCCGTTGTCCTCCACCGCGAGCATCACCATGTCGCCGACGTCCCAGCAGTGAAGCCGTACCAAGCCGCCATTGCCCGCGGCAGCGCAGGCGTTGTCGAGCAGGTTGACTACCACCTGCTCGATGGCGAGGCGATCGGCAAGAGCCCGCGGCATCGCCTCCGGCAAATCGAGCGTCACCGTCACGCCACTGGCCCGCTGCTCCGCCGCGTGCCCGGCCACGACCCGCTGTACCAGCACGGCCAGGTCGACCGGATCACGGCGCTTCTCGCGTTGACGGACAAACGCGAGCAGGTCCTTCACGATGTGACGGGCCCGGTGCGCCTGCTCGTAGATGAGTTGCAGCGATCCGCGCGTCTCGGCGTCGCGCGTCTCCTGCAGCAATTGCTCACTCTGCCCGAGCACCACGGCGAGCGGGTTGTTCAGCTCGTGCGCAACGCCCGACACCAGCCGTCCGATCGCCAGCATCTTCTCGGAATCCGCCACGCGACGCTCGAACTGCTCCCGCTCAGCCTCCGCGCTCCGCTGCTGCGTCAGGTCACGGAGAATCACCACGCTGCCGGTGCGTTCGGTGCTCCGCAGCACGCCGACGGAGAATTCCAGCGGAAACTCACTCCCGTCACTGCGAACACCGTCGCCGCGCAGTGTGAGCGGCCCCTCGAGCTGAACGCCGAGTCGCGCAGCAATCGACTGGGTGGTAACCTGCCCCGGGAGTGTCTCGCTGATCACGACGAATGATTCAAGCGAGCGGCCGAGCATTGCCGGCATCGTCGTACCGAACATCCGCTCGGTCGCGGAATTCCCGAGATCGACACGCCCTTCGGCGTCGAGTGTGATGATCGCTTCTTCGGCCGCCTCGATGATGCCGAGAAGTCGCGCTTCGGAGGTCGCGAGATCGTTGAGGCGCCCTTCACGTTCGGCGGCGAGATCGATGAACGAGGCCTGCACCACACAGGCGACGACGGCAGCACCAAGCAGCGTGGCAACGAGCGCATCACCATATCCCGACGCGCGGGCAATGGCATCGATCCAGGGGGCGCTCTCGCGGAGCACCGATCCGAAGAAGACCGCGAGGAAGTAGATCAGCCAGAGCGCGGCGTAGCAGGCCAGGGCCACCGCGAGGAAACTCGGTGCCCGGCGGTAGGGCGCGTGCACCCGGCGCAGGATCAGGACGGCACAGGCCAGGAAGAGCAGCGGCGTGACGATCACCTGTACCTGAATGATCCGTCCCTGTGGCAACAGCAGGCTCATCACGAGGCCGAGCACCGCGGCGGCGAAGGCCACCCGGCGCTCGGTGACGCGAGCGACGGGAATACCCGCCGCCTGGATCGCGCCCAGGGCAACCATCGCGAGGAAGACGAACTTCGCGGGGGCATAGAGGGATGCCGCGAACGCCGCGAGGATCGGCGGCACCGACCACCCCAGTCCGCTGGCGAGTGGGGCGACGAGGTAGCCGGTGAGGCCGATGAGCAGTGAGCCCCAAGCGATCGACCAGGTCGTCAGCAGTCGTTGCTGTGCGCCGAGCCGGGCGAGCTGACGGAAGAGACCCAGCAGGACGAGCGCGCTGGTCCACTGGACCAGCACGCCGACAATCTCGAGGGTGGTGAATTCTCCCACGCCGGCGCGTCAGCCGGGTGGGCGGGCGAAATCACTCGTCCGCGTCAGGTGATGCCCTGCCTGCGGCAGGGGGTCAGACGTAAATCGCCCCGCCGCCGGCCCGGAACTCTTCCGACTTCTGTGCCATTCCCGCTTCGGCCTCCATCTGCTTCGCCGAATCGCGGATGTCCTGCGAAATCCGCATCGAACAGAACTTCGGGCCGCACATCGAGCAGAAGTGGGCGATCTTCGCGCCTTCAGCCGGCAGCGTCTCGTCGTGGAAGGCGAGGGCCGTCACCGGATCGAGTGCAAGATTGAATTGATCGCGCCAGCGGAACTCGAAGCGCGCCTTGGACAGCGCGTTGTCACGCATCTGGGCGTGCGGATGTCCCTTGGCGAGGTCGGCCGCGTGCGCCGCAATCTTGTAAGTGATTACCCCGGTCTTGACGTCGTCGCGATTCGGGAGACCGAGGTGCTCCTTCGGCGTCACGTAGCAGAGCATCGCGGTGCCATACCAGCCGATCATCGCCGCACCGATGGCGCTGGTGATGTGATCATAGCCGGGCGCGACGTCGGTGGTGAGCGGCCCGAGGGTGTAGAACGGCGCCTCGCCGCACCACTCGAGCTGCTTCTCCATGTTCTCCTTGATCAGGTGCATCGGCACATGACCGGGGCCCTCGTTCATCACCTGCACATCGTATTCCCACGCGATCTTGGTCAGCTCGCCCTGCGTCTTGAGTTCGGCGAACTGCGCTTCATCGTTGGCGTCGGCGATCGAGCCGGGACGCAGGCCGTCGCCCAGCGAGAACGACACATCGTACGCCGCCATGATCTCGCAGATGTCACGGAAGCGGGTGTAGAGGAACGACTCCTTGTGATGCGCAAGACACCACTTCGCGATGATGCTGCCGCCGCGCGAGACGATGCCGGTCATCCGCTTCGCCGTCATCGGGATGTACGGCAGCAGCACGCCCGCGTGCACGGTGAAGTAGTCGACGCCCTGCTCCGCCTGCTCGATGAGCGTGTCGCGATAGACTTCCCAGGTGAGGTCCTCGGCGACACCGCCGACCTTCTCGAGTGCCTGATAGATCGGCACCGTGCCGATCGGCACCGGCGAGTTGCGCAGGATCCACTGCCGCGTCTGGTGGATGTCCTTGCCGGTGGAGAGATCCATCACCGTATCGGCGCCCCAGAGTGCCGACCAGCGCAACTTCTCGACCTCTTCCTCGATGCTCGACACCACCGCCGAATTGCCGATGTTGGCGTTGATCTTCACGTGGAAGCCGCGTCCGATGATCATCGGCTCGAGTTCCGGATGATTGATGTTGGCCGGGATGATCGCGCGACCACGCGCCACTTCACTCCGGACAAACTCCGCCGACATCCCTTCACGCAGCGCGATGTACTCCATCTCGGGAGTGATCTCGCCCTTCCGGGCGTAGTGCAGCTGCGTCACCGGTCCAGTGCCGCGGAGCACCGTGCGTCGCAGTGCCGAAGGCATTTCCAGGCCGAGGGTCTGATCGGCGTCCGGAATCTCGATCACGTTGCGCGCGCGAATCCAGGGGAGGCGCACGGCCGGAATCCCCTCGAGCACATCACAGTCCTGGGGGCCGGAGGTGTCGTAGACCCGGAGCGGTGCGTTCGGAGTGCCGTCGGGGGAGTCGGCGAGCCGGATCTCCCGCATCGGGACGGCGATATCGCCCGGGCCCGGGAAATAGACCTTCTGGCTATTCGGAAAGGCCTCGGCGAACGAGGAGGCCTCGAGTGGGACGGAGGTGGCCATCGGTGCTCCTGAAGCTGGTCCGCCTCCCTACGCCCGTCTGAACGGGATCAGGTTCCAAGCGTGCCTCTCAACCCCGACCCGGAGGTGGGTGGGGTGCCGCTGGCGGAAACGAAAAGATACGGGGTAGCCTCGCCGCCTGCCCCCTGCCCCCTTCCCCTCCTCCCTTCCCCCCTTCCCCCTTCCCCCTTCTCGCTTTTCGGCTTTGTCGCACTTTGCAACCTCTGGAACATTCCCCTCGTACGGAGCCCCATTCCAACAGAGACCACCCACCCACCGGCCCGCCCGGACGGGGGAAGAGAGATGCTCAGGGCCCTGCGACTCGCGATTCTCCTTCTGCCGCTCCTCGGATGCGGCGGGGCGGATGGTCGTGCGATGGACCTCTCCGACCCTGCCGTCCTGGCCTCGCACCAGAAAAAACAGCTCGAAGCCGCCAACAGCATCGTGAAGGCCTCCGACAGCATCTCCCGGGCAATGGTCCGCGACGAAGCCGCGATCCAGCTGGTCGACCGCTCGGGATCCGACCGCGGTGAGCAAGGCGACACGCCGGTGGACTCGCTCACCCGGTACCGCACCACAGTCGATTCGCTCCGCGCGCTCAATCGCGCTCGCCTGGTCACCATCACCCACCTGCGCCGGCAGCTCGACGCCCTCGGACCAGGCGTCAAGTTCGTCAACGATTCCCTGCGCGTGGCGCGCCAGCACATCAGTTCACTCGAGTCGCTGCTGGTGCTGCGTGAACAGCGGATCGTCCAGCTCGAAGCGCAGGTCGATTCGCTGATGCGTGCCAACGGGATTCTGGTCGAGTCCAATGCGGAACTGCGCGATACCATCGTGGTCCTCCGCGACACCATCTTCGGCCTGCGACGGCGCGTCGACAGCCTCAGTGCGCTCGGGCACGTGGCCGTGGAACCGGCCCGCGCGGCCGCACGCACCGCTGCCTACGTGGTGCTCACGCGTGACGAGGTGAAGCGGATGAACCTGCTCGACGATGACGAAGATCTCGTCTGCGAGCGAATGCCAGCAGGGTCAATCGCCATCGACCGCGAACACCCGGTGCAGATCCGGCTGCCGCGCGCCCGCAAGGGATTCAACCTGATCGGTCGCGCCGACCTGCAGGAGATGCAGCAGCAGGGCGAACGCGTCTGGTCGTTCGACGATCAGTCGATGCTCTTCTCGATCGACGATCCGGAACGCTTCTGGCAGGCCTCGACCTGCCTCGTCTTCGTGATCCAGTGAGCCGGCTCCTGCAGGCGCTGCGTCAGACGCTTCTGTCGCTCCCCGGTCTCGCGATCCTGTCTGGCGTCATCATCCTGGTCGTAGCGCGGACCGCTCCGCCGCGCGTGCTCTCCGCCGCCCTGCTGCTCGAACTCTGCTGGATTGTCGGCGCAGCGTGGCGCGTGCTGCGCCGCGAACATCTTCCGACCGGCGTGATTCCCGCCTTCCTCTGCGTCGTCCTGATCGGTGTCATCGCGTCGTATTTCGCGCTGATGAATCAGGCCAGCCAGACTCGCCTCGAGCTGCGCGGCGTCGCCTTTCCCACGCGCCAGGGACACTTCAGCGTGGGCACGGTGCCCGGTGTTTCCGCACGGCTCGCCACACCAGGCGATTCAGTCCCTGGCTGGCAGCTCTTTCTTACCCGCGGCGACAGCGGCGCCTTCCGCCTCGATTCGCTCGATGGCGTCGACGCGATCGCAACCCGACCCGAACGTGGCGGGGGGCCGTTGCGCGGAGCCGCGCTCGCCATCGGCGGCAGCGCAATCACCCTCACCGATCGCGGCTCCAACACCACCACGGCATCGATGGCGCTCCGGCGCGACGCGGCCGGCAACCTCGTCCTCGTGGCCACTCCCGACACCGCGTTCCTCTCGCCTGGTGGCCGGGACGATGCCGATCCGGTGCTGGACCACCGGCGCGAGCGCGACCTGCACGCCGGCATCACGCTCGACCGGTTGCTCTGGTCGCGCCCGCCGCCGCGCTGGGCCGCCTCATTCTCGGCCTCGCTTCCCGATGCCGGCTATCTCGATCGCGCGCTCCGCTTCAGCCACCTGCGCGCGCAGCGCGACCTGGTCATCACGCCATCTGCGCTTGGCGCGGCCATCACCGGCACCACCACCTCGGCACAGGTTGCTCCAGGCGACACGGTCGAAGTGATGAGCAGCGGCAGGCGCTGGGAGTTCGCCCTCGAATCGCGCGGCGTGCAGGACGAAGACACTCAGCTCGCCGTCGTGCGCTTCGTCCGGAATCCGCGTCCGCTGCTCTCGGCGCTCCCGCCGCGCTCGGTCTGCGTATCCAATGGCGTCACCGATGGCGAATGCGGCATCGTCTCGAGCCACCTGATTCCGGGTACCTCGCCGCTGCTCTATTTCGCCGGACTCGGTCTCGACACCTCCCGATATTTCGCGGTGGGCCGAGCGGTCGAGAGCAAGGACGGGGTCGAGTTCGTGACCCACGTCGCACTGCGTGACTCGATGTCGTTCGGCGAAGAAGCGCTGGTCACCGCCTTTCCGACCCGCGCCGCTGCAGGCTACCTGCTGCGCTTCACCCACCTTACTGCCTCCGATGGTGCGCGCATCATCGTGGCGTGCATCGGCCTCCTGTTGATGGTGTTCGGCACGATCGGGATCGCGCGGCGCGGCAGTCGCAGTGATGCCGATGAAAGCATCCCGGTCATCCGTGGTGCCGACGCGATGGTGCTGGGCATGGTCGTGCTCGCGATTCTCGGGCTGCGCCTGATCCTCGGGCTGCGCATCGCCGAGGCCAATCCGTATGTCGAGAGCGGGCGCAACACCGCCTTCGCGATGTGGTGTGTCGTGATCGTCGGATTCGTGCTCGTCATCCGCGGCGAACAGCTCATCGCGTGGCTCGACCGCTTCGGTCGTCGCCACGCACTGATGATCGCCGTTGCCGTCGCGGTGGTGCTGGCCCCGCTCTACTGGTTCAACCCGACGCGTGCCCCGCTCCCGTCGGGACTTCTGGTCGTCAGTGCCGTGGCGCTCCTCGCTTTCCTCGCACGGGAAGGGACCAATCGCGACCAGCTCCGCGAGCGCCTGCCGATGCTCACCCTCATCGGTGGTACGGTCACGGTGCTCTTCGCCGGCATATCGGGCGAAGGGGCGCGGGTACCGATCGATGTGCTCGCCCGCGTGCTCGCCTACGCCACGATCGCCGCAGGAGCGTCGCTGGGCTGGAGCGTGGCGCTACGCGGTCTTGGTTCCTGGGCCGTGAAGTGGCAGCGCGCACTGATGATGTTCATCACGACAGCAACTTTCCTTGTCGTCGTGGTCTCGCCCGCCTCTCGCCTCGGCCGGATGGCGCTCTTTGCGAGCATCCTCGTCGCGCTCAATCTCTTCGCCCGCCGCGGTCGCGCCTTCGAATCGCTGGTCGACAACTTCCGGATTCCGGAGCGATCACGCTGGCTCTGGGCCGCGATGCCGGCGGTGCTCGTGGTGCTGATGGCGCGCGCCGATACCGGCCTCGCCCTCGTCGCGGGTATTCCGCTGACGCTCGCCTTCCTCCTCGCCATCCCGCCGGGAGCGTCGGCGTGGCGCAAGCGACTGCTCGTGACCTACGGCGTTGGAGGACTCGTCGCGCTGCTGCTCCTGTTGCCGGTCTTCTTCCCGCGCACCGAACGGCTCAAGGTGGCGATCCGCAACGGCAGTTCGGCCGTCGAACAGGACCAGGCCTTCCGCGGTCTCGGCGGTCCGCTCCGCTTCTGGCCGTCGTCGTCCCGCGCACTGGTCCGTGGCATTGCGGCACACGATCCCGACTACCTCGAGGCGATGCTCCTGACCGCGGGACCCTCGGCCGCGCGAGAGGAGATCATCCGCTCGGTGGAACAGGTGCAGGGTGGACTCGCATACGCGGTCGCAGGGTGGAGTGGTGAAGGCCTCGTCTCGCCCGCACCGCTCGGCCGTGGCGTGCCCACCGCGGTCGCATACGCCGAAAACACCTTTGACGTCTTCGTGCTGCAGGAGCACGGGCTGATCGGTGGACTCGCGGTGCTGCTGCTCTACGCGGCACTCCCCACGCTGATGCTCTTGCCGTTGCTCCGGCGCAGAGGGGTCGAGACGCACGACGCCGCCTTCCTCTTCGCCGCGGCGTTGCTCATCTCGATTCCGGCGTGGTACGTGGCGGGCGCCAACCTCGGTGTCTTCCCACTCACCGGCCAGAACATTCCCTTCCTCGGGCTCAACTCCTGGGTCGACGTGCTGCTCTATGGCGGGCTGGCGGCGCAGGGAGCCGCGTTCATCGGGCGAGGCGAAGTGATGGCCCTCGCGGCGCCGGGGAGCAGCGCATGAGTGAACCCCTGCAGCTCAAGCCCGGCTCGCGCTCCTTCGACATCCGCGCGGTGATCACGGCGATCATCGTGCTGAACCTCTGCGGCTTCCTCTACGTCGGCATCCGACTCTGGAGCACATCGCTCGGCGCCAAGCGACCGTTCGCGGTCGCGTATGCGACGCTCGAGAGCCGGATGGAGACAATTCTCGGCGCGAAGCGCGATCGCAATCCGCTGGCGCGTGGCGTCACAGTCGATCGCTTCGCGGTCTCGGGACCGACTGGCGCGCCACTCTGTGCCGACACGCTCCGCGTCGATCCGGCGGAGCGTGGCCGCTACCCGGCCTTGCGCGATGGCGGCTTCCTCGCCGATCAGGTGCAGGCGTACAACGGCATCCGTCGCAAGCAGGTGCGCCTCGCTCGCCTGGGGCAACTTGATCTCGAGGAAATCTGCGGCTCGCCGACACCGTCAATTCTGCTCGCCGGTGATGACGGCCCCGACACGCTGCGACTCTCCTCGCGGGTGGCGATCGAGAATCTCCGCGTACGGGCGCCGGTCGCGTCAACCACTTTCGGCGTGCTCGGTCGTGGTTCCATTGCGGGGAAGTACAGTCTCACGTCACGCAAGGCGATGGCACTCATTGGTGGTCGCGACTCGCTTCCGCCCACGGGCTGCCTGCTCCGCGCGATGCAACCGGCCGGGCTCACGGCGCTGCAGTGTCTCGAGCGTGGTGGCCCGGCGAAAGAGGTGAACATCACCGAAGGCGGGCGACTCGGCGCACTCTCCATCAAGGTGATTCCTGCGAAACTCAAGCTGCGCCTCGATGGCGTGCTGGTGCCGCCCGGCAAGGAGGTGGCGTTGCCGCGCGGTGCCCTGGTCGACCTGCGCCTCGGTGACAGTGCGCTCATCGAGCCGGCCGTGGTGTCGCGGACACCCGGCAAGCCGCTCGGTGGCGTGCGCTGGATCAACGGCCGCCTGCAGTGGGTTCCGATGCTCCCCGGATTGCCGATCTATCTGCACGATGCGCTGGGCGCGGGGGCACTACTCCCCGATTCGCTGGTCGCCAAATCAGGTGCAGACCGTTTCCTGCGGCTTACCATCGACCCCGAACTCACGACCGAGCTCAACGCCCGGCTCAATGCCTTCGTGGCCGGCAATGCGAAAGTGGTTCGCAGCGATCTGCGCTTCGCCTCGGTGCTGCTGCTCGACATCGCGACCGGTGAAGTTCGTGCAATAGGCGAAGTCGGCCGCGCGCGCGACGGCCTCAGTTGGCTCCGGCAGCCGGTGACCGTGGGCTCGGCGATCAAGCCGATCCTCGCGGCATCGATCCTGAGTCAGTGGCCGGAACTCGGTTCACTCGAGGTCTACCACGGCGGCGAGGATGTCGTGAATTCCCTCGGCACGGCGTCGTTCGGTGATGCCGCGTTCGAGGTGGGCCATGCCTGCCCGAAGCACACCTGGGTCGGCTTGCGGCTCTTCCTCACCTGCTCGAGCAACCTGTATGCGGCGTCGCTCACGGCGCTCGGGATGCGCAGCGCCGAGGAGCGCTCGCCGAGTGTAGCGCCGAGCGGGATGCAGACCGGCGCGATGCGCCAGGGGTCGAGTGGCAATCGGCTATTCGTGAGCTCGCTCCCTGCCGGCGGCATCTCCGAGCAGCTCTTCCACGCGAGTACCCTGCGCGCCGGACTCGATCGGACCTTCGATCTCACCGCCAGCGCGGAGCTCGCGCGCGCCCAGCGTGAGAGCCGGCCGTGGGATTCGGTCGCCGTCGGCTTTGTCTCGAACGGCGCCAATCCATCGCTGACGGCAGTGAACCCTGGGTCGGTGGCGGAAATTCTCCCATCGCGACTCGACCTGCTCCCGTGGGGTCAGCAGCGCGAGCCGGTGCGGGGACTCGCGACCTACGCCATCGGTGCCGGTGAGAATCGCATCTCGCTCTTTCGGCTCGGCGAGGCGTATCTGCGCATCATCACCGATCGGCAGGTGAGCATCTCGCTGGTGGCATCCCCGGTGGAGCGGTCGATCGAGCGGATGCCGGTGATGCGGTTCGCTCGTGAAGGATGGTACCCGGAGCTGATGGGTGGCCTCACCGATGTCTTCCAGGCGGGAGGGACCGGACGCGTGGTGGGTGACGCGGTCCGCCAGCGCTTCAACCACGAGGTCCGTCCACTCGGCAAGACCGGCACACTCGGTGATAGCGATGACCGGGTCTTTGCGAAGACGCTGGTGATGGGGCTGGTGCCCGCCAATGGCTTCCGCGGTGCCGCCGCGCGCTGCGGCGTGATGGCCGTGGTCTACTTCCGGTTTCGGAACTCCACCAATGATGCGGCGATGACCTTCACCGAAACCCAGTTGCTGCCGCTCATTCAGCGTCACCGCGGCGCCCTCATCGACTGCCCCGGGAAGCGTCAGTAGTCCTCCGGAAGCGGACCCCTTGCGGCCGGGGCTACCTTAGGAAATGCCTCTTTCACTCCGAGTCTTCAATCGGGCCGGCCAACTGGTCGGCCCGATCCCTGTCTCCTCCGTCGTCAAGACCGATGCCGAGTGGCGCGCCCAGCTTACCGAAGAGCAGTATCGCGTCGCCCGCTCACGCGGGACCGAGGCACCGTTCTGCGGTACCCTGCTCGACAACAAGAAGGAGGGAGTCTATACCTGCGTCTGTTGCCACCTCCCCCTCTTTGCGTCGAGTGACAAATTCGATTCCGGCACCGGCTGGCCGTCGTTCGTGCGGCCGATCGCGCGGGAAAACATCTTGACGATCATGGACGCGACACACGGGATGATCCGCACCGAGATCTGCTGCTCGCGATGCAAGGCGCATCTCGGACACGTTTTCGACGATGGCCCGGCGCCCACTCGCCAGCGGCACTGCCTCAATTCGGAATCGCTCGCGTTCACCGAAGCGAGCGACCTCGCGTCGCTGGCCGATCCGGCAGCGGAATGACAGTTCACGATTCCGGTCGTCGCACCGCCATTCGCCGCGCGGCGCCGCGGCCGGCAGTGACCAGGCCGACCCGCGGCAACGGCGAACTGATCTTGATTGTCGAGGATGAAGCGGGGCTGCGGCAGGTCACCGCGAAAACGCTCGAGTTCTTCGGCTACCGCGTCCTCACCGCCGAACACGGTGCCGAAGCGGTCGCACTCTATCGCGAGCACGGGAGCGACATCGCCCTCGTGTTGACCGACATGATGATGCCGGTGATGGATGGTGCGGCGACCGTGGCCGCCCTGCGCGTGATCAACCCCGACATCCTGGTCATCGCCGTGAGCGGACTCTCCGACGAGAGCACGGCCGAACTTGTCGCGTCGCTCGAGGTGGATGCCTTTCTGGCCAAGCCGTTCACCGTCGATGAGATGACCACACTGCTGGCGCGGACCCTGCGGGCCGAGCGCCCGGAGTCTTCACCGGAGTGAAACCCCGCGTCTCGCTGCTCCCCGGACTGCTCCTGGTGGCGGCCTGCGCCAGCGGGCGAAGGATTCCGGTTGGCAGTACCCCGGCGCCGGGCGTCGCGACCTCACTCACCGATGGGTTCCGCACGCTTGCCCCGTATCGAGTTACGGCAGTCGACAGCCGCCGCATCGGCCACGCGGCATACTGGCGTGCCGTAGCACCATCACTTGCATCGCCCGCGCTCTCGGTGACTCCGATCGGCACATCCATGCTCGGCCGCGAACTCCGCGCCGTGACCTTCGGCAAGGGGAGCACGCGCGTCCTGCTCTGGTCGCAGATGCACGGCGACGAGTCCACCGCGACGATGGCGCTTGCTGACATACTCGCGTGGCTCGCCGACCCTGCAGCTGATCCGCTGCGTGAACGGCTCAGCCGAGCCCTCACCATCACCATTGTCCCGATGCTCAACCCCGATGGCGCCGAGCGATTCCAGCGCGAGAATGCGGCGGGCATTGACGTCAACCGCGATGCGCGGCGGTTGTCGACGCCGGAAGCCCGCGCGCTCAAGGCGCTGCACGACTCGCTGAAGCCGGCGTTCGGCTTCAACCTGCACGATCAGGGCGCCCGCACGCGCGCTGGCACCACCGGGCCGCAAGCCGCGATCGCATTGCTCGCACCGGCGATCGACGCGACCGGCCGCTACGACGCGGTCCGCAGCACCGCGCGCCGGATCGCTGCGACGATCGCCCGCGCACTCGCCGATTCGATTCCGGGGCGAGTGGCGAAGTATGACGAGGGGTTCAACCCGCGGGCCTTCGGCGACCTGATGCAGACCTGGGGCACCAGCACGGTGCTGATCGAGAGTGGTGCGCTTCCCGGCGACCCCGACAAGCAGCGACTGCGTGGCATGAACGGCGCCGCGCTCCTCGTGGCACTCGACGCCATCGCAACCAGCCGCGGTGCGAGCGGCACATCACTCGCTTACGACGCTTTGCCACCCAATTCCGGTGGGGCAGTCGATCTGCTCATTCGCGGCGGGATGCTGGTGCTCCCGGGCCAGGCTCCGTTCCGCGCGGACCTTTCACTCACCTTCGACGATCTCCTGCTGCACACCAATCCGCGGCTACGCGAAGTGGGCGATCTCTCCGCGGTGATCGCCATCGACACCGTTGATGCCAGCGGGTTGTTCCTTCATCCCACCGGCGAGACGCTGCGCACCGGCCCCGACGGTGCCTGGCTGCCGCTCGGTGGCGTGTCGCGATTCGTCATCCGGCGCAGCAGCGATCCCGCAGCGGCGCCCGTGCGGACGGTGCCGTAGCCCGTAGGTCCCGCCGCCGGGGGTGAGTACCTTTTAGGACTCATCGCTCCGGAGCCCGTGACGTGTCCGTTGCCCCGTTCCACCTCGCCTTTCCTGTGGATGACCTCGCCGCGGCGCGCGCCTTCTATGCCGGCCTGCTGGGCTGTCGCGAAGGGCGCAGTTCCGATCAGTGGATCGATTTCGACTTCCACGGTCACCAGATCGTGGCCCACCTCTCCCCCAACGACGTACACCGCAGCGCTGCCAATCAGGTGGATGGGCACGCGGTGCCGGTCCGGCACTTCGGCGTGATCCTCGAGTGGAACGCCTGGCACGCGATGGCCGACCGCCTGCGCAGTCTCGGTATCGTCTTCATCATCGAGCCGGGGATTCGGTTCGTCGGTCAGGTCGGTGAGCAGGCGACGATGTTCTTTCTCGACCCCGCCGGCAATGCACTCGAGTTCAAGGCCTTCAAGGATCCGAGTCAGGTCTTCGCACGGTGATTCGCTTCGCCCTCGCGCTTTGGCTCGTAGGTGCGCCGCTGGCAGCGCACTCGCACCTCTTTGGTGCGGCGCACCCCTTGATCGCCCAGACGCAGACCAATGTCCCGCCTGCCCTCCGCAAGATCATCCCGCCGGTGCCGACGCCGGAGTCCTTCGTCTCCGACGCGAATCACGTGCTCACCCCTGACGCGCACGCGGCGCTCGATGCGCGCATCCGCGAATTGCAGGGAGCCGGGTTCGGTGACATTGCTGTCGCGATCATCGCCGACATCGGCGATTACTCGCCCAACCAGGTCTCGGTCGCGATCTACCGGAACTGGAAGGTCGGCAGTGTTGCCGCGATCGGTTCGGCGCATCGCGATGTCGGCGTGCTGCTGCTGATCGTGCCCAAGGAACTCGCGCCGAACAAGAAGGGGCAGTGCTACATCGCCCCAGGCACAGGCGCCGAGGGGATTCTCACCGACGCCACCAGTGCATCGATCTGCCGTGACGCCATCATCCCGTTTCTCAAGACCCGCGATTACCCCATGGCGCTCACCGCCGGTGTGAACGCAATTGCCCTGAAGCTCCAGGGCGACGTGGGACTCGCGGAATCCACGAGTACCGCGATGCCGATCGCCGGGGCCCCGAGCGAGGAGCGCCACGGGCCGTCGCCCCTCTGGTTCATTCCGGGCGGGATCGGTGCCACACTTGCCTCGCTCTTTGGTGTCCGGCGCTGGCGGCGAAATCGGCCGCGGAAGTGCCCTCGCTGCGGTCGGCAGATGACGCGAATGAGCGAAAGCGCCGACGACTCCCAGCTGGTGCCCGGGCAGCAGCTCGAGGAGCAGCTCAAGAGCGTTGATTACGATGTCTGGGAGTGCGTCTGCGGCGAACACCTCGTGCTTCCCTACAAGGCGATCTTCAGCAGCTATTCCGAATGCCGGGAGTGCCATCGCCGGACGGCAAAGTCGACGCGCCAGGTGCTCCAGCACGCGACGACATCCTCGAGCGGGCTCGCCCACGACACCTACGTCTGTGCATCGTGCCACGCGTCGTGGGTTGTCAGCGTGACGCTGCCGCGCATCAGCGAATCGTCGAGCAGCGGTGGCTCGTCGGGCGGTGGTGGCGGCTCGTCCTTCGGCGGGTCGGGGTCGAGCAGCGGCGGTGGAGGCGGCGGCGGCTACTGATGTTTCTTCTCGATGTCGCTGGCCGACGGCTCGCCCGCTACCTCACCAAACCACGACACGATCGTGTCCACTCGACGACCGCCCCACCGACGGCGCTCGCGGCCGCGTTGCGCCCCGGCGATGTCCTGCTGATCGAAGGAAGTTCGCGGATCTCGTCGGCCATCAAGTACCTGACGCAGTCGACCTGGTCGCACGCGACCCTCTGCATTGCGCCACCCGACCTGACCGCAAAGCCCGGACTCGAACCCTCGGTACTCCTCGAGGCCGATGTGTCACGCGGCGTGCAGCTGGTCCCGCTCTCCAACTACTCCTCGCTGCACACCAGGATCTGCCGCCCGGTCGGGCTCACGGCGCAGGAAATCGGCGCCGTCATCGAGTTCGCGATCCACCGTGTCGGACATCAGTACGACATGAAGCACATCTTCGACCTCGCCCGCTTCCTGATCCCGAACCCGCCGGTGCCAGTGCGCTACCGGCGTCGGCTGCTGGCCATCGGCAGCGGCGACCCGACGCGTGCCATCTGTTCCGCGCTCATCGCCGAGGCGTTTCACACGGTCGGCTACCCGATCCTGCCGACCGCGCGCTTGCTGCCGCCGGCCGACCCGATCGCCCTGGCTGACCACAAGGAAGCGCTCCATATCCGGCATCACGCGCTCTTCACGCCGCGCGACTTCGACGTCTCCCCCTATTTCGAGATCATCAAGCCGACCCTCGAACAGGGCTTCGATCCGCATCGGCTGCAGCTCATCACCGACCCATTCGAGATGGCGCTGGGCGATTAGATTCGGGCAGGCATTTTCCCTCAGGAGTCAACCATGATGCGCATTCTCTCCCGATCCCGCTTCGTCGCGATCGCACTGCTTGCAGCGTGTGCCAAGGCCGACACCAAGGCCGCCACGGATACCACTGCGGTGGCCGTGGCGCCGGCACCAGTCGCTGTCGCCAAGGACAGCGCAACCCTCGAGACGATCAGCTACGCCCCAGCGCTGAACATCGATCTTGCAGCCTCGACCAAGCTCCCGTCCGGCATGTACATCCGCGATCTCAAGGTCGGCAAGGGTCCAGCCGCGAAGACCGGGATGCAGGTGAGCGCCAACTACGCGGTCTACTTCACCGACGGCAAGCTGATCGAGACCAACGACAAGGGGCCGCCGATCACCTTCACGCTGGGTACCCAGGGAATCATCGCCGGCTGGAACGAGGGATTGGTGGGGATGAAGGTCGGCGGAACCCGCCAGCTCATCGTGCCGTCGGCACTCGCGTATGGCCAGTCGGGACGAGGGGAGATCGGGCCGAACACTCCGCTGTTCTTCACAGTCGAACTGCTTGGGGCGAAGTAGTGCTGCTGCGCAACATCAGCAGAATGCTGCTCCCGGCCTCACTCGTGCTGGCTGCCTGCTCAAGTCCCACCGGAGAGAGTCCCGTGATTGCCATTGAAGCGACCAATTTCGCAACCGCGCTCGGCGTCAATCTCGCCGGCTCAACCAAGCTGCCATCGGGGATGTACATTCGCGACCTCGACGTCGGCACCGGTACCGCGGTCGCCAATGGGCAATTGCTCTCGATGCGCTACACGGGCTGGCTTGCCAACGGGACGCAATTCGATGCCACCGGCACCAAGCCACCATTCCAGTTCCGCCTCGGCAGCGGCCAGGTCATCGCCGGATGGGACCAGGGTGTCGCGGGGATGAAGGTCGGCGGCAAGCGTCAGCTCGTTATCCCACCCGCACTCGGCTACGGCTCGAGGACGAACGGGCCGATCCCCGGCAACTCGGTTCTGGTGTTCAACGTCGAAGTGGTGTCGGCACAATGAGCGGCGGGGCGCGGCAGTTGCTCGTCGCACTCACGCTTGCCGCGACTCCCCTCACGGCGCAGCAAGCGCCACGGCTCGAACACTTCACGGTGACCGTCGACGGCCACCCCTTCGCCGTCTGGGCGCGCCGACCGCTCCATCCCAAGGGCGTCATTCTCCTGCAGCACGGCTCGACCTGGAGCTCGCTGCCCGACTTCGACTTGCAAGTCCCGGGCGACAATCGCTCGGTGATGGTTTCCCTTGCCACGCGCGGCTACGCAACCTACGCACTCGACTTGCGCGGCTACGGTGCCACGCCGCGGGACTCGCTGGGGTGGAACACCCCCGATCGCGCCACCGAAGACCTCGCCGGTGTGCTCGCGTGGGTCGCAACGAAAAACCCGAAGCTGCCGAAGCCGTATCTCGTCGGGTGGTCCAATGGTGCGCGGGTCGGTCAGCTGCTGGCGCAGCGGCACCCCGACTTCATCTCGCGGCTGGTGCTCTACGGCGCGCCGGCGATGCCCGCGACTCAGGCCGCGCCAACGCCGTTTCCCACCACCGCCTCACCGCATCGCGCCAACACCGCCGAGGCCGCGGCGAGCGACTTCATCTCTCCCGACATCACGCCGAAGCGGGTGATTGACCTCTACGTCAAGGCGGCGCTCAAGGCCGACACCATTCGGGCGATGTGGACGGCGCAATACCAGTGGGGCGCGCTCGACCCGGCCAAGGTCACCACGCCGACGCTGCTGATTCAGGGCGAACACGATCCGGTCGCACCCTTCGACGCGAGCCGCAACATCTTCAGCAAGCTCGCCACCGCAGACAAGACGTGGGTGATCCTCCCCGGCAGCGATCACGCTGCTCTGCTGGAAGACACCCACGCATCGTTCATCGCGGCGATCGTTTCGTTTCTCGAGCGACCGCGGGTGACGCAGCACTAACTGATATCGGGCACTCGTCGCCCTGAGCAAAGCGAGGGGGCGGAGTCCGGCGCCCGCGCTGTCACCCTGAACGAAGTGAGGGGGCGGAGCTCTCCTGAATTGCTGTCACCCTGAACGAAGTGAGGGGGCGGAGCGCCGTCACAAAAACGGTGCTCCGCCCCCTCGCGTTGCTCAGGGTGACAACTCCATCATCCATCACCCATCACCCATCACCCCTCCTGCATCACTTCCCTTCCGGCTCCCGGTTGCCGCTGTCGAGCATTCCGCCACGCGTCACCAGCTGCGCCGCCAGCACCGTCTGAATCACACTGGCGATATTGTTGGTGGCCGTCTCCCCCGCGCCGGTGCCATTCCCTGAAATCGTGATCAGCTTGGCAGTCGAGAGCGCCGCGGCAATGGCCGGGGCGATCTCCGGCAGCATTTCGATCTGGCGGTAGCGGAAGTAGCTCTCACCACCCGCCTGGATCGCGGCATTCACCTTCTGGATGCTCTCGGCCGTTGCATCTGCCACTCGCCGGATGCGGATCGCTTCGGCATCGGCACTCGCCTCGGCCTCGAGGCGGACGCGGGCGGCATCGGCGCGCGCCTGCGCGATCTGCGTGGCATCGAGCTCGGCCGTGCGCTGCAGGCCGGCGGCCTCCTGCCGCTTCGCCTCGGCCGTCGCGATCAGCGCCGCGTTGGCCGCCTTGGTCTGTTCGAGTTCACGCTGCTTGTCGGAAATCACCCGCTCGGCATCGATCTGCGCTTCCTTGGCGCGACGCGACTGCATCGCCGACACGATCTCGGCGTTGGCCTGGGCTTCGGCGGCAGACTGGCGCCGACGCGCCTCGGCCACTTCGGACTGCACGATCTTGATGTTGAGCGAATTGAAGATCAGGCCAAGGTCGGTCAGTTCGCGCGAACAGGCCTTGCGGATGATGACGGCGAGCGGATCGTCTTCATCTTCGATCATGTCGCCTTCGCGTACCATCGCGGCGGTCTGCGGTACCGCCGTCGCCACCTGCATCTGCTGCCCTTCGCCGGGAAGCAGCGAGCGCATCGCACTCGGTGTCGCCTTGGCGCTGAAGAGCTGATCGTGCGTGAGCAGGTTGATGGCGCGACGGCCCGAGCTCGACAGCAGGTCGGTGAGGGTGTTGAGCTGATCGGCGTCGTTCTTCGAGAAGAAGCGGTTCGCCGCGGTACGGATCAACACGTCGCTGTCGCCCACCGAGACGATCGCACTCGCGAGCACCCGCACCTTGATCGGACGCGGCGTGCTGAACTCGTCGATGTCGGCCGTCTGGTCGGTGATATCAAGATCGACGTTGATGACCTTGCTGCTGATGGTGGTGCCCGTCGTCAGCAGCGGGATCTCCTTTGACTTCCCCGGTCCGCGATAGATCACGGTGCCACCGTTGAGCCAGCTGACCATCCGGATGGTGCCGGCCTCGACGTTCTTGAGGAAGGACGCTACCACGAATGGCATCACGACGAACGTGAAGACCAGTACTCCACCAGCAATCAGCACACCTGTCGACAAAAACGACGGCATATCAGACTCCACTAAGGGGATTCGTTCGGGATACTACAGCCGGGTAACGGTGCAGCGATTTCGTTCGGCGTCGATCTCCTCGATGCGAACACGATCGCCCGCGCGAACGCGGTCACCCGCGAGGCGCTCGGCCGCGGGTAGCGTGGCCAGCAGCTGCACCACGTGACCATCCATCTCGATGGCGACCATTCCGTTGCCCTTCGCATCGAAATTCGACACGACGGTCGCCTCGCCAGTGACGGTGGATTCGAGCGTCATCGCGGGGTTGGAGCCGAATCGCATCACGAAATTCCAGATCGGGACGACCAGGAATCGTTCGAACGCGAAGCCACCGGCAATCGCGAGCAGCAGGAGCGGCAGACCACCGAGCAGGGGCTGGAAGAGCTTGCCGCTGACGCCCACGCCGAGGAGCACGGAGAAGATGATCCGCGGGGACATCAGTTGCCATACGGGAGAGAGATGGCCGCCCGGCGAGTGGGCAGCGCCGGCATGATGGCCGCTGTGACCGTGGTGCCCGCCGCCCCCGGTGTGGCCGGAGTGGCCATGGCCGATACCGTGGCCGTGCGCCCCGCTATCGTGCCCGTGACGACCAAGCCCCGTCAGCGCCATCGCGACGAGGCCGATCCCGCCAAGCAGGAGTACCAGCGTGTAGTTGTCCATCCCGGAGGGAAAGCTAATGGCTTTAGCGTCCCGCGCTGGTCGTCCTCGCCTGGTAGAGCAGCGTCCGGAAACGATCGTGCAGCTGGGAGCCGTTGGCGGGAAGCAGGTTGGTCATCAGGACCGCGACGATCCCGTCGGCAGGATCGATCCAGTAGGTGGAGTGATAGGCGCCACCCCAGCCGTAGAGTCCGGCGTTGCCATAGACACCGGCACGCCCCGGATCGAGCAGGACGGAGAAACCGAGACCGAAGCCGCTCTCGCTGCCGCCGTAGAGCGTGCCGACCTGATTGCTGGACATCAGCGCCACCGAATTCGGCGAGAGCAGCCGGGTTCCCTCGAGTTCTCCGTTGTTGGCAAGCATCTGCAGAAACCTGGTGTAGTCACCAGCCGTGGAAATCAGGCCAGCGCCACCCGAGAACGAGAGGCACGGCCCGCCGACGTAATCGCCCTGACCACGGGGGCCTTCGGCCGCGCGCGTCAGCGTGCCACCGTCGAGGGAGTAAACCGTCGCGAGCATTGCGGCATCGGCCTGCTTCACACAGAACGATGTGTTGAACATCTTGAGCGGGGCGAAGATGCGTTGCTGGAAGAAGTCGCTGAGCGACATGCCCGACGCGCGCTCGATGACACAACCGAGGATGTCGGAGTTGTAGCCGTAGACCCACGCCTCACCTGGCTGGGCGACCGCAGGGAGCCGGGCGATGCGTTCGATGCTCTGACAGATCGGCTCGTGCTTGTCGGCGAAGTACCAGCCGTAGCCCGCCTTCGGGCCGAGTTCCTCCTGGGCGTAGGCCGCGCTCACGGCCGCGTCGGTGCCATAGGAATAGCCGGAGGTCTGGGTCAGCAGGTCGCGCACAGTGATCTGCCGCTTGGCCGGGACAATCCGGCGAACCTTTGTGCCGGCCGAATCCACCATCGCCGACACGGTGGTGGTCGCGAAAGCCGGAATGAAGCGCGAGACGCGGTCGCTGAGCCCGAGTCGGCCCTCTTCGATCAGCAGCATCGCCGCGACCGAGGTCACCGCCTTGCTCTGCGACGCGATCCTGAAGCGGGTCGCGAGTTGCATTGGGTGCTTGCTCTCACGGTCGGCCATCCCCCACGCGCCCTCGAAGATCACTTTCCCGTGCCGGGTCACCATGGCGGTCATCCCGGCGACCCTGTTGCTATCGACGGCCTGCTCGAAGAAGTGTTGCAGGCGCGTGAGCCGGGCAGCCGAAAAGCCTTCCACTGCCGGAGCCGCGTGAGGCAAGGCCTGTGAACACACCGGGGAGGCCCCGACAATCAGGAACGCGGCAGCAATGGCGTGACAGCGCACAGGCGGACTCCGGAGGGAGGAAGGCAATCCCAGACAATCCGCCGGATTGACCTCCTCCGCAAGGCCCGCAGCCCCGCCGGCAGTTGCATCCCGCGCCGAGCGAAGCAGTATTCTGCATTCTGCTGATTCGCCTGCCACCCACCCGCGAGAGCTCATGGCCGAACCGATGCCCCAGACCCGAGAGAACCACGCGCGCTTTGTCCCGGCCTGGCACTTCGTGGCGTGGCCGATCCTCTTCGGACTCTTTGTCTGGGCAGTGATTCGTCTCGTCAGGAATCCGTCGGCGGATTCGATCGGCGATGCCCTACTCCAGTTCGCGCTGCTGATTGTGCTGGTATTCGCCCGCTGGTTTGCTTTGCGAGTGCAGGACCGGGTCATTCGCCTTGAGGAGCAGCTCCGCTTCCAGCGACTCTTTCCCGCCGCACTCCTCGTACGCATCAACGAGTTCACCAGGCAGCAGTACATCGCGCTGCGGTTTGCCTCCGATACCGAGCTTCCGGAGCTTGCGCGCAAGGTGCTCGACGAGAAGATCACCGATCAGAAGACCATCAAGGCCCTGATCCGTACCTGGCGTCCCGACTACATGAGGGTTTGACGATGAGCAACAATCCACGACGCGACTTCCTCGGCTGGCTCGGTGCCAGCGCGCTCCTTGGCGCGACCGCTTCACCGCTGGGAGCCAGCGCACCACCGAGCGAGTCGGACCCGCGCGCACTCGCGGTCGATTACGACATGACCTGGACCGACAAACTGACGGGCAAGTACCGCGCGGTGTTCGACTCACCGGAGGCATCCGAAGGCGCGGCACTCTTCCGGGCCATCGTCTGGCAGGATCACTACAAGGCGGTCTACGGTACCGACCCCAAGGAGATGACGCCGGTCGTGGTTTTCCGGCACGCTGCCATCCCGCTGGTGATGAACGATGCCTACTGGGAGCGTTTCGAGGTGGGCAAGGAAACCAAGATTCGTGATGCGAAGGGTAAGAAGTGGACCAAGGTCAATCCGATCCGTGCGGCGCCCGCAGGGTCGCCACCCGCCGCGTCGAAGTACACGCTCGAGACGTTCCTCGCGAACGGTGGCATCGTACTGGCCTGCAACATGGCGTTCTCCGAGATCGTCGGCGCGTTCATGAAGGCCGACAAGCTCAAGCGTGATGAAGCGCGGAAGAAGGCGCTCGAGCAGCTCATTCCCGGGGTGATCCTGCAACCGTCCGGCGTCTTCGCTGCGCTCCGGGCGCAGCAGGGCGGCTGCGCCTACCTGCTCGCGAGCTGAAGGAACTCCCAGTGAGCGCTGCCACCCCCTGGCTGCTCGCGCATTCGGTCTGGCCCACCGTGCGCGAGCAGCAATACGAAGTGGCGGTGCTGCCGTGGGGCGCGACCGAGGCCCACAACACCCACCTTCCCTACGCCACCGACACCATCCAGGCCGACGCGGTTGCCGCCGAGTCGGCCCGACTTGCGTGGCAGGCGGGGTCGCGGGTGGTGGTGCTTCCTGCGATACCGTTCGGCGTCAACACCGGCCAACGTGATATTCCGTTCTGCATCAATCTCAACCCGTCCACGCAGGCCGCGATTCTCGCCGACATCGTCGAGACGCTCGCGCGCCACGGCGTGCGGAAATTCGTCGTGCTCAATGGTCACGGCGGCAACGACTTCCGGCAGATCCTCCGGGAGCTGCAACCGCGGACCACGATCCTCCTCTGCCAGGCGCACTGGTACACCATCGTGAATCCGGCGCCGTTCTTCACCGAACCGGGAGACCACGCAGGCGAACTCGAAACTTCGGTGATGCTCCATCTCGAGCCGGCGCTGGTGCGACCGCTCTCGGAGGCCGGACCTGGTGCCGCGCGATCGTTCGCGATCGGTGGCCTGCGGGAAGGGTGGGTCTGGGCGCAACGGGAATGGAGCAAGGTGACCGACGACACCGGTGTCGGAAATCCCGCACACGCGACGGCGGAGCGCGGAGCACGCTATTTCGCCGAGGTCACCCGGCGCTTCGGCGACTTCCTGCACCAACTCGCGCAGGCGGATCCGGAGGCGATGTATGAGTGATCGAGGAGCCCGCTAGTGCTGCATCTGCTATGTCAACTCGCCGCATCGGGAACCTCGCTCGTGCTCCTCGGTACCGGGATGCCGCGGCCCAACCCGGAGGCATCCGGGCCGGCAACCGCGGTCGTGGTAGGAACGCGGACCTTTCTCTTCGATGCCGGTGCCGGCGTGATGCGCCAGCTGGCCGCCGCAAAGCTCCCGATCAATGGTGTGACGGCGCTGTTCATCACTCACCTCCACAGCGATCACACACTAGGTCTCCCCGACCTGATGCTGACCTCGTGGGTGATGGGGCGGCGCACTCCGATGGTGGCATTCGGACCACACGGATTGCAGGCGATGACCGATCATCTTGTCGCGGCGTGGAAAGATGACATCGATATCCGCGAGCACGGCCTCGAACAGGAGGCGCCTGGTGGCTATCGCCTCGATGTCCACGAAATCAGCACGCGGGTGCTCTACGACAGTGCCGGCGTTCGCATCATCGCCATTCCGGTCGAGCATGGTGACTGGCCCGAGGCCTATGGTTTCCGGATCGAGACCCCGGGGCGCGTCATCGTGATATCGGGCGACACGCGCTACAGTGCGGCGCTCCAGGCCGCCACGCGCGGCGCCGACATTCTCGTCCATGAGGCCTACCCCGAAGTGCGGCTGGCACCTGAGAAGCGGCCCGGCGGGGAGTCGTGGCCGGCGTACATGCGCGCCTTCCACACATCGGATGTCGAGGTCGGGCGGCTCGCCGCGGTCGCGCAGCCGAAGTTGCTGATCCTCCACCACCTGGTGCGGATGCAGGGGACGGACGCAGAATTGCTGGCTGGTGTGAGGCGCGGCGGCTTCACCGGCCGAACCGTCATCGGGCACGACCTCGAACGCTATTGAGGAAACCGAACCCCGGTACCTTCCGTCGTGCGCAGGATGAAAAACACCCCATACCGCCTCACTGCCGCGCTGCTGCTCTTCGCGCCGGCACTCCTCGCCGCCCAGGCCCCCTCGCCCTGGACCCCGCTCGGCCGCCCGAGAAAGCTTGCGCCGCGCCCCACGACTTCGGCAATCACCTCCGCAGACCTGATGACCCGCCTCTACCGCTTCGCCGACGATTCGATGCGCGGCCGGTTGCTCGGGGAGGAAGGGAACTACAAGGGCGTCGAGTACATCGCGAGCGAGATCAGGAAGTACGGCTTCGAGCCGGCCGGCGATAACGGCACTTTCTTCCAGACCATACCGGTCTACGACCGGACCTTCGATACCACCAGCACCATCAGCGTCGATGGCACCCGGCTCACACTCTGGTCCGACTACGCCCCGCGCGACCAGGGAGAGAAGGCCCGGTCGATTGATGGAGCCGCGATCGTATTTGGCGGCACCGTGGGTGACCCGGCGACGATGCTCCCGGCGGCGCAGGCTGCCGGAAAGGTCGTGATGGTCATTGCTGGTCAGCCGGTACCGGGGAACCCGCCCGGCACCGCCAACCGCGGCGCTCTCACGGCCCAGTACGCCACCGCCGCGGGAATCCTCGTGGTCGGTCTCGACCGGATTACTCCCGAGGGGCTCGCGATCTACAAGGTCCCCAGTCAGACCTTCGTCGATGGTAGCGGCCCGGAGACGCCGAGCTACGCCTACATCACGACGCGAGTCGCCGACCTGCTCCTCGGCGCACCGGTCGCGTCGGCTACCCTCGGCGCCGCGGGCAAGACGGTGAGCGGCACCCTCCGATTCGCGAATCGCCCGATGCAGTTCCCCGGCCGCAATGTCGTCGGCATCCTCCGTGGCTCCGACCCTGCCCTGCGCAACGAATTCGTCGCCATCGGTGCGCACAACGACCACATCGGCACCGACAACTCTCCGGTCGCGCACGACTCGATGTACATCGTGAACCATCTCTTCCGGAAGAGCGGCGCGGATGATCCGCCGCCGACCCTGACGCCGGCCGACGCTGCAAAGGTCAACGCCGCGCTCGCAGCGATCCGCAAACAGACCCACGGTGCCTCGGCGCGACCCGACTCGATCTACAACGGTGCCGACGACGACGGTTCGGGGTCGATGAGCGTGCTGGAGATCGCGCAGTACTTCGCCTCCCTGAAGGTTCGCCCGAAGCGCTCGCTCCTTTTTGTCTGGCACGTGGGTGAAGAGGAAGGACTCTACGGGTCGCAGTACTTCACCGATCACCCGACCGTGCCGCGGGAATCGGTCGTCGCCCAGCTCAACATCGACATGATCGGGCGCGGTGACGCGACCGATGTCACCGGTCAGCGCAAGGCTGGTGGCGTGGTCACGGGCGGTCCCGACTACCTGCAGCTGATCGGCTCGCGGCGCCTCTCCACCGAACTGGGCGATCTGGCGGTGAAGACCAACACGGTGGGCAAGCACGGATTGAAGTTTGACTACGAACTCGACGCTGACGGCCATCCGCAAAACATCTATTGCCGCAGCGATCACTACGAGTACGCGCGCTACGGCATTCCGATCATCTTCTTCACCACCGGTGGTCACGCCGACTATCACCAGGTGACCGACGAGCCGCAGTACATCAACTACACCCACATGGCCCGGGTCGCACGCTTCGTGGCCGATATGGGCACCCGCGTCGCGAACCTCGACCATCGTCCGCTGGTCGACAAGCCGAAGCCCGACCCGCACGGCGCCTGCCAGCAGTAGGTCGAAGGGGGACGGGTGATGGGTCACGGGTGATGGGGAGTGCAGGATGACACTCCGACCCGTCACCCATCACCCATCACCCGTAGTTCCGCAGAAACTCCATCAGCCGGTCCACATCGCGCTGCACGCTGCCGAGGCCGAGCGAGGCGCGCAACGCCCCGACGGCGCGCCGACCGAGCGCTGCGGCCGCGTGGGGATAATCGAAGGCCGGCCCGATCGCCGCGAAGCGGGATGCGGCATCGGTCGGAAAGTCGAGCGCCCGCTCGGCACATCCAGGATTGCAGAAGCAGCCGCCACGCAGCGCCAGGCCCGCGTCGGATGCCTTCGCTTCCACTTCCCAGAACGGCACCACGTCGCCGGTGGCCTCAAGCAGGGTAAACGCCACCGTGGCGCCGCGGTCGGCGCAACTGCGCGGGCCGTGGATTGACACCCGCGGTGCGTCATTCTCGTGCCGCAGTGCGCCGAGACCGTCGAGCATACTGGTGGTGAGCGAGGCGAGCTGACGGCGCAGCCGCGGTTGCAGCCCACGTACCATCGCAAGTGCCGGCGGCACCGCCCCGGCCGCGAGAAACGGCGGCGTCCCATCCTCGAAGCCTTCGGCGCCGTGGCGCAACCGGTGCACGCCGCTCTGCACGGATGCCCACTCCACTGTGCCGCCAGCGAACCAGGGGCGCTGCAACGCAGCAAGAGCGTCACGACGGGCCACCAGCGCGCCAAGCCCCGCCGGGTAACCGGCAATCTTGTAGATCGAGAGCACCACAAAGTCGGGGCGAACCGCCGAGAGATCGAGTGACATCGTCGGCAGATAGGCGGCTGCATCGAGCAGCACGCGATAGCCGAGCTGGTGTGCCACGTCGATGAGTTCGAGGGAGTGCCTCACGCCCGAGAAGTTCGACTGCGCGGGAAAGCCGAGGAGGCCACCATACCCTCCGCTAGACTGCGCCAGTACCTCTACCGGATCCAGCAACTGCAATTCATCATCGAGTGGAATGGTGGTAACCAGGGCACCACGCCCGGTCGCGAACTCGCGAATACCGTTGACCGAATTGTGGTTGTCGGCCGTGAGTAGCAGCGGTGTCGCTGCGTCGAACGGGTACGCTTCGCCCACCACGCGGCACGCCGCCGACGCATTCGCCACCAGGACCACGGCGTATTCGTCCGGATCGGCGTTGAGGAAGGCAAGGATTGCCTCGCGCGCAGCGTCGAGATCATGCGTGGCACCGCGTGAGGCGGCATGCTGCGAATGGGGATTGCCGAGCACCGTGCGATCGAGCCGGGCGAGGTCATCGCGGAGGAGCGACGCCGGGTGCAGCGCCGCGCCGCCATAGTCGAGATAGGTGAGCCCGGCCGCATCCACGCGTGACAGCTCACGCCCGCGCCACTCGCTGAACCAGCGATCGGAGGTGACTTCGACTTCTGTCAGCACGTATTCCGCCGCCGCTGCCGCCGGCCTTCGCCCGGGATTCGTTGCGCCACCGGTCGGCCACCGAAATAGTTGCTCAGGCTGCGGATCCGTGCAAAGTCCGCGTTTCCGGCGCTGTCCGTGGCTGGTGGAATCACTGGCGAAAGCACTTCCTGTTCCCAGGCCGAGAGTCCGCCGCGCAGTTGTCGTGCGCCGATTGCCCCGCGACGCTGCAGACGCGTGAGCGCATCACTCGAGAGTGTTGTCGCCTTGCTGTAGAGCACAATCGTCTCGTCGGGCGAGAACGACAGTGTGTCGACGTCGGTCGACGCGAGGTGAATGGCGCCGGGAATCTGGTAAAGCATGGTGTCGACCTGGTCGGACACCTCGATGACTCGCAGCCCGGCGCGACGATCGTGGATCCACCTTGCGAGATCGAGTGGCGCGACGTCGCTCACCGAACTGCCAGTGCGCGGGGCCTCGTCCGCACCGAGTGGCACCGCCGCGAACAGCGCCAGCACCGCGGCGATCGTGGTCAGCACCACGTGCGCGCTGTGTCGTACCGGATTGCGCTCGGTCCCGACGCGTCGTTCGATGTACCCGCCCACACCAAGCGCCCCAAAGGCGATCAGGACCAGCAGGGCAACGGTCACGCCGCTCGAGAGCCCCAGGTCGTGGGGCAGCGTGGCATCGGCGCGGAGTCTGTTCTCGGCGACGCGCCCGAGCAGCGGCCATAGTTCGGCAGTGACGAGCGTGCCAGCAAAGAGACCGGCGATCGTCGCGAGCCCGTCACGGCGACCGGTGCCGGCGGCAACGCACGCGGTCCCTGGGCAGAGCGATGCGATGGCGAAGCCCGCCCCGAAGATCACCGCGCCGATCAGCTGTGGCTGCAGGTCCGTCGGCGGGAGCGCCAGCCGGGAGAGATCGAGCCAGCCGAATCGACCGGCCCAGAAGAGACCAAGCATCGCGGTGATGATCGCCGAGAACATCACCTTCATCACGGTGAAGTCGCGGCCGGCGAGTTGCGCCGCGATGGTGCGTGGCACACCGAAGCCGGCCCGTTCGAGGGCGGCGCCGAAGGCGAGCCCGACAGGAACGGCCGTGACGGCGGGAGCGACCTCGAAAAGCGGCGCCATCACGGGATCACGCGCGAAGCGGCGAGGCGTCGCATCACGAACGCGGCGGCAAAGGCACTCCCGAAGGCCACCGGGATGAACAGCCATGCCCCGGTCGAAAGCATCGCACCACCGGTGAGCGCGAGTCCACTGGTGCAGCCATGAGCGAGGCGTGCGCCCGCGCCCATCAGTGCGCCACCCGAGAGGGCGCGAAGCAATCGAGAACGACTCTGGTCCGGGTCACCCGCAGCTCCTGCGCCACGAAGCCGGCCTGCGAAACGTGCCGAGAGCCAGGCACCAACCGCGACGGCGAGCAACTCCACCACCAGCCAGTCTCCGAGCAGCCCCGCCGGGCCATCGGGGATCCGGTCGGCGATGTAGGTACCCGACTGGGCGTGCGCTGGCGCCACCGCGTGCACGGTGGCAGCAGCCGCGCTGGCGAACGCACCGGACGCTCCGAGGCCGCGACCCGTCACCACCAGGGTGACGAGCAGGACCAGGCCCAGCAGAACGCCGGCGATGATCGGATCCGCGTAGGGACGACGCAAAGTCACGGCGCGCGCTTCGCGCTGGCCGAAGCGTTGTCGGTGGGGAGTTTGCGATTGGACCAGTCGTGGAACGAGCCGTCGTAGAGCTGGACCGGATGTCCGAGTACCCGCGCTGCGAGCAATACCACCGTGGCCTGCTGCCCGATGTGGCAGTAGACCACCAGACTGTCTCCCGGGCGCACGCCCGCCGCGGTGAACTTCTCCAGCAGTGCGGCGCGCGGCAGGAGTTGTTCGGCGTCGTCCACCAGGCTGCTGTAGGGAATATTGATCGCACCGGGGATATGCCCCTGCGCCATCATTGCTGTCTTCGGTCCGCTGAAGTAGACGCTTGCGCGCGCATCGATAAGGCGGGGCTGCACCGCGTGTTGCAGCGCAACAACCTGCTGCGAATTCACGACGGCGGCCGGGAGCATCTTGCCGGTGTAGTGGGCCGCTGTCGGAGCTGGTGGCACGACCGCGGTCACCGGATTGCCGGCGCGTTGCCAGGCCGCCAGCCCGCCGTCGAGGAAGAGCGCGCGGGTGCCGAGTCCGGCATACCCGAGCGTGAAGTAGAGCCGGGTCGCATTGTCGACCGAACCCGGACCAAAGACCACCACGACCCGAGTCTGGTCGCCGATGCCATTCCGTTCGAGGTTCTGCCGCAACTGCGCTTCGGGGAGCATCTCGAGCATCGGCATTTCGTCCGAGGCGAAATCCCGCTGCTCGGCGAAGCGGGCCCCGGCGATATGAGCGGTGGCATACTCTTCCGGACGACCGACATGCAGGAGCACCAGGTCGCGATCGTTGAGGTGCGCGCTCAACCACGCGGAGGTGACCAGCAGCTGTTCACCGGTGGGGAGCTGCGCACCGGCAGCAGCGACACCGGCCAGCAGCGCCCCGACGAGCAGTCGGATCTGTCGCATCGCTCACCCCTTCCTGGCGACGGGAGTCGCGGTGCTGTCGAGCGGCAGTTTGCGATTGGTCCAGTCGTTCATCGAGCCATCGTAGAGCTTCACCGGATGGCCGGCGATGCGCGCGGCCCAGAGCACCATCGTTCCCTGCTGACCGATATGACAGTACGCCACGACCGTGTCGCCTGGTGCGATGCCGGCGGCGGCAAAGATCTGTTCGATCCGGGCCTTCGGCAGGATCCGCATCGAATCGTCGGTGAAGGTGCCGAAGGGAAGCGAGACGGCGCCGGGGATGTGTCCCGCCTTGACCCGGTCGGTGGACGGTCCGAAGAAGAAGACGGAATCACGCGCGTCGACGAGACGGGCCCGGCCGGTGGGTCGCATCGCTTCGACGTACGCGTGATCGACAATGAGTGACGGCAACGGCCTGGGGGTGAAGTGGCCCGACTTGGGCACCACCACTGCGGTGGTGAGCGGTAGGCCCGCACGCTTCCATCCCTCGACGCCGCCATCCATCAGGAATGCATTCGCGCCGAGGCCGGCGTAGCCGAGGGTAAAGAGCAGACGAGTGGATGGGGTGCCCCACTCGTCGCTGAACATCACCACCACCCGCGACTGGTCGGAAATGCCGAGACGCTCAATCGCGGCCTTGAGTGAATCCACCGGCGGAACTTCCAGCGCCAGTCCACCCGGAGTCCGCGGCGCGGCGAGGATCTGCATATTCACGAACTGCGCCCCCGGCACATGCTCCTTGTCGTAGCTGCCCTTCTCTCCCACCTGCAGGAATACGGTCTTGCCATCGTTCACGAACTTCGCCGCAGCTTGCGGCGAGATCACCAGCTGCTGCCCGGTGGGAAGCTGGGCCACCACGGGAAGCGCGGCCCCCACCACCAGCGCGAAGCCGACGAGTGCAACGGGAAAGGCGATCGAAGACATGAGACGCTCCACGACAGTGACTGGTCCGCTGCGCGAGTGCGGCGGACACGCATTGAATGGTGCGCTGGGGTGCGCTCTGCGTGGTGGTGCTACGGTGTGGGAGTCGTGCAGGAGTTGTGCGGACCGGCAGACGTTCAGGCTGTGAAACGGTATCCCGTCTTGAACACGGTGTGGATGTGGCGCGGGTTGGCCGGGTCGACTTCCAGCTTCCGGCGGAGTTCGGCGACGTGCGAATCCACCGTGCGAGAGAGCACGAGCGCCTGATAGCCCCAGACCTCGCGCAACAGCACCGAGCGCTGGGCGACGGCTCCCTCGCGGCGCACCAGAGCCAGCAGCAGCGCGAAGGCCTTGGGCGAGAGCGTGACCGCCTCACCGGCTCGTGTCACCGAGTGCGCTGCTGGAACAATCTCCACATCGCCGAAGGTGATCCGCTCGATCGCCCCCGGCGACTCGGCCGTCGCGGCGCGACGCAGGAGCGCATGGACGCGCTCCAGCAGCTCCACGAGGCCGAACGGCTTGGTGACATACTGGTCGGCGTCGAGGCGGAAGCCGCGGATCTTGTCGGCCTCCTCGCCGCGCGCCGACAGGATGATCACGGGCAGGTGACGATGAATACCCCGCAGGGCGCGCAGGACCTCGAAACCATCGATGCCGGGAAGCATCAGATCGAGAATCACAAGGTGGGGCCGCCACGCGCGGACCAGCGGCACCACCTCGCGGCCATCGGCCACCGTGCGAACATCGAAGCCTTCCATGCCGAGATTCTGCGCCAGCAGCTCGGCCAGTTCGCGCTGGTCTTCGACCACCAGGATCCGCGACATCAGGCGTGCCCACCGGGGAATGTCACGATGAAGGTCGCCCCGCCACCGGTATTCTCTGCCACCCGTGCGGTACCGCCGTGGCGTTCGGCAATCTCGCGCACCACGGTGAGGCCGATGCCGCTGCCACCAGCCGCGCGCGTCACGGCCTCGCCCCCGCGCTGGAAGGGTTGCCAGATCCGGTCCTGCTCCTGCCGCGACACCCCCGGCCCCTGATCGGCCACCACGAGTCGCGCACCACCACCAGCCATCGCCTGCACCTTGACCCGCACCGTCTGCCCGTCCGGTCCGTACTTCACCGCGTTGTCGAGCAGATTGAGCAGCACCTGACGCAGCGCGCCGGCGCGCAGCGCGGCAACCGCGTCTCCTTCGACAGCCACCTCGATGCTGACTCGGCGTGGTGCCGCCAGCGGTGCGAACTCGGCCACCACACTGCGGACCTCGGCGGCCACATCGACCGGCTCGCGTGGTGTCGCGTCGTCGGGGCGCTCACCGCGAGAGAAGCGCAGTACGCCTTCCACCAGATGCTGCAGCCGCGTCACCTCACGATCCACCAGGGCCAGCGCCGCTTCGCGTCGGGCAGGATCGGCTTCGCGTCCGAGGCGGAGCATGTCGGTCACCAGCCGGATCTGGGTCAGCGGCGTGCGCAATTCGTGCGAGACATTGGCCACGAAGGTGGCGCGATCGCGTGCAAATCGCGCTTCACGCCGCAATTGCACCATCGCGACCACGGTGAGTCCGGCCGCCAGCAGCAGCAGGGCCAGCAGCAGCGGCAGCCGCGAACGCGGCAGACCGCCGATCGTGAGCTTGTCGGTCAGCTCCGGTCGAATCTGCAGCTGGATTACCATCTGGCCGTAGCTCAGCGGCAGCGTGGCCTGCGCCGGAATGCGCCATTGCGCCGGCACGTTCCAGCCGAAGAGCGCCTTCCCTCGCGTGTCACGCACCTGCACCGACAGAATGTCGCGATTGCTCCCCTTCGACGAGAGTGCCTCGGGAAGCAGGCCCGGCGCATCGAGCACATTCGCGAGCAGCGCTGCCAGCATTTCGCCGGAGTATTCGGCCGCATACACCATCGTGTCACCGCGTGCCGTCGGCATCAGGGTGCTGACGATCAACCGGGTGCTGTCGCCCTCGCGCCCCATGGCAATCAGCTGGTATCCCCAGGGAGAGCGCGGGGAGCGCGCGACCACGGTCAGCGTGTCCAGCAGCCACCGCCGCTCGGCAACACTGTACCCCGAATCAGCGGTGATGTACTGCTCTCGCGGCCGGTCGACCAGCCAGCCGGAATCGGGGGAGGTCGCGCGATTTCGCCCCACGTTCAGCGTGTCAGTCCCCAGCTTGAAGCCGAGAAATGCCATCGGCAACGGACCAGCGCGCGTCACGTGACAATTACAGGCGGGATCCCAGGGCAGATAGTGCCCAAGTTCAGGCGCATTGGGGATCCGCATCGAGAGATGCAGTTCGTTGCCGTGATTCACGGCGCCGAGGGCCTCACGCGCCATGGCACGCAACGCCTCGGTGAGATGTTCGCGGTAACTCCAGATCACGAAGGTGGAGTACCCCCAGAGCGCATTCCGCGCGACCGCTTCGTTGGAGCGCGCGCTGCGCTGCGCCTCCGCCAGGGCCAGCCCGATACAGCCGAGCCCGGCGAGCAGAAAGAGGAGCGGCCACCCGATGCGGGGAGAGGTCGAATCACGACGCATACCGTGAAGGTGGCCCCGCCGTATCGATGGGGCTAGGGCCGAGATGTGCAGAAGTGGTGGAGACCGTGCCAGTCTTCTCCTATTATTGAGCCCGTGAATCCCACCACCCGAATCCGCCGCGCGACCGTTGCCGACGCCGACCTGGTTGCCGCACTCGGCGCCCGCCTCTTCGTTGAGGCATATGGTCCGACTCATCCCGAGCCCGACCTCACCCCGTACCTCGAGCACGCCTTCGCGTCGGACCTGGTGGCCGAGGCGCTGGCACGACCAGGTGTGGTGGTGTTGCTGGTTGAAGGCGACGATGGCACGCTGATCGGCTACGCCCACACCGCCACCGGCGATGCCCCGTTTCCCGACGGCGTGGGCGGCAGCCGGGCGACCGGAATAGAACGCTTCTACCTCGACGGCAGGTGGCACGGACGCGGCATCGCCGACGCGCTGATGACGGCCTGCTGTGACACGGCCCGTGCCGCCGGTGCCGATCGGATCTATCTCCAGGTCTGGCAAGAGGCTCCCCGGCCGATTGCCTTCTACCGGAAGTCCGGGTTCGAGGTGGCCGGGTCGGCAACCTTTCGCTTCGGTGCGCGCCTCGACGACGACTTCCTGATGCTCCGGATGCTCTGAGCGCCCTTGCGGCGATTCCCGGCGAGACGCATTAGTTATAGAGCAGGTATCCGCTCGTCAGTGGCATCCCCAGACAAGTCAGTTCGTCGGCAAACCCGCACGGGAGTGTTCCGATGGCTCACGCGCCGCTTCCTCTCGCTCCTCGCCGATTCGGCGAAACTATGCGGACGGACGCGTGGTGGATTCAGCCACTGATCACTTTCCTGATCCTTTCGTCCTTCATCGTCTACGCCACCTGGTCTGCCTTTCAGGGCGACCATTACTACTTCGGCTCCTACATCTCGCCATTCTATTCGCCTGAAATCTTCGGAGCGTCGCCTCACGCGCTCTTCGGACCGAAGCCGGGATGGTGGCCGGGATGGATGAAGTTCTCGCCGGCGCTGCTGATTCTCTGGGCGCCAGGCGGCTTCCGTTTCACCTGTTACTACTATCGCGGCGCCTACTACAAGGCACTCTGGGCCGATCCGGTCAACTGTGCCGTGGGCGAACCGCGCAAGAGCTACTGGGGCGAGCACTCCTTCCCGCTCATCCTCCAGAACCTGCATCGCTTCTTTCTCTTCATCGCCATCCCCTTCCTGCTTTTCCTGGCGAAGGATCTGTACGAGGCGTTCTGGTTCGTCAACGCCGCGGGCACCCGGGAATTCGGCGTCGGAGTCGGGACCCTCATCCTCGCCACGAATCTCGTGCTGCTGGGCGGCTACACCCTCGGTTGCCATTCGTTCCGCCATGCGGTGGGTGGCCTGATGGATCGCCTCTCCGAGCGCCCGGTGCGGAAGACACTCTATGACTGCTCGAGCTGCCTCAACCGCGCTCATATGAAGTGGGCGTGGTGCTCGCTGGTGATGGTTGCCTTCTCCGACATCTACATCCGCCTCTGTTCGATGGGTATCTGGCATGACTGGAGGCTCTTCTGATGGCGGAGTACGAAACGCACGAACACGATGTCCTCATCATTGGTGCCGGCGGCGCAGGGCTGCGCGCCGCGATCGAAGCCGCGGCGGCTGGCGTGCGCGTGGGGCTCGTCTGCAAGTCGCTGCTCGGCAAGGCCCACACCGTGATGGCGGAGGGCGGTGCCGCGGCCGCGATGGGCAACGTGGATGACCGCGACAACTGGATGGTGCACTTCGCCGATACGATGCGCGGCGGGCAGTACGTCAACAACGCCCGGATGGCCGAACTGCACGCCCAGGAGGCACCGGCCCGCATCATCGAGCTGGAATCGTGGGGCGCGGTCTTCGATCGCACCAGCGACGGCCGTATCCTGCAGCGCAATTTCGGCGGCCATCGCTACCCGCGCCTGGCGCACGTGGGTGATCGGACCGGACTCGAGATGATTCGCACGCTGCAGGATCACGCGATCCATCAGGGCATCGATGTCCATATGGAAGTGACCATCATTTCGCTGCTGAAGGATGGCAACCGGGTGGTGGGTGCGTTCGGCTACGATCGCGAACGCGGCCGCTTCCGGCTCTTCAAGTGCAAGGCCGTCGTCCTGGCGACCGGCGGTGTCGGGCGCGCGTTCTCCATCACCAGCAATAGCTGGGAGTACACGGCCGATGGCCAGTCGCTTGCCTATGCGGCCGGGGCCGAGCTGCAGGATATGGAGTTCGTGCAGTTCCACCCGACCGGCATGGTGTGGCCGCCGAGCGTGAAAGGCATTCTGGTCACCGAGGGTGTGCGCGGCGAAGGCGGTGTGTTGCGCAACAAGGAAGGGCGTCGCTTCATGTTCGACGACATTCCGGAGAACTACCGCGCCCAGACCGCCGACACCGAAGAAGAAGGGTGGCGCTACACCCAGGGCGACAAGACGGCGCGTCGTCCACCGGAGCTGCTCACGCGCGATCACGTGGCGCGCTGCATCATGCGCGAAGTGCGCGCCGGCCGCGGCTCGCCCCACGGCGGCGTCTTCCTCGATATCTCCTGGATCAAGGATCGCCTGCCGAACGCCGCGGAGCACATCAAGAAGAAGCTCCCCAGCATGTATCACCAGTTCAAGCAACTTGCCGATATCGATATCACGAAGGAGCCGATGGAAGTCGGCCCCACCACGCACTACATCATGGGTGGCATTCGGGTCGACGGCGATTCGCAGATGACGTCGGTTCCGGGTCTCTTCGCCGCCGGCGAGTGCGCCGCCGGGCTGCACGGCGCCAATCGTCTCGGCGGCAACTCGCTCTCCGATCTGCTGGTGTTCGGCCGTCGCGCCGGCGAATATGCGGCGCGCTTCGCCCGGGAGCAGGGCGCCGGCAGCATCGACAGCGCGGCCGTCGAACGTGCCGCGGCGAACGCGCTGGCGCCCTTCGAACGTGGCGTTGACGCCGAGGGTGCCTACCATGTGCAGCACGACTTGCAGTCGATGATGCAGGACCTGGTGGGGATCGTGCGTCGCGAAGACGAGATGCAGGAGGCACTTGCCCACCTCCAGCAACTGCGAACCCGCGCGGCGAAGGTCGGCGCGATCGGCAACCGCGAGTACAACCCCGGCTGGCACACCGCGATGGATCTCGGCAACCTGCTCACCATCTCGGAAGCCATTGCCCGATCTGCTATTGAACGGAAGGAGAGTCGCGGCGGGCATTTCCGCGAGGACTACCCTGACAAGGATCCCGCGGCGGCGCGCTTCAACATTGTCGTACGCCAGGGGGCCGATGGCGCCATGGTCCTGTCGCGCGAACCCGTTACCCCGCTCACCACCGAACAGGCCCGCATCATCGAGGAGCAGAAGTAATGGCACAGGCCACCTTCCGCATCTGGCGCGGCGCCGACGGCGGCGGCGCATTCGTCGACTACCCGACCGAGGTCTCCGAGGGGATGGTGGTGCTCGATGCCGTCCACGGCATCCAGGCCGACCAGGCCAATGACCTCGCCGTTCGCTGGAACTGCAAGGCCGGCAAGTGCGGTTCCTGCTCGGCCGAGATCAACGGCAAGCCGCGGCTGATGTGCATGACCCGGCTCAACGAGCTCGATATGAGCAAGCCCGTCACGGTCGAACCGATGCGCGCCTTCCCGCACGTGCGCGACCTGGTGACCGATGTGAGCTGGAATTTCCGGGTCAAGAAGAAGATCCGCAAATTCACGCCGCGCGCGCCCGACGCCCCGGACGGCACCTGGCGAATGCAGCAGGCCGATGTCGACCGGGTGCAGGAGTTTCGCAAGTGCATCGAATGCTTCCTCTGCCAGGATGTCTGTCACGTCCTGCGGGATCACCAGAAGCACGAGAGCTTCGTCGGCCCGCGGTACCTGACCTATATCGCGGCGCTCGAGATGCACCCGCTTGACACCGCCGACCGGATGGACGAACTCCGGGAAGCCGACGGGGTGGGCTACTGCAACATCACCAAGTGCTGCACCAAGGTCTGTCCCGAAGGGATTGCGATCACCGATAACGCGATCATTCCGCTCAAGGAGCGGGTGGTGGATCGCTTCTACGATCCGCTCCGGGCGCTGGTGCGCCTGGTCCGTGGCTCGTCGACTTCATGAGTAGTCCGAACCGTTTCCGGAGCGTCCCATGCTCGCACTGAAACTGCTTTCCGCTGCCGCGATTCCGCTGGCGCTCGACAAGGCCGAACGGTATCGGCTGCTCAACCAGCCGTGGGCGGCCGAGAGCATCTGCCTCGACATTCTCAACACCGACCCCGGCAACCAGAAGGCGTTGCAGGTCCTGCTGCTCGCGCGCACCGATCAGTTCGGGTCGGAATCGGCAGGGGCGGCAAGCCGGGCGCGGGAGACCCTCTCGCACTTTACTGGCGAGTATGAGCGCGCCTACTACGGCGGGATCATCTGCGAACGCCGCGCCCGGGCGCAACTGGAAAAGCGCACCCCGGGAGCGAGCCAGAACGCGCACGAATGGCTGACCGAGGCGATGGCGCTCTACGAGCGAGCCGAAGCGATCCGCCCGGTCGACGACGACGACGCCATTCTGCGCTGGAACAGCTGCGCCCGGCTCCTCAATGATTCACCGCACATCGCGCCGCGCGAACGGGAGATGATCGAGCCGATGATCGGGGAGTAACGCACGGCACGAGATCGTGTCGCCAAAGTGTGGCGCCGCTGCAACGCTCGACTGTGACCCGCTCGATGCATTCTGCTGGCGATTCGTCAACATTCGACGTTAGCTTTCTCCAGTCACGATTCCCCGACAATCTGCTGCATCAGCCACCAGCCGTCGCACTGCGACGGCGCGGCCTGCGTCACCATCCGACCCGGAACCTCTCATGCGTGTTCGCCACGGAAGTCTCGCGCTGCTGGCGCTGACCTTCCTCACTGGTTCTTGCAGTGATCGCGCCCCGGCGATTACCGGCACCTCGCCGACCGAGCTCGCACCAGGCGGCGTCGCTCGCGTCGTGATGCCCTCGGTGCGCATCAGCGAATTCCACTATGACAATGTCGGCACCGATGCGGGCGAGGCGATTGAAGTCTCCGGGCCAGCCGGCACTGATCTCACCGGCTACTCGCTGGTACTCTACAACGGCACCGGCGGCGCCGTGTACAACACCACGGCGCTGAGCGGCACCATTCCGGTCGGGTGCAATGCACGCGGCGTCGTGGTGACGACCTATCCCGCCAACGGCATCCAGAATGGTTCCCCCGACGGCATCGCCCTCGTCGGTCCGGGAGGAGTGCTGGTCGAGTTCCTCTCCTACGAGGGCGTCTTCGCCGGCGTCGGTGGGGCCGCGAATGGAGTGACCTCGACCGATGTCGGTGTGACCGAAGCCGGAACCGAGCCCCTCGGAATGTCGCTCAAGCGCGATGGCACCGGGGCGTGGAGCGGGCCAGGCGCTTCGTCCTTTGGCAGTTGCAACGACGAGGACGTGATCGCCCCGCCGCCTCCACCACCGCCGCCACCCCCACCCCCACCGCCACCACCGCCACCACCCGGCCCGCCCGAAGTCCGCTTCAGCGAGCTGCACTATGACAACGTCGGCACCGATGCCAACGAGGCCATCGAGATCGAAGGTCCTGCGGGCACGTCGCTGACGGGCTGGAGCATCGTGCTCTATGATGGCAACGGGGGTGCGGCGTACAACACGACGGCACTCACCGGCACGATTCCCGCCACCTGCTCCACCCGTGGTGTCGTGGTCGTGACGTATCCCGTCAATGGCGTGCAGAACGGGTCGCCCGATGGGATGGCCCTCGTCAACAATCTCGGACAGATTGTCGAATTCCTCTCTTATGAGGGGGCCTTCGCCGCGACCACCGGACCTGCAAACGGCATCACCTCGACTGATATCGTCGTCAGCGAGGCCACTTCGTCACCAGTTGGGCAATCGCTCCAGCGCACCGCGGCCGGCGCGTGGCAGGCGCCCGCGACCGCGACCTTCGGGGCTTGCAACAGCGGGGGCGTCGTGCCGCCGCCGGCGAACACCATCGCCTTCAGCGGCAGGATCTCTTCCGATCCGGCCCTCCCGGTCGGCTTCCAGGACCAGATCTTCGCCACCGTGCGCAACGGCTCCGGGACCGTGATCAACACCACCGTGACCTGGTCCTCCGATACGCCGGCGATCGCGTCCATCGACCAGAATGGCGTGATGACCGCACTGGCACCCGGGATGGCGGTCATCCGTGCGACGGCTGCCGACGGCATCACCACCGGCACCACCTCGCTCCCCACCAGGATCGCGGTGGCGAGTGCGACGGCGCTATATGCCGGCAATGCCGAATTCGGCGAGCCAACCGATGCCGACGCCAGCGACGACTTCATCATTCGCCGGGATCAGTACACTCTCTCGTTCAACAAGAACCGCGGGACCCCGAACTGGGTCGCCTACGACATCGACGTTACGCAGTTCGGCGCCGAGGATCGCTGCGACTGTTTCACGTACGATCCCGCGCTCCCCGCAGCCTACACCCGCTACACCACGGCGGATTACACCGGGGCCGGGGCCTATCACGGTTACGGCATCGATCGCGGCCACCTCGCCCGTTCCTTCGACCGGACCTCGGCCTCGCTCGACAACGCGACCACGTTCTACTTCAGCAACATCGTGCCACAGGCCGCCGACTTGAATCAGGGCCCCTGGGCGAACTTCGAGAATGTGCTGGGTGACTATGCCCGCCTCCAGAACAAGGAGGTCTACGTCATCGCTGGTGTCGCGGGGAGCAAGGGCACCATCAAGGACCAGGGGATCATCACCATTCCCGCGCAGACGTGGAAAGTCGCGGTCATCATGCCACACGATAAGGGACTCGCCGATGTCCAGAGCATCAGTGACCTTCAGGTGATTGCGGTCATCATGCCCAACGAGCCTGGCGTCCGGAACGTCAACTGGGAGAGCTACAAGACCACCGTCGATGCGGTGGAGGCATTGAGCGGATACGATCTCCTCGCCCTCCTGCGCAATGACATCGAAATTGCCGTCGAAAGCAACACGAAGCCCCCGGTCGCGGTGCTCAACGGGCCGTATGCCGCCACTGAGGGATCGTCAGTCGCGATGAGTGCGAGCGGCTCGAGTGATCCTGATGGCGATGCGCTGACGTATGCCTGGCGCTTCGGTGACGGCGCCACGGCGACCGGTGTGAACGTCAGCCATACCTATGCGCAGGACGGTGGGTACACGGTACGGCTCATTGCCACCGATATTCGCGGGCTCGCCGACACTGTGTTCGCCAGCGCCACGGTGAGCAACGTCGCGCCTTCGGTGAGCACCTTCGCCGGTGCCACCCTGCTCCCCGGCGAGATCTTCACCAGTAGCGGCAGTTTCACCGATCCCGGTGCCGACAGCTGGAACGCCACGGTGGATTATGGTGATGGCTCCGGCATCCAGCCGCTGGCGCTCTCCGGCAAGACCTTCGCGCTTTCGCACCTTTACTCCAGCGCGGGCTCGTTCACGGTGAGTGTGCGCGTCGCGGATGACGATGCCAGCGGCACGAGCACTCGGGTGATCAAGGTGCTGACGCCGGCCGAAGGGGTTGGCAATGCGAATGCGCTGATCGAACAGCTCGCAAATGCCGGGGTCATCAACAAGGGCAACGCCAATTCGCTGGCGGCCAAGCTCGACGCTGCAGCTAAGAGCGTCGGCAACGGCGGCACCAATGCCGCGTTCGGCCAGCTCAGCGCCTTCCTCAACGAACTCGATGCGATGGTGCGATCGGGGAGACTGACGGCGGGCGATGCGGCGAACGTGAAGGCGCTGATCGAGCGCATCATCCAGGCGATCTCGTAGCGGTCGCCAGAATGGAACGAACAAGGCCCCGGCGCTGCACGGCGCCGGGGCCTCGTTCGTTTATTCGCTCACCAGCACCCGCTCGATCCGGCGATCCGGAAGAATCCAGATCATTGCGACGACCACATATAGCGCACAGGAGATGCGCGGGTCAATGAATGCGCAGGCAATCGCGATGGCGTAGATGACGTTGGACGCGATCCCTTTCCGGTCGCGACCCACCGCGAGGGCGATCGGAGAATCGGCCCCGTGGTGGGCGATCAGCGCCCGCAGCAGGATGAAGTACGCCGCACCGGCATTGAAGAGCACCACGCCATACAGGGCGACCGGCCCCCGCTCGAAATGATTCTCCCCCATCCACGCGGTCACGAACGGCACCAGCGAGAGCCAGAAGAGCAGGTGCAGATTGGCCCAGAGCACCCGTCCGGTGACGCTGTGCACCACCTGAAACGTGTGATGGTGATTGTTCCAGTAGATCCCGATATAGATGAACGAGAGCAGATAGCTCAGGAAGACCGGAATGAGGGGCTGCAGTGTCGCCAGGTCGGCGCCGTGCGGCACCTTCAATTCGAGCACCATGATGGTGATGATGATGGCGAGCACGCCATCGCTGAAGGCCTCGATTCTCCCCTTCCCCATCGGCAGCTCCCCGGGCGATACTGTGGGTCCGGCGCTGCAAAAGTAGCACCGGAGGGTCGATGTCGATTTCGGGCTTCCCCGGTCGACTATGAGGTACGCACCAACTTCCTCACCTGCTCAAGGAGTGCACCATGCGTTACCTCTGCCTGATTTACGACGAAGAAAAGATGCTGGGCGAGATGTCCCCGGCCGAAAGCGGCGCCTTCTTCGGAGAATATCGCGCCTTCACCGAATCGGTGCGGGAGAGCGGTCACTACATCGGTGGCAATCCGCTGCAGCCCACCTCGACCGCCACCACCGTGCGCATTCGCAATGGCAAGGTCTCGATGACCGACGGACCGTTCGCCGAAACGAAGGAACAGCTCGGCGGCTACTACCTCATCAACGCGAAGGACCTCAACGAGGCAGCCCAGATTGCGTCGCGGATTCCCTCGGCCCGCATCGGTTCGATCGAGGTCCGCCCGATCCTGGAGATGGGACCGTCCTGAGATGGAGCGGGAACTCGACGCGCTCTATCGCAGCGAGTCCCGAGCGGTCCTCGCGACCCTGATTCGTCTCCTCGGCGATTTCGATCTCGCCGAGGAGGCGTTGCAGGACGCCTTCGCCGCAGCCGTCGAGCAATGGCCTACCGCCGGACTCCCCGGCAATCCTCGCGCGTGGCTGGTTTCCGCCGGGCGCTTCAAGGCGATCGACCGTCTCCGTCGCCGCGCTCGCTTCGATCAGAGCCTCCTGGCCGATGCCGATCGACTCGAATCGAGCATTCCTGCGGTCGCCTGGGAGGAGCCGGGCCTCGAGGACGATCGGCTGCGGCTGATCTTCACCTGTTGTCACCCCGCGCTTCCGCCCGATGCCCGGATCGCCCTGACTCTCCGTGAGGTGTGCGGGCTCGCGACCGAGGAAATCGCGCGTGCCTTCCTGATCGGTGCACCGACGCTCGCGCAGCGCATCGTCCGTGCGAAGGCCAAGATTCGCGACGCCGGCATCCCCTTCCAGCTGCCCGAACGTGCTGACCTTCCCGAACGACTCGGCACCGTGCTGCAGGTGATCTATCTGGTCTTCAACGAAGGGTACTCGGCAACTTCTGGTGAGGTGGTGACCCGCGCCGATCTCGCGGGTGAGGCGATCCGGCTCGGTCGGCTCATGGTCGAACTCCTCCCCGAGCCCGAAGTCTTCGGACTGCTCGCCCTGATGCTCCTCCAGGATGCGCGCCGCGCCGCGCGAAGCAATGCCGCCGGCGACCTGATCCTGCTCAGCGAACAGGATCGCGCAGAATGGGACAGGGAGCAAATCGCCGAGGGAGTGGCATTGGTCCGACGTGGATTGAAACGGCGTGCCACCGGCCAGTATGGGCTGCAGGCCGCGATTGCGGCGATCCATGCCGAAGCCGCAACACCCGAGGACACCGACTGGGCAGAGATCGTGGGCCTCTACGATCTCCTGCGGAGGGTGGCACCATCGCCGGTGGTTGAGCTCAACCGGGCCGCCGCAATCGCCATGCGCGATGGTCCCGCGGCTGGCCTCGCGCTGGTCGACCAACTGTTGCAGGACGGTGACCTCGAGGAGTATCACCTCGCCCACGCGGCCCGTGCCGACCTCTGCCGTCAGCTCGGACAACTCGACGTCGCCGCCGATTCGTATCGTCGTGCCCTCGAACTCACCACCCAGGCGCCGGAGCGGCGCTTCCTTGAGCGGCGCCTGGCATCACTCCAGCAGTCGCGATGAACGTCAGCGCGTTCGCGCGTTGTAGATCTTGTTCACGATCTTCCATTCGTTGCCGACCTTGAGCATCGACAGGTAATTCACGTACACCGACTTGGGATACGTCTCCTGCACCTTGACCGACGCCGCGTTGCCGGTGATGTCAACGGCCAGTACCTCGAACTCGCCGGCTTCTTCCTTCCCGGCCACGGTCGCGAAGCCGCGATACCAGTCGGGCTGGGTGAGCTGGCCGATCTGGCCGCCGCGGTTGATGAACATCAACTTCGCGTCGGGCGTGAAGGTCCGCTCGAAGCTCTTCACATCGTTGAACTTGAGGCCGTGGAGATACTCCTTCACGGTGGCGCGGACGTTGGCTTCTTCTGAACTGGCAGCCGCAGCGGGCGCCTGTGCAGCGAGTGGGGTAGCGGCCAGGACGACAAGCAGGGAGAGCAAATGGCGGGAGTGCATCGAGAGCTCCGGAGTGGGCGTCAGGTCGTGCGCGTGGTGTGAGAGTAGCGCGGCGCCCGCGCGAGGGGAGTGGCAGCTCGGGTGCCCTCACACACTTCTGACCTCCTACGGCTTGGTGCTCCCGGCCGTTTCCTTGAGCAGCTTGTCGAAGGCCGGCGTCCCCTTGAGCGAGGCGAAGCTCGGGTCGATTCGGAGGCGCGCAGCCGTCAGTACGTAATTCGCTCGCGTCACCTGCTCCACCATGACCGCGGCCTTCTCCTTCATCCCGGCAATCGTGTAAATGCGTGCGAGCTGGAGTTCGCCATAGAAGTAGTTCGGGTCGGACATCGATTGGCTGGTCGCTAGTTGCACCCCCAGCTCTCCCTCCCGCACCGCATCTGCGGTCTTCCCGACCAGCGCCAGCATCACCCCGTACAGCGTATGGAGTTGCGGGTCCTTCGGATTCGCCGCCGACTGGGACGCGGATGTCGCCAGTGACGAATCGGCATAGGCGCGGGCCCGCGCCATCTCGCCACGCTGCTGCGCCAGAATCGCCAGCGATTGGCCCCACCAGGCGCGATCGTTGTCGAACGCCGCCGGCGAGAGTCGGAAGAGGAGATCCTGCTCCGCCGGCTCGAGCACCCAGGAAAATTCATTGTAGCCGGCAAAGTACGCGACCACCTCAGTGGCGGGGGTTGGCCCGATCGCAGCACGAACGGTGCGACGTGCCCCTGCGATATCGCCTTTCATCACGTATGCCATCGCGAGGTACTGCACCGTCCCCAGGTCCGTTGCCTTGAGCACAACGGCCTGCTCACCGACGGCGATCGCTTCATCGATGCGGTGCAGTGACACCAGCGTCGTCAACAGCGAGGCGAGGGTGGCCTGTGAACGGGGGTCGAGCTCCCGCGCACGCGCGAGCTTGGCAAGCGCCGCATCGAACCGGCCGACCCGGACGTCGGTCCCGGCGGAGAGGGTCAGAACGTTGGGGTCCTTCGGGGCGGCCGCGAGTGCGAGGTTGGTTTCGCGATCAGCGGCCTCGACATCGCGAGTCACCAGCGACTGATACCGGGCCGCCGCCATATGCGTCGACCCCGAATTCGGATCGAGGCGGAGCGCGCGATCGATCGCCTCCTTCGCGCGCTGGGCCTCGGCCGTCTGGCGCGTCCCGTTGCTGTAGACACTCGTCCATGCTGCACCGAGCCGTGCCCAGGCATCGACGAAGGTGGAATCGAGCGCCACCGCCTGCTCATAGTACCCGGCTGCCTCGCGCTGTGATGCAGCGGCGTTGCTCGCGATCGCACGCCCCTTGAGGTAGAGATCGTACGCTGCGGCGTTCGTGGTCGGCCGCGCCGCGAGCTCCGCCTGATCGTGGCTGCCAAGCGCGGTACCGAGGGCCCCTGCGACCTGTGACGCGATCGAGGTCTGCATCTGGAAGACATCGGTCATGCCTGCTTCGAACGGCTGCGACCAGGTCGTCGCCCCCGTCCGGCCATCGACCAGTTCCGGCACGACCTGCACCCGCCGCACCCCGCCAATACCCGCCCAGCGCACCTTGCCGACCAGCAGATAGTCCACACCCAGCTCGCTCGCCATCTCCACCGGCGTCTTGGTGCTGTTGCGATACTGATCGGCGCTGGCCGAAGCGATTACTGTCAGCTGACCGATCTTGGCGAGCTTGCCGCGTACTTCATCCACAATGCCATCGGCGAAGTAGGCGTCCTCGGCGGTACCCTGATTCACAAACGGCAGGATGGCCACCTTCTTCAGGCCACCACTCCCGCCACTCGTCGTAGGTCCGACTGCGAGCATCGTGGCGGTCATCGCCCAGACCGCGAGTGCCGCGACGCCGCCGAGTGCCGCGTTACGCCAGCTGAGCAGCGCGTCGAGCTTCTTCGCCGGCTGATGATCGCGGCGCCTTGCTTCAGCACGCGATGTCAGGAACAACGCCAGTGCGCCGCCACCGATCAGCAGCCCTGCGATTCCCAGCACCCAGGTCGGCAAGCCGCGACGCACAGCCGCCACCACGAAACCGGTGAGCACCACGAGTGCGAGCACGCCGAACGCGAGCCACAGCTTGCCACTCGGCACGCCACTCGCCACCGCAGTTTCGCGGCTGCCATCGCGCACCTGGTCTTCGGCCGCACGCAGCGCCTCGGCCATCTCTGCTGCCGTCTGGTACCGGTCGGCGGGCGATTTCGCGAGCGCCTTCTGGACCACCGCCGCCACGCGGGGCGCCAGCCCCTCGCGCGTGGCGGTGAGTGGGCGCGCCGTCTCGGTCAACGAGCGCGCAATCACGGCCTGAGCGGTCGGACCACTGAACGGCGGCTCGCCCGCAATCATTTCGTAAAGCACGCAGCCGAGCGCGTAGATGTCGGCGCGACCATCGACATCGACCGCGCCCATCGCCTGCTCGGGACTCATGTACTGCGGCGTTCCGATCGCGAGACCGGTCTGCGTCAGCGACTTGCCGCCGCCCGAGATCGCGCGTGCAATACCGAAGTCGGCCACCAGGGCGTGTCCGGCGCTCAACAGGATGTTGGCCGGCTTGATGTCGCGATGCACGATGCCGCGGCTGTGGGCGTATTCGAGCGACTCCGCGACCTCGCGCGCGAGCCGCACGGCTTCCAGGACGGGGAGTTGCTTCTCGCGCGACATCCGCGACGGCAACGACTCGCCGTCGACGAACGGCATCACGTAGTAGAGGAACCCTTCGGAAGTGCCCGAGTCGAAGACCGGGAGCACGTGCGGATGGCTCAGCTGTGCCGCAATCTCGACTTCGCGCAGGAAGCGCTCGGTACCGAGTGTCTCCGCCAGCTCCGGCCGCATCACTTTGACGGCGACCTTGCGACGATGCTTGGGGTCTTCGGCGAGGTAGACCGTCGCCATCCCACCCTCGCCGAGCACCCGCTCCACCCGGTAGTGCGCGCTCAGGGCCCGGGTGAGCCGCGAGACCTCCACCGCGCCGGTAGGGGCGACCCGTTCGGGGACCCCCGGTTCGGTCGGTGTGGCAGCGCCGCAATTCAGGCAGAAGTGCGCCTGCATCGGGAGCGGAGTACGGCAGGTCGGACAGGCGCGGGTCGCGCTGGTCAAGGCTAGGCCCCGTCAGTACTTGGGATATGTCGTTTGGAAGCAATAAAGGAACGACAATCCCGAGGGGACCGCAAGGATCTTCAAGAAGTCAGGGCGTCGCCCTGGCCGGCGCCTCGAACACCCTGGCGTCGATCCGGTGCCCGGTCTTCCAGTCGGAGTATTCCTCCATCTGGACCGGTTTCCCGTTCATGAACATCTGGACCCGGGTCGCGAGCCAGCCGCCGCCGGTCGCCACGTACTGTTCGAGGTGCACATCGAGCGGTGGCTGCCCCGGCGCGAGCCCGATCAGGACGCGCACCACCACCATCCGCTTCGGATCCACCCAGAACTGCGCCGCCGTCGTGTCGGAGGCATCGGTCGCACCGACGACCCAGACCGGCTCCCCCTGCCAGTTCCCTTCGCGCACCCGGCCGAGGTCGATCTTCGTGCTCGCGAGATCCTTCACCGTGCGCTCAACCGGCTGCAGATAGACGCCCTCGATCAGCGGCAGGAAGAAATTCCCGTCGGCACTGGCTCGCGCGAGTTTGCCGCCGCGCACGATGTACCCTGAATCAGCGGTATTGATGGTGTAGTTGCCGAGGGTGGAATCGCCCTGGTCGATCCGCAGCAAGGTTCCGCGCGCAGGACTCTGCCAGAGGCGCTCGTGCCACGCTTCCTCTCGCGTGCCGTTGGGGCGATAGAGCGTGGTCTTCTGGGCAAACTCGAGCGTGGGGTACCACTTCCCCGCGTACTTGGCACGCATCCTTTCGAGTACTTCGGTGCCGTTTTTCGGGATTCGGGTGCTCTGGGCCGTGACGGGGGCCGCAAGGATGAGGGCGAACGCGAGGGGAACCAGAGTGTGGTGGCGCATCGGCAGGTCCTGTAGGGTAGATGAGAGGGGCCTGTCCGTGAGTACGCGGAAGCGGGGGACGGGTTTCCATCCCCCCGGATTGCCTTACCCGCCGTTGATCTCCCCAACGCTTCGGCCTGCGCTCAGGGCGACTGGAGCCCGACGTCAAAATTCCCGGTCAACGTCAGGGCTCCGGTCGTATTGGCGCCGGGGGCGAGCGAAGCAGTGTAGCTCCCCTTGATCCGCGACGCCGTCGCGCTCGTGACCGTGACCGTGCCGGTACTCTGCGACCCGATGGCGCCCCAGCTCTGGACAGTTCCGCTGAGGAACACCGTCATCGTGCGTTGCACCCCAGTTCCGAGTGTGTAGGTCCCGACTCCGGCGTATCCCGAGATCAGCATATTGATGCTGTGCGTGACGTTGCTGGCACCGATCGTGAGCGTGCCCGACGACGGTGCCGCCACGATCACGATCGTCGCGGCATTCCACGCGGTTCCACCAAGCGTCCCGCCAAAGGTGCTGCCAACATTCAGCGGTACCGTGACCGAGCCGGTGGAGGTGACGGGCAGGTCGAAGGTGCCCTGGGTGACGGTGCGGTTTCCGGTGGCCCCGCCACTTACTGGTGCGGCGACGAACGAGAAGGTCCCGGTGATGCTCGTGGCGGACACCGCCGTGACCGTGACCGTGCCAGCGGCACCCGAGAGCGGGGTCGACCACGACTGCGCTCCCGTGACGATGGTGGCCGTCCCACCGGGGACCGTCGGCCCGACGCCCATCGGATAGGTCCCCGGCGCACCGATGTTCCAGAGGGTCAGCGACATCGAGGTCTGGGTCGGGCTCGTGATCGAACCGATCAGGGTGAACGTTCCGTTCGCCGAGCCGTGCGCCGAGGTGCTGATAGCGAGGGAGTTCCACGCGGCACCATCGATCTTTGCAGAGAACGCGGCCGTGTTGCCGCCGTCGCTGGGGCCGGAGCTGGATGAGCCGCAGCCGGCAAGGCAGAACGCTGCGAGGGCAACGGAGAGGGAGAGTCGGGGGGACATAACGCCTCGGCAAGGGATCGAGGAAAAAAGGCGAGAACGAAGAACTTGCAGTCCGGACTCGCGTCGCGCCAGACCTTTCTGACCGCGTGGCGCTCTGGCAGGCTGGCGCCCGGGTGACCAACGGCGTATCGTCCCTCCCTACCCCACAGCCCGCCCTCAGGTCCCCACTCTTTCGTGGAGCGACGATGTCCTCGCGCCGAAATTTCATTCAGGCCCTCGCCGGGGCGTCCGCCGCCCTTCCGGTCTTCCGTGAATCGGCAATGCGCCAGGTGGTGCGCGCGACCGATCGGCTCGGCAGCGCCAACCCGCTGGCAGCGGCGGAGGATGAGGCGTACTGGGGCGAGATCCAGCGCGCGTTCGACGCGGATCGCTCGATGATCAATCTCAACAACGGCGGCGTCTCACCGACGCCATCGCACGTGCTCGAGCAGATGATCCGCGATCTCAAGTTCAGCAACGAGTTGCCGGCGAATCATATGTGGGCGGTGCTCGAGCCACGGATCGAGAGCGTGCGTCGCGACCTCGCGCACGATTTCGGCTGTGATGTGGAGGAGATCGCCATCACCCGCAACGCCTCCGAAGGCCTCGAGACGCTGATCCTCGGCATGGACCTGCAGCCGGGCGACGAAGTGCTGGTCACCAACCAGAACTACGGCCGGATGCTGACGACCTGGGACCAGCGGGTGCGTCGCAATGGCATCGTCCTCAAGCAGGTGTCGTTCAAGGTGCCGCCGCCGTCGCAGGACTATCTCGTCGATGTCTTCCGCAAGGCGATCACGCCGAAGACGAAGATCATCGAGATCACGCACATCACCAATCTCACCGGACAGATCTTCCCGGTGCGCGAGATCGTTCAGATGGCGCGTGAGCGCAACATCGAGGTCTTCGTCGACGGAGCGCACGCCTACGCGCACTTTCCGTTCAACCGCGACCAGCTCGACGTGGACTACTACGGCACCTCGCTGCACAAGTGGCTGCTGGCGCCGATCGGCACCGGCTTCCTCTATGTCCGCAACGCCAAGATCAAGAACATCTGGCCGATGATGGCCGCCCCGGCAACGATGAACACCAACATCCGGAAGTACGAAGAGATCGGCACCCATCCGGCGGCGAACCACAACGCCATTGCGGCGGCGCTCGCGTTTCATCGCGGCATCGGCTCCGATCGCAAGGTTGCACGCCTGCGGTACCTGCGCGACCGCTGGGCCAAGCGCCTGCTCGCCGCGAGCGATCGCGTCACGATTCCGACGCAGATCAACACGCCCTACTCCGGCGCGATCGCCCTCCTCTCGATCGAGGGGATCGACCCTGGCAAGCTCGGCGCCTGGCTGCTCGAGAAGCACCGCATCGTCTCGACTCCCATTGTGCACGCCGAATTCAGCGGCCTCCGCGTGACTCCCAACGTCTACACCACGGTCGACGAGATTGACACCTTCGCCGACATCGTCGAGCGCGCGATCAAGAAAGGCATCGCGTAGCCGAGAAGCGGGAAGGGGGAAGGGGGGGGGGGGGGG